>NZ_QORY01000020.1:0-238882 GCF_008368755.1 Bacillus sp. AR2-1
AAGCACCGATTGCGGAAGAACGACAAGTTGTAGAGGAAACACCGGTCTCAGAAGAGCAACCAATTGTACAAAAAGAAGAACCAAAACGTCAGAAAAAGCGCCATGTCCCATTTAATGTTGTTATGTTGAAACAAGACAGAACGCGATTAATGGAAAGACATGCGGCTAGAGTAAATGCAATGCAACCTTCTATGAGTGAACGAGTAGAGAATAAGCCTGTCCAACAAGTAGAAGAAACACAAGTGCCACAAGTGGAAGAAAAGCCAATGCAGCAAGTAGTAGTGGAACCACAAGTGGAAGAAAGACCGATGCAACAAGTGGCAGTAGAACCACAAGTGGAAGAGAAACCAAAGTAGTGGTGGAATCACAAGTGGAAGAGAAACCAATGCAGCAAGTAGTGGTAGAATCACGAGTGGAAGAGAAACCAATGCAGCAAGTAGTGGTAGAATTAGTGGTAGAATCACGAGTGGAAGAGAAACCAATGCAGCAAGTAGTGGTAGAATCACGAGTGGAAGAGAAACCAATGCAGCAAGTAGTGGTACAAGTGGAAGAGAAACCAATGCAGCAAGTAGTGGTGGAATCACAAGTGGAAGAACGTCCAGTGCAGCAAGTGGTGGTAGAGCAAGTACAAGAGAAAGCATATGTTGTAAATCAAAGAGAGAACGATATGCGAAATGTATTGCAAACACCACCGACATATGCAATTCCGCCATTAACACTGTTGTCAATTCCGCAGCAGGCAGCTTTAGATAATACGGAATGGTTGGATGAACAGAAAGAATTATTAGATACAACATTTAATAATTTCCACGTTGGTGCACATGTTATTAACGTATCGCAAGGTCCAGCGGTAACTCGTTTTGAAGTACAGCCAGACCCAGGTGTGAAAGTAAATAAAATTACAAACTTAAGTGATGATATTAAACTGAGTTTAGCAGCGAAAGATATTCGTATTGAAGCACCGATTCCAGGGAAGAGTGCGATTGGAATCGAAGTTCCAAATAAAGAAAGTAAGCCAGTATTCCTTCGTGAAATTTTAAGAAGTCCTGTGTTTACAAAGAGCGAATCACCGCTTACAGTTGCGCTAGGACTTGATATTTCAGGCGATCCAATTGTAACGGATATTCGAAAAATGCCACATGGACTTATTGCGGGTGCAACGGGTTCTGGTAAAAGTGTGTGCATTAACGCAATTTTAACGAGCATTTTATATAAAGCGAAACCGCATGAAGTGAAGTTAATGTTAATCGATCCGAAGATGGTTGAGCTTGCACCATACAATTCTGTTCCGCATCTTGTAGCACCTGTTATTACGGATGTAAAAGCAGCGACAGCTGCATTAAAGTGGGCGGTTGAAGAAATGGAGCGTCGTTATGAATTGTTTGCGCACGCTGGTGCTCGTGATTTAACTCGTTATAATACGATTGTAAGTGGGCGAGAAATTCCAGGAGAGACATTACCTTATATCGTTATTGTCATTGACGAGTTAGCCGATTTAATGATGGTAGCACCTGGTGATGTTGAGGAAGCGATTTGTCGTATTGCGCAAAAAGCACGTGCTTGTGGTATTCATTTATTAGTAGCAACGCAGCGTCCGTCTGTAGATGTTATTACAGGTTTAATTAAGTCAAACATTCCAACGCGTATTGCGTTTACTGTATCATCTCAAGTTGATTCGCGTACGATTATTGATATTGGGGGCGCGGAGAAATTACTTGGCCGTGGTGATATGCTATTTTTAGGAAACGGTACGTCTAAACCAGTTCGTGTACAAGGTGTATATGTATCGGATGATGAGATTGAGAAAACAGTTGATCATGTGAGAAAGCAAATGAAGCCGAATTACTTATTTAAGCAAGAGGATTTATTAGCGAAAACAGAACAAGCTGAGTCGGAAGACGAATTGTTCTTTGATGCATGTCAATTTGTTGTAGAACAAGGGGGAGCGTCCACATCTTCTGTACAGCGAAAATTCCGCATCGGTTATAATCGCGCGGCACGTCTCATTGAAGAGATGGAATCGCAAGGGATTATTTCTGAAGGAAGAGGAACGAAACCGAGAGATGTCCTTATTTCTGAGGATGAATTCGCTGCTATGCAGGAAACAAATGTATAGTAAACGGTTTTGCTGTATACTAATAGAAAATGTTGGATAGTAAAGTAGGGAGTAAAGCGACATGAAAGAAATTGAATTAAAATTAAAAGGTGAAATAAATAGACTAACAAATAGAACATTTAAATTTGACGAACGTGTTGGAGAAGGTTGGTTCTCTGCCGTTTACTTTTTAAAGACTAGAGAAATCATTGAAGAATTTCGCCCGAAAAGTGTTGTGACGATGCAATTTTTCCAAAAGGAAAATGCAGTTCTTTGCGGAACAGATGAAGTGATTGCGTTGCTACAAACATTCGCCAAAAATCCTGAGGAACTTGAAATTAACTCTTTAAAAGATGGCGATAATATTAGTCCGTTTGAAACAGTGTTAACAATTCATGGTCCTTATGAAAATTTCGGATTTTTAGAAGGTGTCATTGATGGGATTTTAGCCCGTCGTACATCAGTTGCGACAAACGTATATAACGTTGTCCAAGCTGCGCGTAGCGTAGATAAAGAAAAACCAGTTATTTTCATGGGAGATCGTGACGATCATTATACGCAACAAGCTGGTGACGGTTATGCAGCATACATCGGAGGTATGAGCGCACAAGCGACGCATGCGATGAATGAATGGTGGGGTAGAAGTGGTATGGGGACAATGCCTCACGCATTAATTCAAATGTTTAATGGTGATGTTGTGGAAGCGGCAAAAGCATATCATAAGAAATTCCCAGAAGATGAATTAGTTGTATTAATTGATTACAATAATGATGTCATTACAGATGCACTTCGCGTAGCGCGTGAATTTGGATCAACATTAAAAGGTGTACGTGTAGATACGTCGCGCACGATGATTGATCAATACTTCATTCGCCACCCAGAAGTACTTGGAACATTCGATCCACGTGGTGTAAACCCATCGCTTGTATTCGCACTTCGTAAAGCACTTGATGAAGAAGGATTCCAGCATGTAGACATCGTTGTAACTGGTGGATTTGATGAGAAGCGTATTCGTGAATTTGAAGCTCAAAACGTACCTGTTGATATATACGGAGTAGGAAGTAGCTTATTAAAAATGAATATTGGCTTTACTGGTGATAACGTAGAATTAAATGGAAAACCAGAAGCGAAAGCTGGTCGTAAATATCGTCCAAACCCACGTCTAGAGCGTGTTCAATTAGAAAAAAGAGAAGATATGTAAAAGAGAGAAAAACTGATAGGTGATTGACCCTATCAGTTTTTCTGTTATCATAGTATAGCGGCTTCTTTTTTGCTATAATGGATTTGTTATGGACATAAAAAAGAAGTACGTACGAGTTTATCCTGATAAGTGAAGGGAAAGAATAACTTCACTACATCAAAAATGTATGATGATTACCAAAATAAGAAAAGATTCATATACTGTCTTATAGATAGGCCGTTGTATTAGTTCGAAATGTTGGAGGTTCTTTAAGATGACAGTTTACCATTTTGTAGGAATTAAAGGAACAGGAATGAGTTCATTAGCTCAAATTCTTCATGACATGAAGCATACTGTTCAAGGGTCTGATTATGAAAAGCGTTTCTTTACACAAACAGCGTTGGAAAAGCGTAATATCTCGATCCTTCCTTTTGATAAAAATAATGTAAAAGAAGGACAAGTGATTATTGCAGGAAATGCATTTCCTGATACGCATGAAGAAATTGTAGCAGCAAAAGAATTAAACATCCCAGTACATCGTTACCATCACTTCTTAGGTGATCTTATGAACCAATACACAAGTGTTGCTGTAACTGGTGCGCATGGAAAAACATCAACAACTGGTTTGTTAGCCCATGTAATGCAAGGTGCACACCCTACATCTTACCTCATTGGAGATGGAACAGGGCATGGGGTAGAAAATAGTAAGTATTTTGTATTTGAAGCTTGTGAGTATCGTCGTCATTTCTTGTCTTACAATCCAGACTATGCAATTATGACAAACATTGATTTTGATCATCCAGATTATTTCTCAGATATCAATGATGTATTCAATGCATTCCAAGAGATGGCATTGCAAGTGAAAAAAGGTATTATTGCATGTGGAGATGATGAAGAACTTCAAAAAATTCAAGCGAAAGTACCTGTTATTTTCTATGGATTTGGAGAAGATAATGATTTCCAAGCACGTAACATTCAAAAGAGAACAGATGGTACTATTTTCGATGTATTCGTTCGTAATACGTACTATGACACGTTCAAAATTACAGGATACGGCAACCACAGCGTATTAAATGCATTAGCAGTAATCGCGCTTTGCCATTATGAAAACGTTGATGTAGAAGCAGTTAAGCATCAGTTAACAACTTTTGAAGGCGTAAAACGTCGCTTTAATGAAAAGCCAATGGGAGAGCAAGTTATTATCGATGACTACGCACACCATCCGACAGAAATTAATGCAACGATTGAAGCAGCTCGTCAAAAACATCCAGAGCGTGAAGTTGTCGCTGTATTCCAGCCGCATACATTCTCACGTACAGAAAAGTTCTTAGATGAGTTCGCTGAAAGCTTAAGCAAAGCTGACCAAGTATACTTATGTGATATTTTCGGATCAGCGCGCGAAAACAAAGGTGAATTAACAATCGAAGATCTGCAAAAGCGTATTGACGGTGCAGAACTAATTACAGATACAACAACGGATGTATTAAAGAAACATAAAAACGGCGTTCTAATTTTCATGGGCGCAGGAGACATCCAAAAATTCGAAGCAGCTTACGTAAAAGAAGTTCAAGTTGCAGAGAAGTAATAGAAAAGACGCATAGCTGTGGCTGTGCGTCTTTTTTTGTTGTGTTCGATATATTTTAAAAAGCGTTAATCTGTTGATATTGTTTATTCTTTTTGTATAGTTGTTTTAATAAAAAGATATATAGTGAACTAAAAAGTACATATCCGATTAAATAATAGAATGAAAACATATCGAATTGTTTTGTTATCATAATTCGAATCGCGAAGAATGCAAACGGAAGTGCAATTAAAACGCTAGTACTAAAGGAAATCATTGTTTTTAAAAATTTTAATTGCTTTGTATTCCAATGGTTTTCTCTACAGATGAACCAAATATTGCTTACGATAAAGGCTAATAAAAATGGTAAATTAGCTGAAATATTTATAAAGCCAAGTGCGATAGGTACTGATAAAGCAACGAGTGGAGCGATAGATAGGCCGGAATAATATTTAATAAATGTATTTGTAGATTGCTGTGCATCTTGAATAACGTCTGTATATTCTCCGGCAATTTCCTGTGCTAATTCTTTTGGAGGAAGAAATTCTTCAATCACTTGTGAAGGGATGCTTGCTAATGGTATCCCTTCATTTTCTTTACTTAATGCATTTTCATATAAATCGGATTTGATTTCTAGCACATGTTGTTCTCTTGCTGAGGTAGGTAAGTTCATTAAACCTTTGTCGAAATCCTGTAAGAAAGAAGCAATGAGTTCATTTGAAAAGAATTGTTCCTTGTTCATTTTTTATCCTCTCCTTTAGCTAGTAACATTAGAGCATGATACACTGCATCATAATCATGTAAGCGACTATGTAAAATTTCTCTCCCTTCGTCTGTAATGCGATAGTATTTTCTTTTTGGGCCATCACCGGACTCTTCCCAATAGGAAACAGCCCAATTGTTTTTCGTGATTCGATTTAATATAGGGTAAATCGAACCGTTCGGGATATGAAACACAGGTATATCTTGTAATGCACTTGTAATTTCGTATCCGTACATAGGTTGTTTACTTATTAAAGACAAAATAGCGAGATCAAAAACACCTTTACGTAATTGAATTATAAAATTATCATTTTTTTCCATACTTTAACTATATATGATTCATATCTAGGTATCAATCATATATAGTGGTTGTTCATATATAAAATTCAAAAGAAAGTGTGAATATTTAACAATTTACATCCGCAAGTGTTAGAATAATAAGAAAACTAAAAGGGAGCTAAAAAACATGTTCACACTTCGAGTAGACGATGAAATCGAATTACAGTTATTAGAGAAGCATCATAAAGAGGAACTATATCAATTAATAGACCAAAACCGTAATCATTTACGAAGATGGCTTCCTTGGGTAGATGGGGTAAAATCTGCTGGTGCGTATGATGAGATTTGTCCGATGTGGTTAAAGAAGTTTGCAGAGGGAGACGGTTTTGAAAGTGGCATACGTTATAAAGGAAAGCTCGTTGGGATGGTAGGCATTCATCCGGTAAGTTGGGGGAAGAAAGCGGCCAGTCTCGGATATTACCTGGCAGAAGATGCTGGCGGGAAAGGTATTATGACGCGTAGCGTGAAGGCTGTACTTCACTATGCATTTGAGAATTTAAAATTAAATAAAGTGGAAATTAGATGCGGTGTTGAAAATGTGAAAAGCCGCGCTATTCCAGAGCGTTTAGGTTTTAAGTTAGATGGTATTTTAAGAGATGATGAATGGCTATATGATCATTTTCACGATATCGCTGTATATAGTTTACTAGCTTCAGAGTGGAAGGAGATTCGATGAACGAGAAGATACGCATTATTCCGTATGAAAGTACGTTTCAAGATGAAGTAGTAGATCTTATCGTTCATATTCAGCAAAAAGAGTATAATGTCCCCATTACGAAAGAAGAGCAGCCAGACCTGCTTGAAATAGAAACATTTTATCAAAGGAATCATGGAAACTTTTGGGTAGCAACTTATGATGATAAAGTAGTTGGAACAGTAGCTTTATTAGATATTGAGAATCAGCAAGTAGCGTTAAGAAAAATGTTTGTAAAAAAAGAATTTCGCGGAAAAGAGTGGGGCGCATCATATAAGTTGCTTCAAACAGCAATTTCGTGGGCTGAGAATAAAAAACTGAAAGATATTTACTTAGGAACGACAGTGAAATTTTTAGCAGCGCATCGCTTTTATGAAAAGAATGGTTTTCAAAGTGTGGATATAGAAGATTTGCCAAAAAGTTTTCCAGTGTTACAGGTGGATAAGAAATTCTATAGATATATTGTTTAAGAAGGTCATGTAGAAATGGCCTTTTTTTATTAAATAAAATGGGAAAAGTGGTATAATTTAGGTTAGGGGGTGCGTGTATGAACATTCCGATTCAAAGAAGTAAATCGGTAGTAATTTTCGTTTGTCTCACGTTAGTTTTTATGTTCGTATATCCACTTGTCATGATTATCTCAAATAAAGAGCAGTGGATGTCAGCGTTAATTGGAATGGGTTTATGTTTCCTTGTAAATGTACCACTCGTTTGGGAAGTATTTATTAAAAAGCATAAAGTAGAAAATGGGGTATTAAAGTACGGTATTTTAAATGACGATATCGTATTGAAAGAGATACGAATCATTCGTCAAGTTGGGAAATCCCTTGAAATTACGACGAATGCATATAAAGTACATATAATTGCGATGCCACAAAATATGGAGCAGTTTTTGGAGCTTGTAGAAAAAGAGAACCCACATGTGAAAATAGAAATGGTAGGTAAAAAATGAAATATGTAAAACCTTTATTCTGTTTAGAAATTTTGTTTGTGCTTGTTGGTTGCACTAGAGTATATATGAAATGGGATCTGCCTCTATATGTACCGATATTAATAGGTACTATCGCAGTGGCGCTGTTATATTATTTTCATTTTCAGCAAACAAAAAACGAAAAAAGTAGCTCTATGTAATTAGGAGGATTAGAAATGAAAAAAGTCCTTATGTTATTTTTACTTCTGCTAACCGCATCCGTTCTTTTAATAGGGTGTGGTGCGAAGAAGGAAAAGGCTGATATGAACTTAGAAAAGGCACAAAAGGTTGAGATTGAATCACTTACGGATTCAAGTGATAAAAAAGTAATTACTGATAAGAAAGAAATTGAAAAGCTGTTTGAAGTCATGAAAATGGATAAGTGGGAAATGCAGTCGGCTCCTTTAGATACTCCGCAAGGGAAAACATTTAAAATGTACCAAGAGGATACAAAAAAATTATCGGAGTCGAGTAATGATAAAAAAGAGTTACATGAAATTGGTACGATGACAGTATATAAAGATGTCCCTTATGTCGAAGTTGAAATGAAAAATAAGAAAATGAGTTTTAAAGTGCCAGAAGATGTGGCGAAAGATTTATTAAATTATTAATAAAAAAACGCTCGGAGAACATTCCGAGCGTTTTTATTATTATTTTAAGTTCTCTGGGTTTAAAGCTTCTAGTTCAGATACAACGAAGCGTCCGTCTTTACGGATTAGTACGTCGTCGAAGTAAATTTCGCCGCCGCCGTATTCAGGGCGTTGGATGCATACTAAATCCCAGTGAATGTTCGAGTTGTTGCCGTTCCATGCATCTTCGTAAGCTTGTCCAGGTGTAAAGTGGAAGCTGCCATCGATTTTTTCATCGAATAGGATGTCTCCCATTGGATGTAAGATGTATGGGTTTACGCCGATTGCGAACTCACCAACGTAGCGTGCACCTTCGTCTGTATCGAAGATTTTGTTAATGCGCTCTGTATCGTTTGCAGTTGCTTCAACGATTTGGCCATTCTCAAACTTAAGTTGTACATTCTCAAATGTATAACCGTTGTAAGGAGATGGTGTGTTGTAAGAAACTGTACCGTTAACAGAATCGCGAACTGGTGCAGAGTATACTTCACCGTCTGGAATATTTAAATGACCTGAGCATTTAATAGCTGGAATGTCTTTAATAGAGAATGTTAAGTCAGTTCCAGGGCCAGTTAGGCGAACTTTATCTGTTTTATTCATTAATGTAACAAGGCTATCCATTGCCTTATCCATTTTACCGTAGTCTAAGTTACAAACTTCGAAGTAGAAGTCTTCGAAAGCTTCTGTGCTCATTTTAGCAAGCTGCGCCATAGAAGCATTTGGGTAGCGAAGAACAACCCAGCGTGTTTTCGGAACACGAATGTCTCTATGAACTTTCTTACCAACTGTTTGACCGTGAATTTGCATTCTTTCACTTGGTACGTCAGCTTGTTCGTTAATGTTATCGCCAGAGCGAAGACCGATATAAGCGTCCATATCTTTCATTACGCTTGCTTCATATGCAGCGATTTGTTCAAAATGTTCTTCAGTAGCACCCATTAATAAAGAGCGATCTACTTGATGATCTTTTAAAGAAACGAATGGGAAACCACCAGCTGCATATGCTTCTTTTACAAGTGCAGTTACAAGTTCTTTTTGTAAGCCAAAGTTTTCAATTAATACTTTTTCGCCTTTTTGTAAGCGAATAGAGTAGTTAATTAAATTGTATGCTAACTTTTCAATGCGTGGATCTTTCATATGTAAAGCCTCCCTACTAATTATGTATCCTCTCCTATTGTAACCTACTTAGTGGAATTTGTTGAATCATTTATGTTAAAGTTAACGAATAAGTATGAAAATTCTAATGAAAAGATAAGGATTAGAACGAAACGGAAAATGATTGTATAATAGGAGAAAGTATGAAAAAGATAAAGGAAGTGATGAAATGCAAGTTCTTTTATATGTAAGTGCGGCTATTATCGCGGTTGCTTTCGCTGTATTAGTAGTGTATGTATGCAGAACGTTGTTATCGGTTCAAAAGACGTTAGAAAACGTTGCGAGCACGTTAGAAGGTTTAGAAAAGCAAATGCAAGGGATTAGCGTAGAGACGGAGCAATTATTACATAAAACAAATGCGTTAGCTGATGACATTCAACAGAAGTCACAATCATTAAATAAAGTAGTATCAGGTGTAGATGGAATTGGAACGACAATCCATTCTTTAAATACGAAACTTCGTAATGTATCAGAGTCTGTTACAGACGAAATTGAGAACAATGCAGATAAAGTAGCGCAAGTTGTACAGTGGAGTAGCGCAGCAATTGAAGTATACAATCATTATCGTGCGACAAGACAAGAGAAAAAGGTTGAAAAAGAAGAGCGTAAATTAGAAAGACTTGAGAAAAAAGCTGAAAAGAAAGAGAAACGCTCTAGACTTCGTATGAGAGGTGAATCGTGATGAATATGACAAAAGTTGAAACAATTGAAGAGCTTGAAGTATTAGTAGAAAAAAACGAGCCTTATGTTCTTTTTAAACATAGTACGACATGCCCAATTAGTCATGGTGCATATACCGAATTTCAAGCGTATTGTAGTGAAGAAAGAGCAGTACCAGCGTATTACTTATACGTACAAGATGCGAGAGATGTTTCGAATCGTGTTGCAGAGCAGTACAGCATTAAACATGAATCTCCGCAAGTGTTATACATAAAAGATGGGATGGTAGTATGGAATACGTCTCATTGGAACATTAAAAAAGACGCTTTAGAAGAGAATATTAAGTAAAAAGAAGCAAGCTAAAGGTGCTTGCTTCTTTTTTTTGTTTTTGTTGAAATATATTTAATGGTACACTGTTAATAGTTCAAATTAAATAACTAGATTGTTGAAAGTAGGTTTTAAGTAATGAAGAAAATGGCATTATCCTTCGCGGTCGTAAGTTTATTACTAGGAGCTTGTAGTAATGATACGATTAGTAAGAAGGATGAAGTTATACAAAAGGATACGAAAGAAAAAAGCATGATTCCGAGAACTGCTGTTTCTAAAGATTATTATAGAACTGTAATTCCTTTAAAAGAACAAAAGGTTATAAATACAGCTAATATAAAAACAAATTCTAAATTAGATTTAGCAGAGTATGAGAATGGTTTAATGAATATTGCAAAAGAGCAATTTGATACAGAAAATCATGTACTACAATTAAATCAGTATATCCCTGAGAAATTAGTTGATGAACTAGTCGCGAAAGTAGAAGCGCCAGTTTTGACAAATATTATAGAACAAGACTATTTCGGGAAGCAGAATTCAAATGAATTAAGTTTATCTGGTGTTGTGATCGGATTGGCAATGTCGTCAACTGTATCGAATGAAGAAGCAATGTCTAAAGGTGCTGAAGTTGCCAAGCAACTTACTGAAGCTATTAATAAAAATGACAAGTATAATAAATCTCCAATTACGTTTGCTATCTTTAAGCAAGAAAGTACAAGTTCTTTAAAAAACGGTACGTATATTGCTAGTGCTACCGTTCAAAAGAATGATACGAACCTTGGAAATTGGAATACGATTGATGAACAAGCGTTTTCATATCCTTCTGATGAATTTACAAAAACATATGGAGAAGATAATACAAAAATAAATGCATTTGCGGATTCAATAAAAAAGTTTTCTCCAGCAGATTATATCCCAGTCAATGCTAAAGTTTCTTACAAGAAAAATCAGATGGATACATTAAATATGAATATCGTTATTAAATATAACGGTAAAACAGAATTAATGGCTCTTACCCAAATGGCTGCTCAAAGTATGCTAGAAAAATTACCTAAAGATGCAAAAGTTCAATTGCAGATCAAGTCCGAGAGTAAAATCGAGGCAATTATTATAAAAGAGAAAAACAGCGATAAACCGTTTGTTTCCTTCTTGTAAAAAAGACAGTGTTTAAACTGTCTTTTTTTATTGTAAGTGAAAAGGTCCGATGGGAAGGAACGACGCGTAATACGCTTCATGTTTCCGCTGTGCCGATTTTAAAGAAAGAAGCATATATTTACCTGTCGTTGTCGATATAACGCATTCTACAGGGTGATGTGACCTTCTATTGCCAGCCCAGATCCAGCGCGCATCAAATGAATATCATTGTTGGTTTCTGTCGGTAAGTCGATATATATAAATCGCCGATATAAATTTCATTTACTAACGTACGGCTTAATATACAGTTTGTACTCATGGGATATCTATTTTTTTACAAAAAATGCCCTTTTTTTCATAAAAAATACGAAAATACGAGAAAAGAAGCGAATTTTTTCGAAACTTTTGCGGGAAAATATTGTATGAGCCTGCGTTTTTATCGTATCATTAGTAAAAGGAAGAACTCGGGACGATTGGTGGCATCTGCAAATAGAGTTGATGTCTTTTTTTCATTCAAGTAACCGATACATAAAAATAGATAACAAAAATAGAAGGAGTGTGCGATGAGATGAACGTAACAATTTATGATGTAGCGCGTGAAGCAAACGTTTCAATGGCTACCGTATCTCGTGTAGTGAACGGTAATCCAAATGTAAAGCCTACAACAAGAAAGAAAGTATTAGAAGCAATTGATCGTTTAGGGTACCGCCCAAATGCGGTAGCACGTGGACTAGCAAGTAAGAAGACAACTACAGTAGGTGTTATTATTCCTGATATCTCAAATACGTTTTATGCAGAACTTGCTCGTGGAATTGAAGATATCGCAACAATGTACAAATATAACATCATTTTAAGTAACTCTGACCAAAACAAAGAGAAAGAGTTCCATTTATTAAATACGATGCTTGGAAAACAAGTGGACGGAATTGTTTTCATGGGTGAAGATATTACAGACATTCACATTGAAGAATTCAAAAAGTCTCCAGTACCAATCGTATTAGCAGCGTCATTTGATGAGCAAAATGAAACGCCATCAGTAAATATTGATTATACGCAAGCAGCTTACGACGCAATGAAGCACTTTATTGAGCAAGGGCATACGCGTATCGGTTTCGTCTCTGGTCCTTTCATTAATAAAGCGGGAAGCGCGAAGAAGTTACAAGGTTATAAAAAAGCTTTAGAAGAAGCAGGTATTTCATATGATGAAAATCTTATAATCGATGGAGATTACACATATGATTCAGGTATCGAAGCATTCGAAAAGCTTTGGAGCAGTGATGAAAAGCCAACAGCAATCTTCGTATCTTCTGACGAAATGGCACTAGGTGTAATCCATGCAGCACAAGACGCTGGATTAAACGTACCAACTGATGTAGAAGTACTTGGTTTTGATAATACACGCCTTGCATTAATGGTTCGTCCGCAACTTTCAACAGTTGTACAACCAATGTATGATATCGGTGCAGTAGCAATGCGTCTATTAACAAAGTATATGAACAAAGAAAAAGTGGAAGATCACACTGTTATCTTACCTCACCGTATCCAATTTAGAGATTCAACGAAATAAGTATAAAAAAGCTCACAGCAATTGCTGTGAGCTTTTATTCGTATTCAGGGTAGTAGGTTTTAATTATTGTATCTACCGTTTCATTTTTCTTAACGTGTAAAAATCTTGCGTATAACTCTGTTCCTGTTTCAAATGAAGTATCATTTAATTCAAATACATGTAGCACTTTTCGAAACTTCCATGTGACTTGTTCACCGTACACATTATCGTACGATTCTTCAGAGTGTATAGCTATCTTTTTGCCTAATTCGTGAGCTTCCTCTAGGTCGTTTGCTTTAACGAGGATAATACTTTCTTCAAAAAGTGTATTGTGACTTTCTTCATAATGTTCATCCACTTTAGTAGGGTCAGGCTCACCAGAATGAACAGATTCAAATAATAATTTTACAGCGTACATATTATGCTGCATGTTTCACCTTATAAATAATACTTGCGACAAGCGAAGCAGGTATTGTAAATACGTTGCTTTGATAATGATAGTGTATTTGGGATTCTTCATAAGACATGTTGTCATATAGTTCGTTTTGTGACACGTTCATTTTTTTCTGTTTTTTCTTTAATATCT
The DNA here is from genome assembly GCF_008368755.1 of Bacillus sp. AR2-1. Classification (NCBI taxonomy): domain Bacteria; kingdom Bacillati; phylum Bacillota; class Bacilli; order Caryophanales; family Bacillaceae; genus Bacillus; species Bacillus sp. AR2-1. Next base: position 13,639 of record NZ_QORY01000020.1, read on the forward strand.
TAATATAGTTATACTGTATTGGAACGAGAATGATGAAATAGGCTAATACGATTAGTGAAATCCAAACCATTATGAACACTCCCTTGTAAAGGATATTTATATATAGTAATTATATCGATTTATATGAAAAATATCCATTTTTCTGGTGGTCAATTTTCTTTCCAAAATGCAAAAAGTTCTTCAGGACTTCGTAAATTATGTTCCAGGCATGTTTGTGTGCAGTGCGTTTAAAACTTTGTATTAATTGTTCTAACCTAGAAGGATTATATTGTTTTACATTGCCAGCAATAATAATTTCATCTTTGTCTAAGTTAAGTGATAATTTTAGTAAAGTTATATTTGTTTCTAATTGTACAACTTAGGCATAAAAAAACTTTTTGTCTAAGTCGATTGTAATATAATCGAATCGCTCTACCTGTTTAAAATATCCTACAATATCATCTTCCAATTGAAATCCTCCCGAGTATATGGCCTATTGGTGACTTCGCTACAAAATGGTATTGTTCCTTGTTATATGTCACATAAGTGCAAATTTAACTATTATAGGGCAATGTCATGTATAATAGAAAGAAAAGGCTTGTGAGGGGGGAGAAGAGATGATCGTTCTTTGGATAATTACGCTTTGTATGACTGCTATTTTTGCATATATGACGTTAAAACAAAATGGCTTAAAGCGATTTGTTCCAGGAAGTATTCTTGCAGGAATTGCCCTTATCACGTATGTAATTTCTATTTTTATTGAAAGTGTATCAGTGGACATGAGCACAAGTTTAATGTTCATGGGTATTACACTATTTGCAGGTAGTATTATGGTACTTATGGTTGCAGGTATTATTTTATTTATTCATATGAATTCGGAAACGTTATAGCATATAGAAAAGGCATGTCCTGAGGGGCATGCCTTTTTATCCGTTCAATTATGCTCTATCTTTAGAAGAATTTTGTTGTTTTAATAAGTCGCGAATTTCGCTAAGAAGAACTTCTTCTTTTGTTGGTTCTGGAATTTCTTCTGTCTTTTCTTCTTCTTCTCTTTTAGATGTTAGTTTGTTGAACACTTTAACGAACATAAAGATAGAAGCTGCAATAATTAAGAAATCAAAAATAGTTTGGATGAAGTTACCATACATAACAGCAGATTTACCATATCCAAAATGTAAATCTGTAAAGTTAACGCCACCTAATACCATACCAAGTAATGGTGTGATAATATCTTTTACTAAAGAACTAACGATTTTACCAAATGCAGCACCGATTACAACCCCGACAGCTAAATCGATTACATTCCCTTTGAATGCGAATTTTTTAAACTCGTTCCACATGTGTTAATCCCATCCTTTCCACGATTCAATATGAAATTTATAATTCCTATCAACATATTCTATAGAAATTTGTGAGAGAAATAAAGGGGAAATGGGAATGAAAGTAAATTCTGAAAAATGTATCCGTTTTAATTTTTGTTTACATTCTCTAGTAGAGATTGCAGCAGTTGCTGCGTTTTTAATCCTTCTAATCCATCTACAACAGGCTTTGTATCTCCTTGTACACATTCAATAAAATGATGAACAGCATCTTCAAAACCACGTTGTTTTAACGTCGTATCCCATGATGGTGAACCAATCTGAGAAACTGCATTTTCCTGCTCAACTTCAAATGTGTTCATATTTTTTACGCGAATGATTTTACCTGTCGTTACAAGTTCAATTTGTTCTAAATTTGTACCGGCGTGGCGATGCATTGCGGTAGAAAGTAACAGTCCACTTGGCGTTGTATATGTGTGATGTCCGTAAAGAAGTTCATTCTTTTCATTTATTTGCATCATATTATGAACGACGTTAAGATCATCATTAGCTAACCAGCGAGCAGTATCTACAATATGTAAGTAATCATCTAACATAGTAAAGTCGTACGTATATGGCCCCACTTTATTTGTGCGGTGTTTTTCAATTCGAACCCATGAAATATTATGAGCTTGCTCTTTTGCAGCAACATACATAGGAACGAATCGGCGATTAAATCCGACCATTAACTTTCTGTTATGCTTTTCGCTCAACTCGACTAGTTGCTCAGCTTGTTCCACTGTAGCTGCTAGCGGCTTATCAACATAAACGTCAATTCCTTTTTTCAGAAGTTCAGAAACGATTTCATAATGTGTAGCAGTTGAACTATGGACGAAGATTGCATCACATTCTGAAGCTAACGTTTCAATAGAATGAAAGTCTTGAATGCGGTATTGTTGGCAAACTTGTTTCCTTTTCTCCGCGTTAGGTGTAAACGCCCCTACAAAATTCCAATCTGTTTCTTTTGTAAGTGTTGGAAGATAGGCCTTTTGCGCAATACTTCCAAGTCCAATCATCCCAATTTTAGGTTTATTCATGTTTATTCCCACCCTATTAATATTGATGTAACAGGCTAAATGTAGCATAGGGTGGGGGAGGAAGGCAAAAAATAGCTTTTTACTTATTCCCTTCTAACAAAATCTTCTCTATCTCTTCAAAGTTATGAGCACGAGCATGCTCTAGCGGGGTAACACCATCGTTGTCTGGAATATTTACATCAGCACCGTGTAGCGCTGTCTCCATGTTTGTCATCTCCTTTTTAACTTCTTGTTCTTGTGAGCAACCTTGTAAAAAAATTACGCAACATATCATGCTTAATGTTTTTTTGAACATGGAATTTCAACCTCCTCATTTCAACTGTAAAAGAAGAACATTAAATTTTTATAAACTGACGCTAAAATTACTATAAAATCGCTTGAGTATTTGAACATATATTTTTATGCTTATGAATAACATGGTTTGTTAAAGTGAGGATGTAACATATGTCTATTAAAACAAGATTTTTATTCTCTTATATCGCTGTTATTCTCGTTTCCATCACGCTCATATTAGTCGCGGGATTTTTAATTGTTTTTTCTATAACAGGAGACTTGGAATCAGTGAAAAATTTCTATAAAAGTTCCTATATTCAAAAGCCGCTTACACCAGAAGAAGAGAATACGTATATTGAATTGAAATTAGCGGCAAAGAAAAATCAATCACAACTATTAGATGAATCGTTCGTTTCATCACTTGAAAAAGAAGGTGTGAAAATAGTTGTAAGAAAGGGAGAAACCATTTCTTATGCTACAAAAATATTTGAAGGTGTATCTTTAAAAGAAGCCATTCCGAAATTTGAATCAGCAAATATTAATAGTCGCGGTACAACAGAACTAGGCGATACATTTTATCGATATGTAAAATTTGATTTTTATTTTCCCGAAGATGAAGAAGGGAGTATATTTGTACTAAAAAGGCAAAGTTCATTTGTAGATCTTACACAAAAATTATTTCCAATTTTATTCGTAGCACTTTTACTGTTAGCGATATTACTCATTGGATTAGTAAGTTATTTCGTCTCAAGAAGTGTGATAAAACCAATTTTTGTGTTGAAAGATGCGACTGGGAGAATTAAAGAAGGGAATTTAGATTTTCAAATTCCAGTTACATCCCATGATGAAATCGGGCAATTAAATCAAGGGTTTGAGGAAATGAGAAAGAAATTAAAAGAGTCGATAGAGATGCAAACGCAGTATGAAGAAAATCGAAAAGAGCTCATTTCCAATATATCTCATGATTTAAAAACACCGATCACATCTATTATCGGATATGTAGAAGGCATAAAAGATGGAGTCGCAAATACGCCAGAAAAAATGGATAAGTATTTAACGACCATTCATACGAAGGCGAAGCATATGGATACACTCATTGATGAGCTCTTTTTGTTTTCGAAGCTTGATTTGAATCGAGTTCCTTTTCAGTTTGAAACGATAGAGTTAAACGTGTTTATGCAAGAATTATTAGAAGAGATGCAGATGGATTTAAGTGAGGAAGGTATAGAAGTTTATTTACAATTACATTCATCACCACTATATGTAACGGCCGATTGTGAAAAGATAAATAGAGTGATATCAAATCTAATTCATAATAGTGTGAAATACATGGATAAAGAAGAGAAGAAAATTACTGTAACAGTATTAAGTGATAACAATACAGTCATTGTAAAAGTGATGGACAATGGATTAGGTATAGAAGCTGATACGCTGCCGTATATATTTGAGCGGTTTTATCGTGCAGAGCAATCGCGAAATTCTAGCACAGGTGGAAGTGGACTTGGCTTAGCGATAGCGAAACAAATTGTTGAAGAACATGGCGGAGAAATTTGGGCGGAAAGTAAGCTTGGGGAAGGTACAAGTATTTTCTTCTCATTGAAAAAAGTACAGGAATGTGGTGAGTAGAATGAAGAGAATTTTACTAGTAGAAGATGAAATAAGTATTGCAGAATTACAGAGAGATTATTTAGAAATTAGTGATTTTCAAGTCGATGTAGAACATTCAGGAGAAGTAGGTCTACAAATGGCTCTTCAGGAAGATTATGATCTAATTATTTTAGATATTATGCTTCCGAAAATGAACGGTTTTGAAATTTGTAAACAAATACGTGCTATAAAAGACATTCCGATTTTACTTGTTTCAGCAAAGAAGGAAGATATAGATAAAATTCGCGGACTCGGTTTAGGAGCGGATGATTATATAACGAAACCGTTTAGCCCGAGTGAATTAGTCGCAAGGGTAAAAGCTCATATTTCTCGTTATGAAAGATTATCAGGAAATGTGAGTAAGCAACGTGATACGTTATACATTCACGGAATTTCTATTGATCAGCGAGCGAGAAAAGTTTTTATAAACAATGAAGAAATTGCGTTTACAACGAAAGAATTTGATTTATTAACATTCTTTGTAACGCATCCAAACCAAGTATTAAATAAAGAACAGTTATTTGAACGTATTTGGGGACTAGACTCAGCTGGTGATTTAGCCACTGTCGTTGTTCACATTAGAAAACTACGCGAAAAAATTGAAAGAGATCCCGCCCACCCGCAATATATTGAAACAGTATGGGGAGCTGGTTATCGCTTTAACGTGTAATGCACCTGCCGAGTAATTGGCAGGTTTTTTATGTTATTTGAACGAAAAGGGAATAATAGGTAATTTATGTTGAAATATAAAGAGAGATAAAACATAGGGGAGTATGAGAGGGCGTGCGACATTTTGAGAGATACATTAAAAGATAATAAATTAAACAAGGCTTTAAAGATTGGAACTAATATCATACTTATCTTATTAATTATCGGTGCAATACAAATGTTTTATGATGGAGATTCTACGAATGATCATTTCGGTTGGTTATTTATGATGGTCTTTTTTGGAATTAAAATAATTTCTAGTTTTATGATAAGTTTAAAAGAAGGAGATAAAAAGGCAGTATTATTTGATGTAGGTTTAATGATTTTTTTGTTCTTCTTGTTGTTTCTAGTGTGAAATATTTCTTTTGAAAAAGCTCATAGTCTTATAGAGACTGTGAGCTTTCCTTAATAATAGCGGTACTAGTGTAACGATTTATAAAATGTTTGAGTAGTAGAAGTAAACTGAGCAGCTTCTTCTAAAAAAGGATAATGGTTACTCTCCTCAAATATCACAAAGATAGAATTACGTATGCCATCATGCATCTCAATAGAATACTGAATTGGGCACTGTACATCATGTCTTCCGCATATAATAAGTGGCTTTGTTTGGATGGAAGGTAAATGCTCTCTTAAATCAAATGAAGGATATTCATTGGCGAAAGCATTCATCCGGCTAGCGGACATTGTTTTTTGGATTGGTTTACTAAAATAAGAGTTGTAGTTTTCTGGTTTATACAATGATAATTTTGTTCTATTAGTAGATAGTTTTTTTCTTTCTGCATTTGTAAGGTGAGGGGTTTTTAAGTTTTCGATGAGCTTTTGCATATAATGAAACTGTGGATGTGTCGGGTGATAAATACAAAATGGTGTTTCGGTATAATTACTTGCTGCAGCTCCGGCCACGACTAATGATTGTAAGGAATTTGGATATGTAATTGCATATAAAAGTCCAAGCATACCGCCTGTTGAGTGGCCAGCGAAATGCCATGTTGGGAGTTGTAAAGCTTCCCGTATTGCTTCTAAGTCGTGAACTGTTTCAATTATACTTAATTCGTTTTCTACCTTGGCTTTTGCAGAGTTACCAGCATCTCGTAAATTAATGAGGAATACACGATGCGTAGCAGTGAAAACATTGGCAAAGTAATCACCAGTTTCATTAAATTGTGAATAGTGATGTGTAATGCAAAGCGGTTCGCCATTTCCTTTTGTAAAGATTTCAAATGTGCCACGTTTCGTGTTGATTATTTGTTGTGTCCACATAATATCACGACCTTTTCTCATAAAAGTTGGACCGGCTAATTCTTAAATAAAATATATCAGCGAATCTCAAAATATATCGACTTACCGACAGAAAACGACAATAATAGCTAGCTATAAATAAAAGGAGGCTGTTCAAAAGCGAGCCTCCTCTCTGTTTAATATAAAGATTTTGTCATATTATTCCGAATAATTTCAAGAGATTTCGCTACAGTTAATGCATTTTTTTCTTCGATTTCTGGTTTTCTAGGGATAGGTTGATACATGTTGTCTGGATCTTCCCATGTAAGGGGAAGGTCGGTTTCTGCTTGTCCTTTCCAAGCGTCAATCCATTCTGGAGGGAGATAACCTGAGATGTTTTGGATGTTGTTCATTTCGAGCCAAATGAGTGCCCAAGCTCTTGGTACGACGCGCCAGTGATCATAGCCACCACCGCCGACAGCAATCCAGCGACCGTCGCAATATTCATTAGCGATTTCGCGAGCGAGCTTCGGTATTTCACGGTAAATATTCATCGTTGCGCAAAGATGTGTAAGTGGGTCGTAATAATGTGCGTCAGCGCCGTTTTGCGTTAAAATAATATCCGGTTTAAAGTATGCGGCAACTTCTTTTACGACAGTGCGATATGAATTTAAAAACGATTCGTCTTCTGTAAAGGCATCGAGTGGAACGTTAAAAGAATAACTATAGCCATTACCTTGTCCGCGTTCATTTACAGCACCAGTTCCAGGGAATAAATAACGCCCAGTTTCATGTAGTGAAATGGTGCATACGTTAGGATCGTCGTAAAAAGACCACTGTACACCATCACCGTGATGAGCATCTGTATCAATATATAAAACACGTAAACCGTATTTTTTCTGTATATATTTCATTGCGATGGAACTATCGTTATAAATACAAAAGCCAGATGCCTTGCCACGGAAGCCATGATGTAAGCCACCGCCTAAATTAAGTGCGTGTTTTACTTTCCCGGAAAGAACAGCGTCGACAGCAGTTAACGTACCGCCAACGAGTAATGCGCTTGCTTCGTGCATATTTGGAAACATCGGTGTATCTTCTGTTCCGAGTCCATATGTCATCGCAATTGATTTTTCTAACTTACCTTCTCCAGCACGTTTTACCGCATTTATGTACTCCTCTGTATGAACGTAGGCGATCTCTTCATCTGTAGCCATCCGTGGTGAGATGATTTGGGAGGGAGAGATAAAACCGCCCTTTTGTAATAAATCATACGTAAGTGTGACGCGTAGTTGGTTAAAAGGATGATCAGGGCTAAACGAATAGCCCCGAAAGTCATCCGAATAAATAAACGCGCTACTCATGCTTGCATCCCCATGATGTTCGGCCATAATACGCGGTAGCCTTCTGCTTCAAGTGCATCAATCACTTTTAGCGGATTCATCGTTTGAATGCGGAAAACGAGTACTTTATCATTCTCATCTTTTGCTGGATAGACGAGAACGCTCACGATATTTATTTGCAAATCACTAAAAATAGCAACGACTTTTCCAAGAATACCAGGTTCGTTTTTTACTTGAATTTCAATTTGTGAACTTGGTTGATGTGCTCCTGTTAATTTCACTAACGTGTGCAGTACAGTAGATTCAGAAATGATTCCAACTAGCTTGCCAGCCTTTGTAACAGGGAGACAGCCAATTTTATTTTCAAAAAATAAAGTAGCAATTTCTTCAACGAAATCGAGAGGATGGCAAGTCATTACAGGATGTTTCATAATAAGTTCAAGTGGTTGCTTCAGCATATCGAGTGAAACTTGTTCATCTAAAATAGACGGACTTGCATCTCTTACATCCCGATCAGAAATAATGCCTACGACATGATTATTTTGATCGACAATTGGAATGTGCCGAATGCCTTTCGTGCGTATCGTTCGGATTGCTGTTTCGATTGTATCGTTTGGATGTAGTGTCACCACATCTTGATTCATAATTTCTTCTACAATCATTCCAGTTGCCCCCTTTATTAATACATAAAACGATTGTGAAAACGTAGACGATCAAATGCTTGAATAGAATCAGTATCAACGCGTTTTCCGATGCGGACCATTAAACAGTTAGCAGGATGTGAACAAATTTCAGGATCATCTGTAGCCATCCATTGTAAGCCACCAGCATTCATCATCTTTTCCATTACTTTTCGGTACTCCCAAACATTTAAGCCTGTTTGTTTTAAATCCCAGTGCCAATAATATTCAGTCGTCAATATAATGTAATCTTCCATATAATCGTCCATCATTGAAACTTCTAATAAGTTCTTTCCGACAGCGCAACCGCGGAAGGCGGGGACAACTTCAATTGCCCCGAGTTCAATTAAGTTTTCAATCTTTCCTTCTGACCATCGTTCGAGCGGATCAGGATATAAGTATGTAACATATCCAACAATCGTTTGGTCATGTCTTGCAATAATGAGACGAGCTTCTGGTAATTTAGAAATTTCGACAATTGCTTTATATTGCTGCTCGGCAGGACGAAACGCAACTAAATCCGGATGAAATTCATACATTTCTAAGTTATGTGTAGAGACAGGACCTTCAATAATTAAAGTGCCTTTCGCTGTTTTTAAGTTTCTAGCATTATATATTTTTTTATGAATCAATGTATTACTCACCACCTTGAGGGTTTGTGAATCTATTAATATCGTACTTTATAATATATGCGATGTGAATCGAAATTTGTCATTAAAAATTTGTCTAAAAATCAACAAATATACTGAAAATTTTAAATAATATCATTATAATAGATAATAGAATACATAGGAGGGGGATGTAAAGTATGAAAGTAGAAACGCTTCCTGTCATTAAAGGAGAAAATAATTTGCCGAATTATGATGAGGCATACGCGAATTTTAACTGGGAAGAGGTTAATAAAAACTTTACTTGGAATGAAACAGGCCGAGTAAATATGGCGTATGAGGCAATTGATAAGCATGCGAAATCCGATCGTAAAAATAAAGTAGCCCTTTATTATCAAGATGGATCGCGAAAAGAGAAATATACATTTAAGGAAATGAAGGATTTTTCTAATAAAGCAGGAAACGTCCTGAAAAATTATGGCGATGTAGAAAAAGGCGATCGCGTTTTTATTTTTATGCCGCGTTCTCCAGAATTATATTTTGCACTTTTAGGTGCAGTGAAATTAGGAGCAATCGTTGGTCCGCTATTTGAAGCATTTATGGAAGGCGCAGTTCGCGATCGTTTAGAAGATAGCGAAGCGAAGGTGTTAATTACAACTCCTGAATTGTTAGAGCGCGTACCATTAAATGATTTACCTGCTTTAAAAACAGTCTTCCTTGTTGGAGATAATGTAGAAGAAGGCGGTAAAACGGTAGCGTTTAATCCTTTATTTGAACAAGCTTCAAAAGAATTACATATCGAATGGTTAGGCCGTGAAGACGGTTTGATTCTACATTACACATCTGGTTCTACTGGTAAACCAAAAGGTGTTCTTCATGCGCAGAACGCAATGGTTCAGCACTATCAAACGGCGAAATGGGTATTAGATTTAAAAGAAGATGATGTATATTGGTGTACAGCTGACCCAGGCTGGGTAACTGGAACGGCTTACGGTATTTTCGCACCGTGGTTAGTTGGAGCATCCAATGTTATTTTAGGTGGACGCTTTAGCCCAGAAGCGTGGTATGAAGCACTGCAAGATTACGGTGTAACAGTTTGGTATAGTGCACCAACAGCATTCCGTATGTTAATGGGAGCTGGACAAGACGCAATTAAAAAATATGATTTATCACAAGTTCGTCACGTATTAAGCGTTGGTGAACCGTTAAATCCAGAAGTAATTCGCTGGGGTATGAACGCATTTGGACTTCGTATTCATGATACGTGGTGGATGACAGAAACAGGTGGGCAAGTTATTTGTAACTACCCTTGTATGGAAATCCGTCCAGGTTCAATGGGTAAACCAATTCCAGGTGTGAAAGCAGCGATTGTTGATAATGAAGGAAATGAAGTTCCTCCATACACAATGGGTAACTTAGCAATTGGTAAAGGTTGGCCAGCGATGATGCGTGGAATCTGGAATAACCAGCAAAAGTATGAATCTTACTTTATGCCGGGAGATTGGTACGTATCAGGTGACTCTGCTTATATGGATGAAGATGGATACTTCTGGTTCCAAGGGCGTATTGATGATGTAATTATGACGTCAGGTGAGCGAGTTGGTCCGTTTGAAGTAGAAAGCAAATTAATCGAGCATGCTGCTGTTGCAGAGGCTGGTGTAATTGGTATTCCTGATCCAGTGCGCGGAGAAATCATTAAAGCATTTATCGCGCTTCGAGCAGGATACGAACCATCTGATGAATTAAAAGAAGAGATTCGTCAATTTGTAAAGAAAGGCCTAGCAGCTCATGCAGCGCCAAGACAAATTGAATTTAGAGATAAATTACCGAAAACGAGAAGTGGTAAAATTATGCGCCGCGTATTAAAAGCGTGGGAATTAAACTTACCAACAGGTGACTTATCAACGATGGAAGATTAAGAGAGGAAGGTCTGAACGAAATAACGTTCAGACCTTTTTTTATGTTATTATAAACTTATATATATAAGTTAAAGGGGTAATAAAATGAAAACAGAAAAAGAAAAGATGATACTAGGAGAAATGTACATACCAGCTGATCCAGTTTTAGTTCAAGAGAGGGAGCAAGCTCGTATATTAACGAGAAAATTAAATGAAACGCCAGAAGTACAATTAAAAGAGCGTAGCGAAATCGTAAAAGAACTATTCGGAACGACTGGAGATAACATTCATCTTGAATCTTCTTTTAGATGTGATTATGGCTATAACATTCACGTTGGCGAAAATTTTTACGCGAACTTTGACTGTACCATTTTAGACGTATGCCCGGTGACAATCGGAGTGAACTGTATGTTAGCTCCAGGAGTTCACATTTATACAGCAACACACCCGCTTGATCCAGTAGAGCGCATAAGCGGATCAGAATACGGAAAACCAGTTACAATTGGTGATAACGTATGGATTGGCGGAAGAGCGATTATTAATCCTGGTGTAACAATTGGAGATAATGCGGTGATTGCATCTGGCGCTGTTGTAACGAAAGATGTGCCGGACAATGTAGTAGTTGGCGGAAATCCTGCGAAGATTATTAAAAAAATAAAATAATATTTGAACGAAGTGCCTTCCTCGTCTGTATACATTTATGAAAGAATAGATGAGGGAGGCTTTTTTATGTCTAATAAATTACTTCTTGCTTTTGCTTTAATTGGAATTATAGTCGTATTTTCTTGTGGGTTGCTATTACCAATGCCAATCGGATTTAAAGTATCAATGATTACCGCTGGGGTCATGATGATTATTATGTTTTCCATCATTATTCCGTTTGATAGAAAACATATAGTACGGAAAAATGGATATAAAATTGATTTTACAAAAACAAAAGTTTATTTTCGCTGGAATGTATTTGATACGATTTCGGCTTGTCTTGCAGTGTATGCATGCATATGTGTGCAAGCATTAAATATTTTAGTTTCAACCGGTCATACAATACAAAACCCGTATGTTCAATTTTTTACAAATCAATCACAAGTATGGATTATTGTTGCAAGTGCATATTTAATTTCCCGTATTTCATTAACGTTAAAAGGAATAAAGGAGATCAAAAATCATGGCGCAGATTGGGATTGAGGAGGAGCTCATGCTTGCGTATCAAAGTGGAGATAAGCAGGCTGGGGAAAAACTATATGTTTTAATCAAACCAGCGCTATACACATTTTTGTATCGATTTAATCGAGATGAACAATTAAGTATCGATCTTGTGCAAGATACGTTTTTGACGTTAGAGCGTAAGAAACATATGTATGAACTTGAAAAAGGCAAAATAAAAACGTATTTATTTCAAATTGGTTATCGTCTTATGATTAATAAATTAAATAGAAGAAAAAAGTGGCGTACGCTTTTGCCGTTTTTAGTGCCGATCCAGGAAAAAGAATTTTCTCATGAAGATCGGCTCACAGTAAGAGAAGCGATTTTGAAAGTTCCTGAAGAACAGCGAGCTGTCCTTATTCTTTCTTATTATCATGATATGCAGCAAAAAGAGATTGCGGAGATATTAAACATTCCGATTGGAACAGTGAAATCGAGACTCCATAACGGGATAAAGAAATTGAAACAATTGCTGGAGGTGGATGAAATTGAGCGAAAATCCCTTTAAAAGTGAATATAAATTAAAGCAGCATTTAGATAGTGATTATGTAGAAATACCAGATTTTCCAAAAACGGTAAGTCGCTTCGATCGATTAATCGGATTTCTTGGTTCTCCAGCGAAAGATCCTGTGGAGGCGACGATTGGGAATGATTTATCTGTTGTGTTTCATGTATCGTTATTAGTTGGAGTTCCAATTCTTTCTCTTATTACGATACTCTTTGCGACGTTGTAAAGGATTAGCAAGAAGAGAAACTCGACCTCTATTTGACACGCCTATATAAATGATGGTATAAAGAAAAGTATATGAATAATTGAGCGTGGAAAGGGAGAAGTAGTGATCATTTCCCTGTTTTAGAGAGCTGATGGCCGGTGAAAATCAGCACATAGATGATCGCGAATTACGCCCCTAGAGCATCTTTTTTCGATTGAATTGTATTCAAAAGGGAAAAGACGGTGCTAAGCCGTTATGTAAATAAGGTGGTAGGCTTTTTTTTGCCTGCAACTAGGGTGGTAACGCGATAATCAAAATCGTCCCTTATTTGAAGGGGCGATTTTTTTATGTTTTCAACCTTCACGCCAGTAATGAACTTAAAGGAGAGTATGTAGGATATGGGTATTTTACAAGATCTTGAATTTCGCGGTCTAATTAATCAGCAAACAGACGCTGAGGGACTTGAGCAATTATTAGAAAAAGAAAGCGTTAAATTATACTGTGGTTTCGATCCGACAGCGGATAGCTTACACATCGGTCATATGTTACCAGTATTAATGTTACGTCGCTTCCAATTAGCTGGTCACCAACCAATCGCACTTGTTGGCGGTGGTACTGGTATGATCGGTGACCCAAGTGGTAAAAAAGCAGAACGTACATTAAATACGAAAGATACAGTTGCTTACTACACAGAAAGCATTAAAAACCAACTTTCAAACTTCTTAGAGTTTGAAAACGTGGACAACCCAGCAACAATGGCTAACAACTATGACTGGCTTGGTAACTTAGATGTAATTTCATTCTTACGCGATATCGGTAAAAACTTCGGTTTAAACTATATGTTAGCAAAAGATACAGTAGCATCTCGTTTAGATACTGGTATTTCATTCACTGAGTTTAGTTATATGATTTTACAATCATACGACTTCTTAAACTTATACCAAAACCATAATTGCCGCTTGCAAATCGGTGGTAGTGACCAATGGGGTAACATTACAGCTGGTCTTGAATTAATCCGTAAATCAGAAGAAGATGCGAAAGCGTTCGGTTTAACAATTCCACTTGTTACAAAATCTGACGGTACGAAGTTTGGTAAAACAGAAGGCGGCGCAATTTGGTTAGACCCAGAGAAAACAACTCCTTACGAGTTCTACCAATTCTGGATTAACACAGATGACCGCGACGTTGTTAAATACTTAAAATACTTCACATTCTTATCTCATGAAGAAATTCTTGAGCTTGAAAAGCAAGTAGCTGAAGCACCAGAAAAACGTGCAGCACAAAAAGCATTAGGTGCTGAAATGACAAAACTTGTTCACGGCGAAGAAGCATTAGAGCAAGCGATTAAAATTTCAGCTGCATTATTCAGCGGTTCTGTAGCAGAATTGACTGCAAGCGAAATCGAGCAAGGATTCAAAGACGTACCATCTGTAGAACGTACTGCAGAAGATACAGTATTAATCGACTTACTTGTAGAAAGCAAAATCTCTCCATCAAAACGTCAAGCACGTGAAGATGTAACGAACGGCGCAATCTACGTAAACGGTGAACGTACACAAGCATTAGACTACGTTGTAACAGAAAACGACCGCATCGAAGGTAAATTCACAATCATTCGCCGCGGTAAAAAGAAATATTTCTTAATTCGTTACTAATCAGAAACGAATATAAAACAAATAGTACCCCGAATTGTAGGCTGAAAAGTTTATGATTCGGGGTTTTTATGTATAAATTTAGATTACCTCACGAGTTCTTGTAAATAGAATATGAAGAATTAATACGATCATATAAAGTAAGCTAATGAGCATAACAATAAATGCTGTTGGATAAAATTTTGCTGCATATATAAAGAAATCGATTTGAAAAATATCTTCGTAACTTGAAACGGTGCCTTTAAAGTAATTTGTAAACTTAGCGCTATATTTCCATTCATCAGGATCATCTATTAAATTACTTCCCTGATACCAATTAATAAGTGCGGAAGTAATAAACAGCATACATGCACTACCTAATTGAACCATTTGATTTATTGTCAAAATGAATCAACCCCCTATTTTATGGTTATTATAGCGTGCATTCGTATTCCTGTAACCTTTTTGTTGTAATCTCCTTTTCGAGTTCATACGGAAATCACATGTAAGCGGTATGATAAATGTATAACAACTAGAAAGGAGTGGTAAAACAAAATGTCACTAGAAGCGCTCATTATTTTTTCTTTGCTAAACGCGGGTCAGCTTGCAGAGAATTCGAAGGTGGATGTACATAAAGAGCAGAAAGATGCTTATGTATACGTTCAACAAGAGGAAAATAAATAATTTTATTTTATATATAAACGAAAAAAGCCAATCCAGAGGATTGGCTTTTTGTCATTAACGAGAGTAGAACTCTACGATTAATGCTTCGTTGATTTCAGCTGCTAACTCAGAACGCTCAGCGTGACGAGTGTAAGTAGCTTCTAATTTATCAGCATCGAAAGTTAAGTATTCTGGTACGAAGTTGTTAACTTCGATCGCTTCTTTAACAACAACAAGGCTGTTAGATTTTTCGCGAACGCTGATTGTTTGACCAGGTTTTACACGGTAAGATGGGATATCTACGCGAGATCCATCAACTGTGATGTGGCCGTGGTTTACTAATTGGCGAGCTGCACGACGAGTGCGAGCTAAGCCCATACGGTAAACTAGGTTGTCAAGACGAGCTTCAAGAAGGATCATGAAGTTTTCGCCGTGCTTACCAGGCATTTTACCTGCTTGGTCAAATGTGCGACGGAATTGACGCTCAGTCATGCCGTACATGTGACGAAGTTTTTGTTTCTCTTGTAATTGTAAACCGTATTCTGAAAGTTTCTTACGTTGGTTAGGACCGTGAGGACCTGGTGCGTAAGGGCGTTTTTCTAATTCTTTTCCTGTGCCGCTTAGAGAGATTCCAAGACGACGAGACAGTTTCCAAGCTGGACCTGTATAACGAGCCATAGTTGACTCCTCCTTTAAAAATGTTTTTATTTACGTAAAATAAAAACAGACGTAATCGATATTTACGGGCATTTTGTTTTCATGTACCTTCGCTCCAGCAGCAGGGAGTTACGAGATACACCTCCGTAGAGGAACAAAATACAAACGATAAACTCACATTACAAGGCTGCCTTTTTATTTTACACAAACGCTATTATATCTTTTACTCAGAGTTTCGTCAAGCAAGTACGTTTTTGTTTTATGCATATAAATTTTGGAAATGAACAAGAAGGAATTTAAAACGATATAAAAGAAGTGATAGAAACACAAATGAAACGCTTACATAAAATATAGTAAAAAATGTTCATTAATTTTTTGTTGATGAATATGCGGGAATAAAAACATAAAAGGGGATGTTTTTATGAAAAAGAAGCATATGGAGACAGCGTTAATTCATCACGGGTATACATCTGAGGAACATAAAGGAAGTTTAACACCACCGTTATTTCAAACGTCTACATTTACATTTGAGACTGCGCAGCAAGGAGAGGCGAGTTTTGCGGGAGTGGATCCGTCTTATATTTACTCAAGACTTGGAAATCCAACTGTAAAATTATTTGAAGAACGTATGGCGGTGTTAGAAGGAGGAGAAGAAGCACTTGCTTTCGGATCAGGAATGGCAGCTATTTCAGCAACGTTAATTGGCTTTTTAAAAGCTGGAGATCATATTATTTGTTCAAATGGATTATACGGGTGCACGTACGGTCTTTTAGAAGTGTTAGAAGAGAAATTTATGATTACGCATTCGTTTTGTGATATGGAGACAGAGGATGATGTCGAAAATAAAATCCGTCCAAATACAAAGGTTATTTTCGTTGAAACACCGATTAATCCAACGATGAAATTAATCGATTTAAAACAAGTTATTCGGGTTGCGAAGCGAAATGGCTTACTTGTTGTTGTCGATAATACGTTTTGTTCACCGTATTTACAAAGACCGCTTGAGCTTGGTTGTGATGCGGTTGTTCATAGTGCGACAAAATATATTGGTGGTCATGGCGATGTTGTGGCGGGTGTAACGATTTGTAAAACGAAAGCATTAGCTGAAAAAATTCGCCCGATGCGTAAAGATATCGGCGGCATTATGGCGCCGTTTGATGCGTGGTTATTGTTACGTGGATTAAAGACGTTAGCGGTAAGGATGGACCGTCATTGTGATAATGCAGAAAAAATTGTATCGTTTCTGAAAAATCATGATGCGGTAGAAGGTGTTTGGTATCCAGAAGGGGAGTTAGCATCTCGCCAAATGAAACGGGGAGGTGGTGTGATTTCTTTTTCAATTAAAGGCGGAAAAGAAGAGACGCAAGCGTTTATCAATGACCTTCACTTTATTACAATTGCCGTAAGTTTAGGGGATACAGAAACGTTAATTCAGCACCCAGCAACGATGACACACGCTGCGATTCCAGCTGAGCTAAGACAAGAAATGGGTATTTACGATAATTTAATACGTTTATCTGTCGGTTTAGAATCATGGGAAGATATCGTTTCTGATTTAGAACAGGCACTAAAGAAAGTATCTACTGTTAGTAATCAATAAAAAAGAGTGAGCTATCGGTTTCGTACGTGATGTACGCAATCGATAACTCACTCTTTTCTTTTTTAAATATGTTTTAGGAGTGTTTCCACAAACTTTTCTAAATAGCGCTGATCTACTTCATCAAAACGATTTTTTTCAGGGCTATCAATATCAAGTACACCGATGATAGTTCCTTCTTTCACGATCGGTACGACGATTTCTGAATTAGAAGCACTGTCGCAAGCGATATGTCCTGGGAATTGGTGAACGTCTGCTACAAGCTGCGTCGTTTTTGTTTCAGCTACAACGCCGCAAACGCCTCGTCCAAATGGAATGCGCACGCAAGCAGGCATTCCTTGGAAAGGTCCAAGAACAAGCTGATTTCCGTCTGTTACATAAAAGCCAACCCAATTCACACGATCTAAAAATTGATTTAATAATGCGGACGCATTTGATAAGTTTGCGACTACGTTCGGTTCGCCAGTTAATAATGCATCCAGTTGTTTAATTACTGTCTCGTATTGCTCTTCACGAGAACCTGCATAACTTTCTTTTGTAAACATGGAAACAACTCCCTTTTTATCGAGATGTGTAAAATATTAGCAAAATACGATGTATTTCACATGACTTTGTCGATAGAAAATTAAAGGAATTTGTCTTAAAAGTCAAGAAATTTAAACTATAGCTGTTCAGTGAGAGGAAGTGAGCGCATGAAACAGACGAAACAAAAAGTAATTGATGCGGCAATATCGTTGTTTAACACGAAAGGTTATGATGGAACGTCGGTGCGAGAAATTGCAAAGCGAGCGGATGTGAATGTAGCGAATATTTCATATTATTTTGCTGGAAAGCAAGGTTTATTAGAACAGCTTATTACTGACTTTTTAGAAGGATATATTCATGTGATTGAAATGTCGTTCGAACAGAGAGAATATTTGTCGGCTAAAGATGTGATGGTGCAAATGGTGCGCGAGATTTTACGATATCAATTTGAAAATAGGGAACTGACACGTTTCTTCTACCGAGAGCTTTCACTTGATACGACATTAATTCGCGAAGTGATGACCATTTACTTTTCTAAAGAAAGATATTATATAGAGCAAATGATTAGACAGGGACAAATGAAGCAAGAGTTTAAAAAGGTATCTTTTACAATGTTTATGACGCAATTAAAAGGCATGATGAATATGCCGTTTTTATATCCACAATATATATCAGAAGTGCTGCATTCATTTCCGTCTGAGACATTTTTCATAGAAATGTACACGAAAGAAATTGAACAATGGATGGAGCAAACATTATGTATAACGAATATGTACTATGAATTGCCAAGAGCTGTTCATATGTGAAAAATCCCCACCTAACGAACTGAGGTGGGGATTTTTGTGCTTTCTTTCCTTTGCCATGCATTGTTGCATAATAGCGCAATAATTGTTAATGAGGCTCCGGAAATTTCAATTTTGTCGACTGTATAACCTCGAAAGATGGAACCGATAAGTGCAAGTACAGGAACTAAATTCATAAATAATATGCCGTTAATAGATGAAATATAGCGATTTCCTGTGTTCCAGCAAAATACAGCGATAACACCTGCAACAATCGACATATACAAGAGTTCAAAACGAACGCTCATAATGGTACGAAGTGACGGCATAGTAACGATGTTTGTGTACGTGAAGAAAGTGACGATAACGATGAGTGAAATGGAGCCGAATAAACAAGTTAACGTCGTATATCGAAGTGGTGACCAAGATTGAAAACGAGCACCACCGTTCGTGTAAATGACCCAGCAAGTAACGCCGCATAGCATAAGTATATTTGTTGAGAGGTGACTGGCAGCTCCAAATAATAAGTGAATATTTCCTTTTGAAATGACGAGCATAACACCGAGCAATGCAACGAACATACAAAGGAATGTGTAGTTTTGTGGGCGTTTGTTTTTTGTTATCCACTGCAATAATAAAGCGATGAGTGGCATAAGAGACTGAATCATCGCAGCATGAATGGCCCCAGAAGGCCCGGCAAGTTGTTGGCCGTAAAAAATGAGAAAACCATATCCAGCGAAACCGACTGTTCCGTAAAAGAATAACGAAAGTGTTCTTTTCTCTAAGCGGAGTGAAGTTTTTCCTTCAGTAATGAATAGCAAAATAAGAAAAATAATAGCTGCTGATCCGTATCGGATAGTTGTGAAGAAGAACGGATCAATAAACTGCAGGGCATTTGCCATGACAGGAAACATAAATCCCCAAGCCGTTACGGCAAGTAAGCATAGGAGGGATCCGAGTAGCATTTGTTTTTTGTCCAAGAGTATCTTTCCCCTTTACATTTCGTTATAGTAAGTTGATGAAATAAGTATAAAGAGTAATTGTTTATGGAAGGAAATATCGATTTTTTATGACAGTTATAACTTTTTGTTAGAGGTGTGTACGATGGATTTGGAGGCAGTACGATCGTTTCTTGAAGTAAAGAATACGCGAAGTTTATCGAAGGCGAGTAAGCTTCTACATATTTCTCAACCCGCGCTTAGTAAGCAAATTCAAAGATTAGAAGCGGATTTAGAGGTTACTTTACTGAAGCGTTCCGCGCAAGGAGTGGAATTAACAGAAGCTGGAGAGTTATTTATAACAAGAATGTTACCGATTTTGAAACACATATATGAAGTGAAAACCGAAATGAAGACTTTTCAAGAGAAGCGGAAAATTTCTATAGGTATATTGCCAAGTTTAGCAGCTCATTACATATCAAAATGTAAAGATGTATTAGGTGAAGAACTCGAAGTAGAATGGAAAATTGAGCATACGAAAGTACTAATGGGACTCTTTAAAGAACGGAAGATTGAAGCGATGTTCGTCGATTCAGTAGTAGAAGGCGCTACGTGTATAAAAGAAATGCGAGAAGAAAAAATTGTTTGTGTCGTTTCAAATGATCATCTTTATAAAGAGAAAACAGTTATCCGAATGGAAGATTTGCAAAATGAAAAGTTAATCGTATACCCAGAAATCTGTGATGTAAGGAAAATGATTACGAATATGTTTCAGGGGATAGGTGCGAAACCAATCATTGCATTTGAAACTTCTTATGCAGAACCGATGCTTGCGATGGTCGGAGCTGGACTTGGTATTACGTTACTTCCAGAAATGTCAGTAAAGCAAGCGGTAAAGCAAGGGAATGTGCATGCGATTTCTATTGAACCACCACTTGCACGCAAAATTTATTTCGTATCCCATATGGAAGAGAACCCGTTATTGCAATCATTTGATGATGGAAGCTAATCCAAACAGAAGATTGAGAAAGATTACAATTGCATTGAAAGAAACATGAAATTTTAAAAAAAACTAGGTCAAAAACAAGCCATTACATGGTATGATTAGTACATTGTTAGTTGTTAAATATAGGGGATTCCCTTTTTATACATAATGCCTTCCATTTCATAAACGGAACGGACAAAAAAAGAGATATAACTAGGAGGCTTTTTTGCATGGATTCTATCCTGACGATCGTTATCATTGTAGTAAGCTCTATTCTAGTGCTGCTCATGATAGAGCTTGTGATAAGAAATCGTTCATATAAAGATATTGAAGCACTGGAGCAGTGGAAACAAGAGATAAAAGATAAACCTGTGGCAGATGAACTAAAACGGGTGAAAGATTTAAACATGACGGGTCAAACAGAAGAACTGTTTGGTAAATGGCGTGAAGAATGGGATGAGATTGTATCAACAACCCTTCCGAAAGCAGACAAAGATTTAGCGCAAGCGCGAAAATTCGCCTCGCAATTCTCCTTCCGAAAAGCAAAGCATGCGATGAATGAATCCATAAGTGGTTTAGATGACGCTGATAATCGTATTACAGATATTTTAAATGAATTACAGCAATTGTTAGAAAGCCATGAAAAAAATAGCTCGGAAATTGAAGAGTTACGTGATACATATCGTAGTATGAAGAAGAGTGTTCTTGCTCATAGACATATGTATGGAGCAGCAGAGCAGAAAATCGAAGAGATGCTAGATGCTGAATCTAATAAGTTTAAAAGCTTTGAAGAGGCAACAGATAATGGTGACTATTTAAAAGCGAGAGAAATTGTTATTAGTTTAGAAGAAGGTTTGGCAAGCTTAGAAATCATTATTCATCAAATTCCGGATTTATTGGTAGAGTGTCAAGCGACGTTACCAGTTCAGCTGGAAGATTTATTACAAGGACATAATGATATGGTAAGACAAGGTTATGTATTAGAGTATTTGGAAGTCCCTAAAGAAGTTCGTGATATGACGACACAACTACACACATGTTTAATGGATATACAGGAGCTTCATATAACAGAAGCCGCTGAAAAAGTAGAAAACTTAAAAACGCGTTTAGATGGCTTCTATGATCAACTGGAACAAGAAGTACATGCGAGACATTATGTGGAGCAAAAAACACTTTCTGTTTATGAAGACTTAGAAGAAATTCGTACTGAAACGATTGAAACAAAAGCAGAAACACAACTTGTGAAACAAAGTTATCAGCTACAAGATAAGGACATTGAGTCTCAAAAAGTAATTGAAAAGCAAATGCATATTTTAACGAAACGTTTTGAAATGCTGCGATTACGAGTTGCGGAACAAGATATAGCCTTCTCTATTATTCGTGAGGAACTAGAAGAGGTTTATGAGCAATGTGAAACGTTAAAAGTACTTCATGCAGAATATAAAGAAATGCTGCAAACGATGCGTAAAGAAGAATTTGAAGCACGTGAGAAGTTACAAGAAATGCGAAATATCATTTTTGAAACGAAACGTTTTATGCAAAAGTCGAATTTGCCAGGTCTTCCAGAAAGCATTATGGAAGATTTACAAAGAGGACAAATGGCAATGCAAGCTGTATATGAACAGTTAGAAGTGAAACCGTTAAATATGAATGCTGTAAATAGCAGTTTAGAAGAAGCGTACACAACTGTTAATGGTGTAGCTGAAATGACAGAAGAGTTAATTGGACAAGCGTATTTAGTTGAAAAATTAATTCAATACGGTAATCGTTACCGCAGTCATGATGAGAACCTTGCAGAGAGCTTAAATTATGCGGAGAAATTATTCCGTGAATATCAATACGATGCAGCTTTAGAACAAGCGGCTTCTGTACTAGAGCAACTTGAACCTGGCGTTGTTCAAAAAATAGCTGAATATGTAGACAATGAACAAACCCTTTCATAAGGGTTTGTTTTTTTGTGTAATTTTGGGGACGATGTTGCTATAATGAATAGCGGAATACAGTAAGGTTATTCGTTTTAAAATATAGTGAAACTGTAGTCAGTAGGGTCATCCTCGCTAATTATCGGCCTTCACAATCGGGATAAAATGGAACCTTTGAGTAGTCTTAGCGTAATTACACGTATTTGTGATATGATTATATGATGTGATAGCGCTGAAAGGGGAAGAACGATGATCTATTTTGATAATAGTGCGACGACGAAGCCATATCCAGAAGCCCTTCAATCGTACGTAACGGTTGCTGGAAAATATTTTGGAAACCCTTCTTCTATTCATTCGCTTGGAGGAGAGGCAGAGCGTCTATTAACACAATCAAGAACGATTGCAGCGCAGCTTCTTCACGTTAAACCTTCTGAGATTATTTTCACATCAGGTGGAACGGAAGGGAATAACCTTGCGATTAAAGGAATAGCGATGAGGAATCGTTCGCGCGGTAAACATATTATTACAACAAATATTGAACACGCGTCTGTGTTTGAAGCATATAAACAATTAGAAGATCTCGGTTTTGATGTAACATATTTACCGGTTAATGAGCATGGTGTTGTATCGGTAGAGGATGTAAAACGAGCACTTCGTGAAGATACGATTCTTGTGTCAATTATTCACGTGAACAACGAGACTGGAGCAATTCAGCCTGTTGCTGAAATTGGAACGTTATTATCGAACTATCCGAAAATAAGATTCCATGTGGACCATGTACAAGGGATAGGAAAAGTACCGCTTGATTTATATGCTTCTCATATTGATCTTTGCTCAATATCTGGACATAAATTCCACAGTGTAAAAGGAACGGGTCTTCTTTATGTACGTGATGGCGTAAGATTAGATCCAATTTTATCAGGTGGTCAACAAGAGCTTAAGTATCGCTCTGGTACAGAAAACTTACCTGGCATTGTAGCGATGGTGAAAGCACTTCGCATGACAATGGAACAAGTGAAAGAAAAGATAGCTCATTTGCAAAATTTACAAACAGAGCTTGTCCGTTTCTTGAAAGAGATGGAAGATGTAACGATTAATACGTCGCTTGCATATGCAGCACCGCACATTTTAAATGTGTCATTTGTTGGTTTAAAACCAGAAGTGGTCGTTCATGCTTTAGAAGAGCACGGTGTATATGTATCGACGAAGTCTGCTTGTTCTTCAAAAGCAAATGAAGTGAGCAGAGTGTTAGTGTCAATGGGAGTACCCCATGCCGCTGCTGCAAGTGCTATTCGTATTAGTTTGGCACCAGAAAACACGATGGAAGAAGTAAAACAATTTGAAGGTATTGTGAAAGAGACGATGCCAAAATTATATGAAGTGATGAGGTAAAGGAACATGATGACATATGAATATATTTTAGTTCGTTATGGAGAGATGACGACTAAAGGTAAGAACCGCTCTAAATTTGTAAGCACATTGAAAGATAACGTAAAGTTCAAGCTGAAAAAGTTCCCAAATATTAAAATCGATGCAACGCATGACCGTATGTACATTCAATTAAATGGCGAAGACCATGAAGCAATTTCTGAAAGATTGAAAGATGTATTCGGTATTCATAAGTTTAACTTAGCGATGAAAGTACCATCAGAATTAGAAGATATTAAAAAGGGTGCATTAGCAGCTTTCTTACAAGTAAAAGATGATGTGAAAACTTTTAAAATTACAGTGCACCGTTCTGATAAGCGCTTCCCAATGAAGACGATGGAGTTACTTCCAGAAATCGGTGGACACATTTTAGAAAATACAGAGGATATCACAGTAGATGTTCATAATCCAGATGTGAATGTACGTATAGAAATTCGCAGTGGTTACAGCTATATTATGTGTGGTGAGCATATGGGAGCTGGTGGTTTACCAGTTGGTGTTGGCGGAAAAGTAATGGTACTTCTTTCTGGTGGTATCGATAGCCCAGTAGCAACGTACTTAACGATGAAACGCGGCGTGTCTGTGGAAGCAGTTCATTTCCATAGCCCACCTTTCACAAGCGAGCGTGCAAAACAAAAAGTAATCGATTTAGCACAAGAGTTAACGAAGTACTGTAAACGTGTAACGCTTCACCTTGTTCCATTTACAGAAGTGCAAAAAACGATTAATAAAGAAATTCCATCTAGCTATTCAATGACAGTTATGCGCCGTATGATGATGCGTATTACAGAGCGTATCGCAGAGGAGCGTAATGCACTTGCAATTACGACTGGTGAAAGTCTTGGACAAGTAGCAAGCCAAACGTTAGATAGTATGCATACAATCAACGAGGTAACAAACTATCCGGTTATTCGTCCACTTATTACGATGGATAAATTAGAAATTATTAAAATCGCTGAAGAAATCGGCACATATGATATTTCAATTCGTCCGTACGAAGATTGCTGTACAGTATTCACACCAGCAAGCCCATCGACGAAGCCAAAGCGTGAAAAAGCGAATCGTTTTGAAGCGAAATACGATTTCACACCATTAATCGATGAAGCTGTAGCGAACAAAGAAACAATGGTATTACAAACGGTAGAAGTAGTGGCGGAAGAAGACAAATTCGAAGAACTTTTCTAAAACCATAAATTACCATATCTAAAACGTGTATGAAGTCATGTTATTTATCACACTCTATACTCACAAGGAGGTGATATAACATGTCACGTAGCACAAATAAATTAGCGGTTCCTGGTGCTGAATCAGCATTAGACCAAATGAAATACGAAATCGCTCAAGAGTTTGGTGTTCAACTTGGAGCAGATGCAACAGCTCGCGCTAACGGTTCTGTTGGTGGTGAAATCACTAAACGTCTAGTTTCACTAGCTGAGCAACAATTAGGTGGTTACCAAAAATAATCCCATATAAGATGGCTTAGAAAGAGCGGGTTTTCCCGCTCTTTCTTTTTGTTGTTTGCATCGGTATACATTCATTTCGACATAGACATAAAAAATTTGTCAAAAGAAGAGGGTTCAAAATTAACTGAAAATTCTTTATTATATAAGGGAGGCATAGAAATGGAGGAGGATATTGTATGAAGAGAGAGGAATTGTTGGCGCCACCGTCTTATAATTTAGTTTCTGAAATAGAGAAATATACAGGTGATAAAGATAAGCTTGCCTTAATTTGGCAAGATGATAAAGGGAATAGACGAGAAGTTACATACGCTGAGCTTATGAAAGGTGCGAATAAAATTGGAAACGCTTTTATAAAGAGTGGTCTGCAAAAAGGGGACAAGCTCCTCATTATGATGCCGCGCTTAATTGAAGCGTACATGACGTATATCGCTGCGATTAAAGCAGGATTTGTCGTAATTCCGAGTTCGGAAATGTTGCGCAAAAAGGATATAGAATATCGCATTGGGCACGGGGAAGTAAAAGCAATCGTAAGTTATGAGCCGTACATTGGGCAGTTTGATGATATAGAAGCGATGGAATCTCTTCAAAAATTCGTTCTGAGCGAGCAGTCAGTAGATGGATGGATTAATTTAAAAACAGCGTTAGAAACAGAAAGTGACATGTTAGAAATGGCGAAGACTGATAAAGAAGATATGGTCTTTTTATCTTACACGTCAGGAACGACAGGAAACCCAAAAGGTGTTGTTCATACGCATGCGTGGGCATACGCTCATTTGCGCACGAGCGCTCCAAATTGGCTCGGAATTGAAGAGGATGATGTTGTATGGGCGACGGCTAGTCCAGGTTGGCAAAAGTGGATTTGGAGCCCGTTTTTAGCAACTCTCGGATCAGGAGCGACAGGATTTGTATACAACGGTAAATTTGAACCAAAAACGTATTTAAACTTATTAGGTGATAATAAGGTGAATGTGCTTTGTTGTACGCCGACTGAGTATAGATTAATGGCAAAAGTAGAAGACTTAAGTGAGTACAATTTAGAAGCGTTACATAGCGCTGTATCCGCAGGTGAGCCATTAAATAGAGAAGTCATTGAAACGTTCCAAAAGCACTTTAATATTACAGTAAGAGACGGCTACGGGCAAACGGAAAATACATTGCTTGTTGGTGTAATGAAAGGGATGGATATTAGACCGGGATCAATGGGAAAACCAACGCCAGGCAACCACGTTGATATTGTAGATGAAGAAGGTATTCCGGTACAGGTAGGAGAAGTTGGTGATATCGCAGTTCACATTGAAACGCCAGCCCTCTTTAAACAATATTATAAAGACGATGAGCGCACAGCGATGCAATTCCGCGGTGATTATTATATTACCGGTGATAAAGCGAAGAAAGATGAAGACGGCTATTTCTGGTTTGAAGGGCGCGGTGATGATATTATTATTAGCTCTGGTTATACAATTGGGCCGTTTGAAGTAGAAGATGCGCTTGTAAAACACCCTTACGTAAGAGAGTGTGCGGTTGTCGCAAGCCCTGATGAAATTCGCGGAAGTGTCGTGAAGGCATTTATCGTATTAAGAGAGAATATAGACAAGAATGAAGAAACATTAATTCCAGTACTCCAACAACACGTCAAAGAACTCACTGCACCATATAAATACCCTCGCAAAATTGAATTTGTAGATGAACTACCGAAAACGATTTCCGGAAAAATTCGCCGTATTGAACTTAGAAAACAAGAGATGGAGATTCCGTCAAAATAATTTTGAAAACAGTGAAGGAAATAGTTGAATGAAATGCCAAACAATGATAATATAAAAAACGAACACAAGTTCGATTTTTATAAACTTAAAAAAGAGGTGTCCGTATGATTTTAGGTATTAATCCGTACTTAGTTTTAGATGGTAGTGGGCAAGAGGCTGTACAGTTTTATAAAGAGGCGTTAGACGCAAAAGTAGAAATCATGCAAACTTTTGGTGACATGCCTGAAAATCCAGAATACCCGATTCCAGCTGAAGCAAAAGAGCGCGTTTTACATGCTACTTTAAAAGTTGGTAATACGGACCTTATGATTTCTGATACATTCCCAGGTCAAGGGCATGCAATCGGATCTCAAGTAACAATTGCAATTCAAATTAGTAATGCAGAAAAAGCGAAAGAAGTATTCGAAAAGTTACAAGAGGGTGGAGAAGTTATTATG
Source organism: Bacillus sp. AR2-1 (assembly GCF_008368755.1). NCBI lineage: Bacteria > Bacillati > Bacillota > Bacilli > Caryophanales > Bacillaceae > Bacillus > Bacillus sp. AR2-1. The sequence continues at coordinate 41,095 of NZ_QORY01000020.1, forward strand.
CCACTTCAAGAAACGTTCTGGAGCCCAGCATACGGACAACTTAAAGATAAATTTAGCATTGAATGGCAAATCACAACGAACCCTACTGAACAAAAGTAATTTTTAGAAAAGCACCATTTTTAATCGAAATGGTGCTTTTTTTATACGCTCTAATTTCGTAGACTAAAGGGAAAAGGGGGATGAGCATATGGGAGAAATTTGGTATGGCGGCACCACTTACACGATGCGAGAAGAGAATGAAAAAGTAGAAGCTATTTATGTTGAAAAGGGCATGATTGTTGATGCTGGGAGTAAGGAAGAGCTAGAAAGTCGATATTCAGACGTGAAGTTGTATGACTTAAAAGGCAAAACGATGATCCCAGGTCTCGTTGATAGTCATATGCATCTTATTGGGCACGGGGAGAGGTTACTCCGTCTAGACTTATCAAATTGTACATCTTATAGCGAAGTGTTGACTCTTGTTCAGAAGCGAGTAGAAGAAGCGCCAAAAGGTTCTTGGGTTATTGGAGAAGGCTGGAATGAAAATAATTTTACAGATACAAAACAAGTTCATGTACGTGATTTAGATGAAATCTCTAAAGAACACCCCATTTTATTAAAGCGCGTTTGTCGCCACGTTACATGGGTGAATTCATACATATTGCAAGAAGCGAACATAACAGAGACGACGCAAGACCCGAAAGGAGGAAAAGTCGGCCGGGACGCATTGAATAATTTAACAGGGCTTTTATATGAACAAGGACAAGAACTAATAAAACATGTTCAGCCTGAAATTGATGAAGCCTACTTACAAAGAGCTCTGCAAACAGCGATTAAAGATTGCTGGCAATACGGACTCGTCGGTGGGCATACGGAAGATTTAAATTATTACGGTGGTTTTAGAAAAACGCATAATGCGTTTTCTCATGTTATAAAAGAAATGCCCTTTAAAGCGCATTTGCTCGTTCACCATGAAGTGGCACATGAGCGAAAAGAATATGAAAATGAGCATTATATTGAATTTGGAGCGATGAAAATTTTTTCTGATGGCTCTTTTGGCGGAAGAACAGCTTTATTAAGTGAACCGTATGAAGATGCGCAGGAAACAAATGGAGTTGCAATCTTCTCACGTGAAGAGCTTGCGGAGTTAGTGAAAAAAGCACGGGATTTACATATGCCAGTTGCGATTCATACAATAGGTGATTTATCGCTTGAATATGTCATTGATGCACTTGAATTATATCCACCAGCAGAAGGTTTTCGCGATCGTATTATTCATTGTCAGTTAGCTCGTGAAGAATTGATTGAGAGAATGCAACACTTGCCGGCTATTATCGATATTCAGCCCGTCTTTGTGTCATCGGACTTCCCATCAGTCATTGAAAAACTAGGCGAGCATCGTCTTCGATATGCATATGCTTGGAAGACGTTACTAGAAGCGGGATTACACTGCAACGGTGGGTCTGACGCGCCAATTGAACAAGTGAATCCGTTTTTAGGCATATATAGTGCTGTTACACGTAGAAGTTTTATTGACGGCGTATGCTATATGCCAGAGGAAAGATTAACGGTATATGAAGCTATCTCTTTATTTACAACAGGAAGTGCCTATGCAATCGGAAAAGAAGCGAAGCGAGGGAAAATCGCAAAGGGATATGAAGCGGACTTTACGATAGTAGATCGAAATATATTTGAGGTAGAGGCAGAAGAAATAAAAGAAGTACAAGCAGAAATGACGGTAATTGATGGGAAGATTGTGTATAGGAAAGACGTGTGAAAATATATCGACTTACCGATAAAAAATGACAAGAATAGTGGTCGGTAGCGAGAGAAATAAATAACCGCCGAATTATGGGATCCCATAATTCGGCGGTTATTTTAATGCTATAAAAATGTTCTCTGTACTTTTTCCCAGAAGGAATTGTTTTTTAATTTAACTGTTTTAATTTGTTTATCGCTTAAGCGTACAACAGCTTTTTCCACTTGTTTAATGCTAAGCGCTTCATTATCCATACCGATAACTGGATAATCGTTACCGTCTGGTCGTAGTTTTAAAGTTAGTGTACGCTCGTGATTTAAAATGAATGGTGAACCGAGCGTACGGTATGTGTTGTTATTTAAAGATGCTAATTCGCTTACTTGGAAGCATGGGATAAGCGGATCAACAACCGCACCATGTAATGATTTATTGTAAGCTGTACTTCCTGTTGGGGTAGAAACAACTAAACCGTCCCCTCTAAATGTTTCGAAATATAGATCATCAACGTGAACATCTACAACGAATGTTTTAATAATGCTAGAGCGTAATGAGAACTCATTTAAACAATGGAAAGATGTACCGTGATCTACATCTACCTGAATTGTTGGATATTTTCGCACTTCAATTTCATTTTTTGTAATTTCTTGAAGGGCTGTATCGACGTGATCAATATGGAAATCGCAGTAGAAAGAAGTTTCATCTTTCGTAGAAATCCCTGCGTATAAACAATCTTCTCTAAAACCAGTTTGACGAACGGCTTGTAAGAAAGTTGCATCATCTCCAACACTGACGATAGCGTTTGCATTTTTTGAATGATCTAATATGGTAAAACCATTCTCTTCTAAAATACGATAGATTGGTTTCATTTTTTCAACGAGCGTTGCTTTGTCATCACCATAAAAGAAAAATAAATTGCGACGATCTGCCATTATGTATCCCTCCACTGCAGTTAAATTTTCTGTTCTTCGTGCTACATATCATCCAAATATGTTCCCCGACGATATGTTCAAATAATATATTTCGATATAAAATGTCAAAATCCCTTTTTATTTTTAGAAAAATTTTTATATTCAATTTTAAAGGATTCTGTTTAATGATGAATAAACTTGTCGATAATGGGTACGGAGTGAAAGGATGATACGTATGAAGTGGCTCGTGATTGGAATAATAATTCTTCTCCTTTTTATTTTGCTTATACTATTGTCGAAAATAAAGCTTAAAGTGACATTTTTATATTCAGAAATGGAAAAGCAATGTTTGTTTCAAGTGAAAATATGGATGATTCGATATACGTTTGACGTATTGGAAAGAATTGAAAAACAGCAGAAAAAGACAGGAGAGAAAATCGAAAAAGCTGAAGAAGAAGGCGGAATTGATAATAAAATTATGGCACAACTTGATAGTATAGGGGAACTGATAAAAAAGCTGCAAGAAGTTCATACTATCGTTAAAGATTTTCTCAAACGAGTAAAAATCAATGGTTGGAAATGGCACACCCAAATTGGAGCAGGTGATGCAGCTAGTACTGGAATTGTCACTGGATATGCATGGGGGACAAAAGGAATGGCTGCTGGAGTTGTAGGACAATATATGCATATTGTTGACGTACCAGAATTTGAAATCACCCCTGTTTTTCAAGGGAAAGGATTTGCATCAAGATGTGAGTTAACAGCATCTTTTCGTATATTTCGTGCTATAAAAACGGGTATCAAATTACTCACGTTTATGAGAAGACAAAGATCTGGTACGAATGAAAAATCAGTTCAAGCATAGGGGGGATATAAAGTGGACCATCCAATTCAAGGTTTAATGACAACCGCAATGCAGCATTTAAAACAAATGACTGATGTAAATACAATTGTTGGTGATCCGATTAAAGCGGCAGATGGAAGTGTAATTCTTACCGTTTCAAAAGTTAGTTTCGGATTCGCTGCTGGTGGAAGTGAATTTGGTAAAGTAGAACATTCAGGCCGTCATCCATTTGGCGGGGGAAGTGGTGGAGGAGTTTCTATTAATCCTGTTGCTTTTCTTGTAATAAATGGAGAAGGTGTAAAAGTGTTGCATTTAGATAAGCAAACACACGTCATCGATAAAATAATTGAATTAGCACCACAAGCTGTTGATAAAGTGAAAGAAATGATGGATAAACGAAAAGAAGACGATCCTGAATTTCAAATTTAACGAATAAAGAAGCTAATCAATGGATTAGCTTCTTTAATTTTTTTGTAAATAAAGCGATTTTATTTGCATTATCGATAGGGACAAACTATCATTTACATTGTACATATTTTGTTTAAATAAGGGAGGATTTTCAAGTGGCAAACGTAACTTTTAAAGGTAACCCAATGACTTTAGTTGGAACAGAAGTTAAAGTTGGCGATCAAGCGCCAGAATTCCAAGTATTAGCAAATGACTTATCTCCAGTAAGTTTAGAAACATACAAAGGCGAAGTAAAATTAATTAGTGTTGTACCTTCAATCGATACAGGTGTGTGTGATGCACAAACACGTCGTTTTAACCAAGATGCAGCAAGTATTGAAAACGCGAAAGTGTTAACAATTAGCGCTGACTTACCATTCGCTCAAAAACGCTGGTGTGCAGCAAACGGTTTAGAAAATGTTGTTACACTTTCTGACCACCGCGATCTTTCATTCGGTGAAGCTTACGGCTTAGTAATGAAAGAGCTTCGTTTACTTGCTCGTGCAGTATTCGTAGTAGATAGCAACGACAAAGTAGTTTACGCAGAATACGTAAGCGAAGGTACAAGCCATCCAAACTATGAAGCGGCATTAGAAGCAGCTAAAGCGGCAAAATAATGTGAAGAAATGACCTCTTATAAAGAGGTCGTTTTTTCTCATGTATTGCTGCGTAATGGTACCAATATATGAGAAAAAACGTTATATCATATATAACTTAAAGGGGAGCTCTTTGCAGGAGGTCGCTTTTTCTTTTTGGAAAAAAACACTTTGTGGTATGATATAAGTTATGTGTAAAAGAGAGAAGGAGGAATGTACGTGAGTCAGACAGTAGAAACATTATTTTCTATTTTTGATTCTTCTGCGGTAGTTTTACGTAAAGAATTAGATGTAACATATTTAGAGGCGCTTGTAGAAACAGGTGATAACTTGTTTGAAGGAGCAATTTTACAAGAGGAATTATCCGAATCAGCAATTGAAAGGCTGAATCGTGAATATAGTACGTTTAATGAAGAAACATATAAAGGTGAAGAAATTCGTAAAGCATTTCAGTTAGCCATTTTAAAAGGAATGAAAGAAGGCGTACAAGCGAATCACGAAATGACGCCTGATGCAGTTGGAATGTTCATGAGCTACTTATTCCATAAATTTATGCAAGGGCAAAACGAAATTACTGTTTTAGATCCTGCAATTGGAACAGGTAACTTAATGACTACAGTATTTAATAGCGCCAAAGAAGGACTAGCAATGAGTGGATTTGGTGTAGAAGTGGATGAAGTGTTAATTAAACTTGCTTTAGTAAATGCGAATTTACAAAAGCATGCAATCGAATTCTTCCATCAAGATGGACTAGCGCCACTTTATATCGATCCGGTTGATGCAGTCGTTTCAGACTTACCGATTGGTTACTATCCAAATGAAATCGGTGCAAGTGAATATAAGTTAAAAGCAGATCAAGGAATGTCGTATGCCCATCACCTATTTATTGAACAAAGTGTGAAACATACGAAAGAAGGCGGGTACTTATTCTTCCTAGTACCAAACTTCATTTTTGAAAGTGATCAAGCACCAAAATTACATGCATTTATTAAAGAAACATGTTTTATTCAAGGGCTATTACAGCTACCTGTTTCCATGTTTAAAAACGAGAAAAATGCAAAAAGTATATTTGTTCTCCAAAAGAAAGGTCCTAGTGTAACAATGCCAAAACAGGCGTTATTAGTGGAGTTACCTAAATTCTCCAACATGAAGGCGATGGAGAACATTATGGATCAATTAAATACTTGGTTTGCAACCCACAAATAAGGCAAGGTATATGTAACAGGATTAGTAATTCATGTAGTACAGTTTTATAGGATATGTCATATTTTTAAATATATACTAGATTAAACTGAATTTTTTTGAAATCTGTAATATATATTTTTTCTTGGTGTTACAATTTTTTCACTTGAAATATATGTCGGACGATGTTTAAATTAAAATCGTGAGTATAAAATTCACTAATGATGAAACGTTTTCATATTTAGTGAATTTGATCAGATAAAATCGAGCGGTTTGTGGACATATCCACACAACTACCAAGAGAAAAAGGGGCGAAAGACTAGATGTCAAAAATCATCGCGATTAACGCAGGAAGCTCTTCCTTAAAATTCCAATTATTTGAAATGCCAAGTGAAACAGTATTAACAAAAGGTTTAGTAGAACGTATCGGTTTAGAAGATAGTATCTTCACTATTACTGTAGATGGCGAAAAACAAAAAGAAATTACAAATATTCCAGATCATGCAGTAGCAGTAAATATGCTTCTTAAAAAATTAACTGAAAACGGAATCGTTAAGTCTCTAGATGAGATTGGCGGTATCGGTCACCGTGTTGTTCACGGCGGCGAAAAATTTGCTGACTCTGTTTTAATTACTGATGAAGTATTAGCTGATATCGAAGAGTTAAGCGATTTAGCACCACTTCATAACCCAGCAAACCTTGTTGGTATTAAAGCATTCCAAGAAGTATTACCAAACGTACCAGCAGTAGCAGTATTCGATACAGCATTCCACCAAACAATGCCGGAATCTGCATTCTTATACAGCCTACCATATGAGTACTATGAAAAATTCGGTATCCGTAAATACGGTTTCCACGGAACTTCTCATAAATACGTAACTGAGCGTGCGGCTGAATTATTAGGTCGTCCACTTGAAAGCTTAAGCTTACTTTCTTGTCACTTAGGTAATGGTGCAAGTATCGCAGCAGTAGAAGGCGGTAAATCTATCGATACTTCTATGGGCTTCACTCCACTTGCTGGTGTAACAATGGGTACACGTTCTGGTAACATTGACCCTGCTTTAATTCCATACATCATGGAAAAAACAGGCCAAACAGTAGAAGAAGTAGTTAGCGTATTAAACAAGAAGAGTGGTATGTTAGGTCTTACTGGTTACTCTAGTGACCTACGTGACATCATTGCGAAAGAAGAAGAAGGCGACCACCGTGCGAAAGTAGCACTTGATGTATTCGTAAGCCGTATCCACAAATACATCGGTTCTTACACAGCTCGTATGAAAGGCGTTGACGCTATCATCTTTACAGCTGGTGTAGGTGAAAACAGTGCGATTATTCGTGAGCGTGTATTAGAAGGCCTTGAGTACATGGGCGTATACTTCGACGTAAAACGTAATAACGTATTTGGTGAAGAAGCATTCATCAGCTTCCCACACTCTCCAGTAAAAATTATCGTAATTCCAACTGACGAAGAAGTTATGATCGCTCGTGACGTACTACGTCTTGGAGATATTGGTTAATATACTATATGAAAAAAAGACGAGATCCTATAGGGTTTCGTCTTTTTTCTATTGGATATATTTCAAGATTCCATCTGGATATAGTGCTTTCTCTTTTTGAATGAATGCAGTGAGGGAAATCCATTTTGCATATGACAGTGTTTGTTCATCTTGTATATTCAGTATTTCCATTTCATATAGTGACATGTCTAATAAGCGTAAAGAATATAGCTGAATGATTTCATGACCAATTTCTCCATCTAGATGAAAGATATTTTCTAAGCAGCCTAAATAATTGGTGATTTCCACTTCTGTGTGAAGCTCTTCTTGAAATTCGCGAATAACGGTATGTGCTGATTTTTCACCAAGTTCAATTGAACCGCCAAGAGGTCGGTAATATGTTTCATCGCCTGTATGATATTCTTGTACGAGAAGTCTACCGTGATGTATAGCAATGCCAAAAGCTTTTGCACGTGGATACATATATAATCACTCCTTATTTCTTTTGTATAAGGATGATTATAATGTGTTTTGTAATAAAAAGTATCGTGTATTTAGGACTGCGGTCTAATCGTGAGTCCATCAAATAGGTCACTCCAAAATGCTTCATTGTACTGGTATACATCCATAATAGGGCATTTTATAACGCAAATATTTTGTAATCCCCAATCTTCTTGGGCAACATTTGGTACATCTGCAGGAAGTAGTAATAGGACAGAGAATTTATGTTTAACTATTTGAGATAAAATGTGTTCCAAAGAATGCGCTTCTTCGTATGTTCCTCCAGTTCGAATAAACAATATGGATTCTGCCGTTTCAATTGTAGTTAGAAAACGATGAATTCGATGCTCATAGTTTAACTTAACTTCTGTATAAGAAGGCCAAGAAATTGGTGTGTTTACATCTGTTTTAAAGTCGTGGCAGGAGTCGATTTCATATAGGTTGTCACGGAGTCTTAATTTCGCACCATCATCCCAAAATGAGATGAAAGATAAGTTTTCGAACTGTAGAAAACGGTCAAATCGATTTTGTAATAATACATTCACTTTTTCTAATGAAGGGCTTAGCATAAAATCGATAACACCAAAAAAGGGTGATAATTCGAATTGGTATAACGCCCAAGCAGGCCAGCAGTTTTGTCCTAAGCTGAATACTGCATTATATTCTTTTTTTATATTGGATAGATTCATGTGATTTATCTCATCCTTTTTGCTAATATTTTATGTCACTAAAAAATGGAATGTGAATAAAGATAGACAAGCATATTTGCAAAGAATAAGCAGAAATATGTTACAATAGAAAAAAATCGAACGAGGTGGTTGTTACGATGCGATCGAAGCGAGAACAAGCCATTTTAGACAATATAAAAGAATGGGAATCGCAATTAGTTGAGCAAGAAGCGACTGATTTTCAAAAAATTTTTGATAAATGGGTACATACGACAATTGCGAAATTACCTGAGAAAAAACGAAAAGATTTCTTTACGAAAGCAGATGGATGGCTCTTTCATTTGCATGCATTGATTCAAAGTTCACAATCACAGTTAGACGCGCGTAATCGTATTTTAGGAACGTCGAGATTATTTGATGAATCAATTGAGCAACTAGAAGATTTGAAAGCATTATCTATTGATCAGTTAACATACATAGCAGAGCAGCAAACAGCGCGACATCGCCTATATTCATTCGTACAAGGCGGAGCAACGGGTGCTGGAGGTTTATTATTATTAACGGCTGATTTTCCGGTTATGATTGCATTAAATGTGAAGGCTGTCCAACTTATTGCAACATCATTTGGACATGATGTGAACAAGCCTTATGAAATGATGCTTGCGTTAAAGGTGTTTCATGCGTCATTACTACCAGGAAGGCTTCAGCAATACGCATGGTACAATTTACTGCAAGAGCTAGAGCAAGAAGATTCGTTCTTCTATGAAGGAGACGAAGCGGTATTACAACCAGCTTCTACTGAGGTTGTGTTAAAACAAATTTTGAAAACATTTTCGATTTATGCTCTTCGTCGTAAATTATTCCAAGGTATTCCGGTAATTGGAATGGCAATCGGGTCTACAGTGAACTATCGTTTAACAAGAAATGTTACTGAATTTGCAAATAGATTTTATCAAGTGCGCCACATAGTCGAGAAGGAAAAAAGAGCGTAAAAAAAGCGAGAGGCCGAAGCCTTTCGCTTTTTTTAATTTGTTGCATGCTTTTTGGACATTGGAATAGATACTGGTTGCTTTTCTGCTTTTTTCTCTGCTTTTGGATAATAAATTAAATCCAATGTTTTTGCCTGTACAGCAATTGAAAGAATAGTAAAAGCAATTTCTGTCCAATTTAAATAATATAATGAAAGCGCAAGAACAATCGCGTCAAAGACGAAGAAAATTTGCCCAATTGTAAAACGAGTTCGTTTACTTAATACAATTGTTAAAATGTCGTCTCCGCCGGTTGCACCGCCAAATCGCAATATAAAACCGAGTCCAATACCAGCTAACGCACCGCCAACTACTGCAGCTATAAATAAATTATTTGATAAATCGACCGTAAATGGAGAATAATTTTCCATAAGAGAATAAAATACTCCGAATGAAATCGAACCTAGGAATGAATAACCAACCATTTTTTTACCTAAAAATGAAGCACATAATAAAATAATTGGGATATCCATAATTACAGTTGAAATAGATGGTGAAATATCATAAAAATTTTGGATAAATAGTGCAATTCCTACAAATCCACCTTCTGTTAAGTGGTTTTGGAAGTGAATGTGATATAGCGCTGCTGCTAAAATAAATGAACCGATTAAAACCATAAAAATTTCTTTAATAATTTGTCGACTTTGGATGTTCCTCATCGTTATTCCTTCTTTCCGTAGTTAGTAGTCCTTTTTGTGTTGTAAACTAACTACGAGCTCACATGTAGCTTCAGTTAGTTTACGAAAAAAACTAACTACGCTATATGTCGCTGAAGAAATAACGAATAATCCTCTCGTCCATCAATTCTCCCTACCTTCGTTTTAGTTTAAGTCTTAAAACGACTAAACAAAACGTGGAGTAGGATTCTTCATTTAGCAATCCTGCTCTTCTTTGTTTTGTTTAGCTAGTAACAATTAAGTCCTAAACAAAACGCTACGTGTAAGAAGAGTCTTTTTTTTGCCAAATTATCCTTCGGGCAATCATAATTTCCCCACTCTCGTATTTTTTTCGCTAGACTAAAGTATCTGAGCTGAAAAATACGCTACGTGTATGATTCGTCAATACGATGCCACATGCTCCTTCGAGCGATCATGATATCAAAATCCCTTCCTTCAAGATTTATATTATTATATCATACTTTCAAAAAATGTATGCGGATGGAAACCGACAATAAGCGGAGGAAATCTACAAAAATTGTTATGTTTAAATATTTTTGTAGAAAAGCCTAAGTTATTTTGCAGAATTGGACAGTGTTTTAAAGTTTGTCCAATAAGTAAGAAAGAGATGGCGTTTATTCAGTTGTATCTTTCTGGTCACCTTTATCTTTAAAAAACGCATCCCAGCTAATCACACTTAAAAAAGTTAAAGCGATAATAATGAAAGCTCGCATAAAATTGAGACCTCCTTTTGTACATAGTATATGAATAATTCGCTTCAGAATGTGTCATTTTTTTACAAGTCTTAATTGTTATGAGATTATATCAATATAGATAGATGAAAGGGAGAGAGAAGATATGCTAAAAGACATGTTCAAAAGAAAAGAATTAGTATGCGTTTCATGTCAGAAAAAGATTCAATATGAAGAAGAGCTCGTTGCTTTTGTAAAGTTGCCAAAGGAAAGAAGTATATTAGTTGGACCGTTCGATGTGTGTTTAGCGAAAACAGCACAAGAAATATATTGTAAATCGTGTTACGACAAAAAAGCATGACCCAAAGTAATTGAGGGACATGCTTTTTTCATTGGTGTGCTTTTCCCTCAGATACATTTTGAGTGAGTCGATACCAAAGCCAAAGGTCATTAATGATGGAAGCGAGATCGGCAATTTCTGAATTAAGTTTGCAAGAAATTTCGAAGTTTTCTTCGTTATTTAAATGATGCTGTTTTGCATTAATAGAGTGCTCGAGTTCTTTTATACGATCAGGAATCTTTCCTCGAACTTGTTCCCACTTTAATAAAATAGCATGCTGTATTTTTTCGGGGATATCTTCCCAATCTTCTTGTAAATACGGAATTTCAATTCCTAGATGATCATCGTATAAGAAATATTTTTCCATAAGTTCCCCCCCGTTTTCCTGCTTATATTGTACATGAAAACAGAAAGAAGCTCGACGGAATTGTTTGAAAAAATTTGAAAATGACTCTTGATACATTTTGTGAAAGGTGTTAAAGTGTGTATTATTATAAAAGAAAATGAATATTTATTCTTTAGGGGGATGCAAAATGGAGAAGAAAAAAGTGGTATTAGCATATTCTGGAGGTCTTGATACTTCCGTTGCAATTAAATGGTTAAAAGAGAAGAATTATGATATTATCGCGCTTTGTTTAGATTTAGGGGAAGGTAAAGACTTAGCATTCGTAAAAGAAAAGGCACTTTCAGTAGGTGCAATTAAATCATATATGATTGATGTTCAAGAGGAATTTGCAAATGAATATGCATTGATGGCGATGCAAGCGCACACGTTATACGAAGGGAAATACCCTCTCGTTTCTGCATTATCTCGTCCACTTATCGCTAAGAAATTAGTAGAAATTGCAGAACAAGAAGGGGCGACTGCAGTTGCACACGGATGTACAGGGAAAGGGAATGATCAAGTTCGTTTTGAAGTTTCTATTCAAGCGTTAAATCCTTACTTAGAAGTGATTGCGCCTGTACGTGAATGGAAATGGTCACGTGAAGAAGAAATTGCATATGCAAAAGAAAACGATGTACCCATTCCGATTAATTTAGACAGCCCGTTTTCAATCGATCAAAACTTATGGGGACGCAGTAACGAATGTGGTATTTTAGAAGATCCATGGGCAGCGCCGCCAGAAGATGCGTATGAGATGACATTGGCATTAGAAGATACACCGAATAAACCAGAGTTTGTAGAAATCGGCTTTGAAGCAGGTGTACCGACTACTTTAAATGGCACTGCATATTCACTTTCAGAATTAATTAAAACGTTAAATGCGCTTGCTGGAAAACATGGCGTTGGACGTATCGATCACGTAGAAAATCGCCTCGTTGGTATTAAATCGCGTGAAGTATACGAATGTCCAGCGGCAATGACGTTAATCACAGCACATAAAGAGCTGGAAGATTTAACGCACGTAAAAGAAGTAGCACATTTTAAACCGGTGATTGAGCAGAAAATAACAGAACTTATTTATAACGGTTTATGGTTCTCTCCTTTAAAACAAGCGCTTCATGCCTTCTTACAAGAAACGCAAAAAAATGTAACAGGTACAGTGCGTGTGAAATTATTTAAAGGCCATGCGATTGTAGAAGGACGTAAATCTGAGTACTCTTTATATGACGAAAAATTAGCAACATATACTGCTCAGGACGAATTTAATCATGATGCAGCAGTTGGATTCATTTCATTATTCGGTTTACCGACGAAAGTATACAGCCAAGTGAATCAAAAGAAGGTGGAAGCGTGAGCAAACTTTGGGGCGGACGTTTTACAGAAGAAGCGGAAGCGTGGGTTGAAGAGTTTGGAGCATCCATCCCCTTCGATCAACAATTAGTAAATCAAGATATAAAGGGAAGTATTGCGCACGTAACGATGCTAGCAAAGCAAGGTATCGTTACGAAAGAAGAAGCAGAGAAAATAAAGATAGGGCTTCAGTATTTATTAAAAGAAGCAAAAGAGAATAAGCTTCAATTCTCAGTAGAAGCAGAAGATATTCATTTAAACATTGAAAAAATGTTAATTGAACAAATCGGTGAAGTAGGAGGGAAACTTCATACAGGACGAAGCCGTAATGATCAAGTAGCGACTGATATGCATTTATATTTGAAAGAAAAAGTAGAACATATTATAAAAGCTACAAAACAATTGCAAACTGTTCTTGTTCATCAAGCAGAAAATAATATTGAAACCATTATGCCTGGTTATACGCATTTGCAGCGTGCGCAGCCAATTTCATTTGCTCATCATATTCTCGCTTACTTTTGGATGTTAGAGCGTGATGTGAATCGTTATGAAGATTCATTAAAGCGCATTAACATTTCACCATTAGGAGCAGGAGCGTTAGCTGGGACAACATTCCCGATTGACCGAGAATATAGTGCGGAGCTTCTTGGATTTAATGGACTCTATGAAAATAGTTTAGATGCAGTAAGCGATCGTGATTTCATACTGGAGTTCCTAAGTAACTCATCTATGCTCATGATGCACTTATCACGCTTCTGCGAAGAACTTATTTTATGGAGTAGCCAAGAGTTTCAATTTATTGAAATGAGCGATCAATACGCAACGGGAAGCAGCATTATGCCACAAAAGAAAAATCCGGATATGGCGGAACTTATTCGTGGTAAAACAGGCAGAGTATATGGTAATTTATTTAGTTTACTTACGGTCATGAAAGGATTACCGCTCGCTTACAATAAAGACTTGCAAGAAGATAAAGAAGGAATGTTTGATACAGTAAAAACAGTAGAAGGCTGCCTTCATATTATGGCAGGCATGCTAGAGACGATGACTGTAAACAAAGAAAAAATGGGGCAAGCTGTGACGCAAGATTTCTCTAACGCAACAGAAATTGCTGACTACTTGGCCAGCAAAGGACTCCCATTCCGTCAAGCTCATGAAATTGTTGGGAAGCTAGTGCTACACTGCACACAAAAAGGAATTTATTTAGTAGATGTACCACTTGCAACATATAAAGAAATGAGCTCATTATTTGAAGAAGATTTGTATGAAGTTCTTTCACCATATGCAGCTGTAAAGCGTCGTAACAGTGCTGGCGGGACAGGATTTGAGCAAATTGAGAAAGCTTTGGAGAAGGCGAAGGGATTAGTTGGAGAGTTTGTTGGAAGTTGATTGATTTATAGGGCAGAAGGTACGCGAATCTTAGTAGAGAGAAGCGTACCTTTTTTGTGATTTTTATTGCTTAAAGTTAATCATACTTATGTCGATCTTCCGTAATTCGAATATACTCAATATCCATCAAATCTCTAAGTAATGCACCATTACTTAGTTCCACACCATGTTTTTCTTTAAAATGTGTACGGATTGTATCTAACATTTCGAGCTCTTTCCCGTTCACATCTAAAATAATACGTTCAGAATCATTCATATAGCATCCTCCTTTTTTAACATATATATTTTGTCCGTCTGTTTCTAAAAAATGTATGTTAACCTAAAGTTAGGAAATAAGAAAGGAATGGAAAATGAGACGTATTTATTTTATAGGGATAATTTTGTACACGCTAATTGTATTACATGTTGCATTCCCAAATATCTTTTCATTTGAGGATGTAGAAACAGTACACGTTGGGATATTTATCTTTATTCTATTTGTAGTAGATTGCTGTATTTCGATATGGCTTTCGAAAAGAAAATATGTACAAGATAAAAAAGAAATGGAACGGAAAAAGAGAAAACGTTCATTTTGGATGACGACGTATTGTTTTTCTTTAGTGATTGCTGCTGTTTTTTTTAGTGAGCATATTCCGTTAGAAAGATTAAATATTGGATTTGGAGCGTTCGTATTTGCATACTATTTTTTCGTGCACTTTCTTCCTTATATGAAAGAAAAGCGAGGAGAAGAGGAAAATCCGCTTGTAGAAGAAGCGAGAGAGCAAGAGCATAAGAGAATAGAAGAAGATATACAGAAGCTCGGGGAACAAAAATGGTATTTGAAATCTAAAATTATATATGTTCTTTGCTTTATTACGCCGCCAATCGGTTATTTGTATGTATTCTTGCTTCGTAAAAAAATGACAGAAGATGCACGACAATCGTATTTAATGGTTGCGACTATCATGATGGCATTATGGTCTTTGAAGTTCTTACCGCCATATGTGTTGGCAGTAGCTGTTGTAGTGGTTGTTTGTTTTGTATTTATAGTGAAGTATGTGAAATGAAGAAAAACAAGAGCCTGTGTTATTAAGCTAATAGATAGATTAAAGCAAGAAATGTTATACTATAATTTGCTTATTCAGTAATAATAGGAGGGATAATAATGGTTCAATCAATAGTTCATATCACATTAGTAGTAAAAGACTACGATGAGGCAATAGAGTTCTATACAAAGAAACTAAATTTCACACTAGTCCAAGATATATATCAGCCAGAGCAAAACAAAAGATGGGTAGTGGTATCTCCTCCTGGTTCAGTCGGCACCACAATATTACTGGCTAGAGCATCTAAACCTGAGCAAGATTCCTTTATCGGTAACCAATCAGGCGGCAGAGTTTTTCTTTTCTTAAATACTGACGATTTTTGGAGAGATTATAATGAAATGATTTCAAGAGGAATAGAATTTGTGAGAGAGCCGAAAGAGCAAGAATATGGAATAGTTGCAGTATTCAAGGATTTGTACGGGAATTTATGGGATTTGTTACAACTAAAAGATGACCATCCAATTACTCAAAGAATTAAGTAGAATACAGTTTAAACTTGATTAGAAAATCAATTAAAAAATGAGGATTTTAAAATCCATGTAAGAGTGGAGAAAAACAGAGAAGATTTATTTTTATGAGTAAAATGAAACATCTTTATTCTTCTTACACATTCGTGAAAAAAAGGAGTGGATTACCCACTCCTTTTTTATCATTGTTGAGCAACATGTATTTATTGTTCATTCAAGCCTAAAGCTTCATTTCCCTTATCCACCAGTAAAACATGTGGACTTGGTGTTTTATTTATGAATTAAAGATCACCTTGCTCCTCATCACCACGAACAACAAGGACATCGCATTTCGCATAGCGAATAATATGTTCAGAGACGCTACCAATTAGGAAACGCTCAACAGCATTTAAACCAGTTGCACCACACATAATTAAATCTACTTTATGGTTTGGAGCGATTTCTTTTGAAATTTTAGATTTAGGATTACCAAATTCTAATACAGTTTCAATTTTTTCAAGGCCAGCTTCAAGCGCAGTTTTTTTGTAGTCTTCTAATAAGTCTTCTGCAAATAGATTTGCACGTTCAGCAATTGCGCGGCTATAAGCTTCTACTGCTGAGTATGCTTTTACATCAACGATATGAGCAATTGTTAATGTTGCATTGTTGCGTTTTGCGACTTGAATTGCTTTTTTAAAAGCTCTTTCTGCTTCTTTAGAACCATCCACCGCGATTAAAATATTTGTATATGTATTATTCATAGTAAATTCCTCCCAATCATTTTTATTACCGTTTACAACTTTATTATAAAGCAAATTTTGGTAATGTGCTTGCCAGAAACGTTACAGAATTTTGAAAACTTTGCTTTAATTCATTTTAGTTGTAATTGAGGCGAGAACTTGTTACATATGAAGTATAGCAATTTAAAAGGAGGCATGTTTGTGAGACACGCGCTCATTACAGCCGGTACGAAAGGTTTAGGAAAGCAAGTAACAGAAAAGTTATTGGCTAAAGGGTATTCAGTAACAGTAACATATCATAGCGATATAACTGCTATGGAAACGATGAAAGAAACATATAAAAATATGGAAGAGCGTCTACAATTCGTGCAAGCGGATGTCACGAAAAAGGAAGATTTACATAAAATAGTAGAAGAAGCGATAAGCCGTTTTGGTAAAATTGACTTTTTAATTAATAATGCTGGTCCATATGTATTTGAACGAAAAAAGTTAGTCGATTATGAAGAAGACGAATGGAATGAAATGATTCAGGGTAATTTAACAGCGGTATTTCATTTATTAAAACTTGTCGTTCCGGTTATGAGAAAACAGAACTTTGGCCGTATTATTAATTACGGATTCCAAGGGGCAGATAGCGCACCGGGATGGATTTATCGTTCAGCTTTTGCAGCAGCGAAAGTAGGACTTGTTTCATTAACGAAAACAATTGCTTACGAAGAAGCAGAATATGGTATTACTGCAAATATGGTATGTCCTGGTGATATTATTGGTGAAATGAAAGAAGCGACAATTCAAGAAGCACGTCAATTGAAAGAACATAAAACACCAATTGGTAGATCTGGAACAGGTGAAGATATCGCAAGAACGATTTCGTTTTTATGTGAAGACGATTCCGATATGATTACCGGTACAATTATTGAAGTAACTGGTGCAGTAGATGTTATTCATAGACATCGATAGAGCGAAATAAGGTGAAGTTTTGAATAATTGGACAGTTTATCCTTTACGCTGAGAGGTGCGGATAATACTGTCCTTTAATGTGAGATTAAATCTATCGGAAAACTTGTATTATTTTTTTGTCAAATATTGAGATATTATGTTAAAATATAAGAGCGTAGAAAGCGCTTTAAAAAATGATTCAGGGGTCATTTCATAACTCAAGGGGGAACTAATAATGCGTATCGGTATTCCAACAGAAATTAAAAACAATGAAAACCGTGTGGCGATGACGCCAGCGGGAGCTGTACATTTAGTACAAAATGGTCATGAAGTTTTTGTTCAAAAAGGAGCAGGTATAGGATCAGGCTTTACAGATGAAGAATACGTACAAGCTGGTGCGAAACTTGTTGAAACTGCTGAAGAAGCATGGAATCAAGATATGGTTATGAAGGTAAAAGAGCCAGTTGCAAGTGAATACGGCTATTTCCGCGAAGGTTTAATTTTATTCACATACTTACACTTAGCTCCAGAACCAGAATTAACGAAAGCATTAATTGATAACAAAGTTGTATCAATTGCATACGAAACAGTGCAATTAGACAATCGTTCTTTACCATTACTTGCACCTATGAGTGAAGTAGCTGGTCGTATGTCTGCACAAATCGGTGCACAATTCCTTGAGAAAAACAAAGGCGGTAAAGGTATTTTACTTGCAGGCGTTCCAGGGGTAAAACGTGGCAAAGTAACAATTATCGGCGGTGGTCAAGCTGGTACAAACGCAGCTAAGATTGCAGTAGGTTTAGGTGCAGATGTAACAATCATCGACTTAAGTGCAGAGCGTCTTCGTCAACTAGATGATATTTTCGGTAACCAAGTAAAAACGTTAATGTCTAATCCATACAACATTGCAGAAGCTGTAAAAGAATCTGACCTTGTTATTGGTGCGGTATTAATTCCAGGTGCAAAAGCGCCAAAACTTGTAACAGAAGAAATGATTCAATCAATGGAACCAGGTTCTGTCGTTGTAGATATCGCGATTGACCAAGGTGGTATTTTCGAAACAACTGACCGTATTACAACTCACGACAACCCAACTTACGAAAAACATGGCGTTGTTCATTATGCAGTTGCTAATATGCCAGGTGCGGTTCCACGTACATCAACTCTTGCATTAACAAACGTAACAGTACCATATGCAGTACAAATTGCGAACAAAGGTTACAAAGATGCTTGCTTAGGCAACACTGCATTATTAAAAGGTATTAACACATTAGACGGATATGTAACATTCGAAGCAGTTGCAGAAGCACACGGTTTACAATATGCTGATGCGAAAGAGCTTCTTGAAAAAGCTCCTGCTTTATCATAATAGAAATACATGTAAGCCCCTCCTTTTGTAAGGAGGGGCTTTTTGCTTGGATTAATTGTCTAGTTTCTTTACAATTTTCAATCCGAACATCATTGTAAAGAAAAGAATGCCGAATAAGTAATACAAGGCATACTCAACTCGTATCATCGAATTTTTGTCAGTGATATATAAAATAAATAGTATCGCAGAACCGATTAAATGAGAGAGACCAAAAATTTGCGCCATAAGTTTTAAACTCATCTTCTCGATTCTTTCATCCATCTCAGGTAATGGATATTTTTCGGGATCGCTCTTTTTTTTCTTAAAGAATATTTGTTTCACTACGAATAGTATCGAGTCTAAGAGTATAAATACGCCAGCGAATAGAAGGACAGAAGTAATTTTTTCTTCATCATTACTAGTGAAATAAAGAAAAGTTGAACCTAACAATAAAAAGGTAAGATGCGAAATGAACTTTTGATTAAAAGGTTTTTTCATTCTTTTTCCTCCCCAGTTTTATCTAATTGAAATAAATCTTCTACTTTACAGTTGAAAAACTCACATAATTTCAATGCTAATTCTAAACTCGGGTTGTATTTATTCTTCTCGATAGCGATGAGGGATTGTCTAGTGATTTGAACAGAGGAAGCTAATTGTTCTTGGGTGATGTCTCTAATGACGCGGAATTGTTTCACCTTATTTTTAATCAAATATACAAAGTCTCCTTTTTGTAAATTTGTTACATTTATTATATCCATTTTTAGGTAATAAGTAAATAAAACTTTACAAAAAGTAAACAAAACTTTACGTGAAATATAGCTTGTTATAATGTTATTTTTTGTGATAATTTGGAATTAAATGAAAAAAGAAGTCGGAAGAGGAGATTCAATGGGGAGTAAAAAGAGGAAGAAAAGGCAAGTTAAAAGACAAAAGTATATGAAGAAAAAACAGGAACAGAACATACCTCTATCACAAAAAATAGTCATTATGATAGAGAAAACATTTCGGTATATTTGTATGGCTCTGTATGTAATTTTGTGTCTTTATTCAGCTAGGGTGTTTTACAGTTTTGGGATAACACCCAATATTATTGAGAATGTTTTTGGGTATCTCCTTGTCGCAATAGAGCTAGTCTTATTCTTTATATTATTTAATAAAGTGTGGCCTAGTTATGAAAGTAAGAACGATAAGCAAAGAAAAATGAGAAAAAAATCTTCAGATGCTTCAAGCTCATCAAGTGGATTCGGTGACTACAGTAGCAACGATTGTAGCAGCTCAAGTGATAGTGGAGGAGATTGCGGAGGTGGTGGAGACTAAGTTGTTTTTGAAGAAGAACGACTAATGAAAGGGTGGGACGAAATATGGAGACTGTGAATTTATTAGAATTAACGAAGGGCATTCAAGATCAACATAAAAACTTCTTCGTTTCAAATGTAAATAGTCATTGCTTACGAATCGCTGTATTTACTGGTGAATATGATTGGCACTATCATTCTAATTCGGATGAATTATTTATTGTGTTAGAGGGAGAATTACTTATCGATTTTGAAGATGGAGAAACGGCGGTTTTAAAGCCAAATGATTCTATCTTAATTCCAGTATGCACGATTCATAGAACGAGAGCGTTAAAGAGAACAGTAAATCTTTGTTTTGAAAATATAGAAGCTGATACGATTAAAGTGGAGCAGCTATGAAAAAATTATCTGTAGCTGAGTATAGAAAAATCTTTCCGATTTTAGAAAGTAATACAACAACGACGACGTTTGCTTATGCGGTATGTGACCAAATGATAGATGGCGAGATTTTTGCCAACGAGAAGTTAACAGCAGGGTTAATTCGTACAGCTAACGGTATCTATTATGTATTTGGTGATACGGATGATCACAATTATAACGAATATTTATTTGCGTATTTAAAAATGGCTATTGAAAAAACAGAGAAGAGATTTACATTGTTCACTTCGAGTGAGGAGTGGGAAATGAAGTTAGAAGAGCGTTTTAGTAATACACTTCGGAACATCCTGCGAATGAAATTTCAACGAGAAATTTTTGAAGAGAGAAAACGAGATGCAAACAAAAATACATATGAAGTGAAGCGTATTGATAAAAGTGATATAGAACGAAGCAATGAATTTACAGAGGAGTATTATAAAGAATATTGGGGATCAAAAGAGCTATTTTTGAACGGTGGTTTCGGATTTTGTATAGAACAAGATGGGATGATTGTAGCTGAATGTGTTTCGATATTTAACGGGAATGGATTTGCTGAAATTGATATTGTGACGCATAAAGCATATCAAGGGAAAGGATTAGCACAAGCTGTTGCAACACGGTTCATTGAACATTGCATGCAAAATGATATTACACCGTGCTGGGATTGTTATGTAGACAATATTCCTTCGCAAAAACTAGCTAGTAAATTAAGTTTTAATCATCCAATAGAATATAGATTGTTTGTACGCAAGAAAACGGGGGAATAAAAATGAATGTAGAGTTAACGAGATTCAAAGTGAAACAAGGTAAAAGTTAGCGTGTAGATGCATGGATGCAGCTTCTTAATGACAATATGAAAGAAGTGCTTTTGACACTAAACGACGAAAAGATGTACGTTGAGACAATTTTCCGGGAAATAAGAGATGGAGAAGAATACTTATATTGGTATTCTGTGCAAGGAGAAGGCGGGATTCCTGTCGAAAATTCTCATCATGAAATTGATAAAAAGCACTTAGCGTTTTGGTATGAATGTATTGATGAAGAAGCACTGTCTGTTGATATGAAAACAGAAGTCGTTATGATTCAAGATGTTGTGAAGGAAGCGATGAAATAATAGAATAGTATGTTGGAGAGAAGCGCATCAAAATAGGTGTGCTTTTTATTTTGAAAAAAATTATAGAAAAGCTGTATACATTTTACGCTCTCAAACGTTGAGTATATAGAAGGGAGAGCAGAATGAGTCATGATACGTTTGAATCGTTATTAATAGAGAAGTCAAAAGCTGTGTTTGGATACTTAATTAAGATTGGAGCAGATAGAAAAGAAGCGGAAGATATTGTGCAAGATACGCTGTATAAAGCTTTATTGCTTATGGAGGAAATACCGTTAGAGCATTTAACACCGTGGCTCTTTAGGGTTGCAATCAATCAACACCGAGATTTATATCGGAAAGAAAAAAGGCTAAATCCCATTGCGATTGAATCTGTCGTTCTTATTGGCCAAAAGTCATTAGATGAAGTGCTTTTAACAAGTGAACTACAAGGCGAGGTACAAGAAATATTGGAGACGATGACGGAGGATCATCGTCATATTTTACTGTTGAAATATGAATATGAACTATCTTATAAGGAAATTGCCATTTTATTAAGTATGAAAGAAGATACAGTAAAAACAAGTTTGTACCGTGCAAGAAATCAATTTAAAAAATTGTATAGGAGGAGAAACGATGAGTCGGAAAGACTTTGATTTGAATATGGATGATAAGCAGATGAAAGTTTTGATGAAGAGAGCGAAGCGGAAGCAACTTTGGAGAAATTGGCTTATTTCTATTTGTGCGTCCATTATTGTTATAGTAAGTTTGTTTTTGGGAGCAGCGTATTTTTCTCAGCAAACGTTTAGAAAAATGGAAAGAGAAATGAATGCACTACATAGGGTTCAAGGCCCTAATATTCGTTTCAGTGGAAGTATGTATTTAAGTCTCGGTGTTACAGGGAGTACGGTAATATATAACTCGTATAAAAATATAGCTGGCCAACCAGTAAAATGGGTAAATGATATATATGAATCTGGCATATGGGATTATAGTATGAAGCACTACAATGGTGAGCTTGTTAGTTTAGATGAGGAAAAAAGGGGCGAAGAGGCTGTTGCGATACCAGACTATAATGTACAAACAATGCAAAGAGAAATGAGGTTTTATTTACCTTTCGTTACTTATAAAAATTATGTGGATGACCTGAAAAATATTGGGGATTTGCAAAATAAAGTTGCAGAAGTAGCCTTATCTTTTGATAAATCGTATACAGTTGAACAAATTACTGAGATGCTTCCCAAAAGTGTACAGCCAGTTTGGTTTTGGGTAGATACATATAATGAAAAGAAAAGTGATTCTTATGTAGGGCTAAAAGATCCTAAAAATGGCGCAATATTAAATGCAGAAATGGCTAAAAATGTTTTTGGGTTTGAAGGGAGTTATGCAAAAGTAAAAGAAGATGTGAAAAATGATGTAACAATAAACTCAAAAGAGTTTCTATACCAAATGAAGTATTTAGCAAAAAATAGTGAAGGTATACCAAGTGATTATTTTGAACAATATTATAAAGAAATAAAAAATACGAAACCAAAAGACCTACCAATATACGGTGTAGTCGTAACAGGTAAAACAGAGGATTTACAAAGTTTACAAGGAGCACCGTATATTAAGGCTGCTGTTAGAGGTGTAACAGTTGAGAAATATTGATTACAAGAGATTAATGTGAATAATCAGAAAATTTATGTTATAATATGGGAAAAGGAGGTTAATATGAGGCAAATACATGGAGCAATTTATATTTACATAACAATGTTTTTCGTGGCGATATCCTATGGATTAGGGCACGTGTATTCGCATCCTATACTAACTTTTTTAAGCGGAGCATGTATGGTGTTTGCGATTCTTGTCCACCTTTTCTCAGTTTGGATCGTGAAATTTCAATTAAATATTAGTGAAATAGAAGAAGGCACTTTTTGAGTGGCCTTCTTTTTTTAATAATATCTTGGAAGCTCTCGTAGCAATTTTTCAATTTTGCATTCGGTTTCTTCACATATAGACAGTGTGCGTAGTCGGAAAAACAAACTACGTAAGAAAGATTTTATATTTCCGTATAGGTACTCGTACGATTCAATATGTAATGTTTGTTTTTTGACGGGTAATTGAGCTACTACATCATGAAGGGCTAATATGAGTACTTCTTCCTTTAGGCCATTTTGCAGCATTGCGACAATCGGATAAACGATACGTTCATCTTCTTCATATTTGTAATAGATGGAATGAACACAAACTTTGTTTAATAAAGTTTTTAATAGTTCTTCGTAATGTAAAGTTTCCAGTTTAGGACTACGAACAAGCGCTTCAAATGTATCAGAAGCGTGAGCGATACTATGTGCCCAGCCGTGGTCTTGCACATATCCGCGGAAATCATGCTCATTGTTCATATATAGAATTAATTGATCTTTCACATTTAAAATATCAGTCTGTGATAAGAAATTATGATTTGTATCGGCATCAATAATGAGCGCAATTAATAATGTTGTAAATGCGCGGGTAAATACAGCATCTTCGTCATCCGAATGAATCTTATACAATAAATATTTGTCACTGATGCTTTCTAATAATAGTTTCTCTAATTGCGTGTGTGAAATGTAGTCCTTTTTGATGAGATTATAAAAAGTAGAGTAGATGAGCTTGTCTCTTAAATAGCTATCGGTAACACCGATATGCTCAAGCATATTGGAACTTAAAGAATCAATGTTAAGTGTGTTATCCAATATGTAATTATTATTACGAATTTCTTCTAACTGTTGTTGTAACATATAAACCTCCTATTTTAGAAAATTCTGTATTTTTATAATATAATAAGAGGAAGAAATAGACAATAAATAAGTGCTTTTGAATGGAGGAGCATTATGAAGAGAGCGTTATTCTTTTTCATTAGTATTTTCTTTTTAGGAAGTTGTTCGATTTCGTATGTTACTTTTTCTAGCGAGAGCAAAAGTTGGACGGGGCAATATAAAGGATATATTAAGGATGACAGTGAAGATGGAATGTTTACGTTTCAGTATAAGGGCGGAGATGGAAATACAGAATTTAAAAATTTAGAGATTGCTATTAATGAAACCTTTAGTGCAATGACGCAAACTTCAGAAGTTCATAAAGGAGCAAGGATTGAAATGAAGTCTTCTTGTGTAAGTTGTGCACCTCTATCTAAAGATGAACCGATAGAGGTTGTGATTAAATGGGATGATAAGTATGAGGAGAAGATGGTGTTAAATTTGAAATAGCCTAGAGTAAGGAGTTAAAAATGAATAGGCGTATGAAAAACTTTATGTTTTTAAGTGTATTTCTAATCATATTATCAGCGTGTGATATAAAATAAGTAGAGCAAGTAGCGGTAAAAAAAGTACCTGAAGAGGGGTATGTCATAGTAAGAAATGACACGGTATTTTTTGTCGATGATAAAACGTTTAATACAAAAGTAGAATTGCAACATTATATGGAACAACAAATAAATAAAGAGCATCCATCACATATAGTTTTGAGCTTTAAAGATAAAGGCGCATATAAACAGTTAAAAACAGGGGATAAAATAAAAGTATGGTTTTCTCAAATGCTTGAAAGCTATCCAGCAAAAATGATTGTAGAGAAATTTGAAATAGTAGAGAAATAAAAAAGGCAGCAATCACGCTGCCTTTTTTATTATTTCACAAATTGTAATTCTTTCGGGAATTTCGTTAAAATTTCTGACCCGTCTTTTGTGATATAAATATCATCTTCAATACGAACGCCACCTACGTTTGGTACGTAAATACCTGGCTCGATTGTGAAGACCATACCTTCTTTTAATGGAGACTCGTTACCAGCTTTTACATCTGGATATTCGTGTACGCTAATTCCAAGTCCGTGACCAAGGCGGTGTGGGAAGAAGTCCCCGTAACCTGCATCTGCGATAACAGAACGAGCAGCGTTGTCGATTGCGCCAAGTGTAACACCTGGTTTACATGCTTCAACTGCTTGTAGTTGTCCAGCAAGTACAGTGTTATAAATACGAGTTTGTTCTTCAGAAATTTCACCGAATGCTACTGTACGTGTAATGTCAGAGCAATAACCTTCAATGATTACGCCTAAATCAAATAGTACGAAATCGCCGCGTTTCATTTTGTTTGCACCTGGAATACCGTGTGGAAGAGCAGAGTTTGCACCTGCTAATACCATCGTATCAAATGACATTTTATGTATGCCTTTTGTTTTTAATTCGTGTTCAATAATTGCTAATACTTCTAGCTCGCTACGATTTTCTTTAATTGCATTTACACCAACTCCAACAGCGTAGTCCGCCATTTTAGCTGCTTCGCGTAAAATAGAAAGTTCTTTTTCATCTTTAATTAAGCGAAGTTCACGAACTTTTTCCTCAGCTGATTTGAAAGCTGCATTTGGGAATAACTTTGTTAATTCTTCGTAGCGCTCTACGTTTAAATGTTCTTTTTCAATTGCAACTGCATTTGCATTGATGCCGCGGTCTTTAATTGCTTTTGCAATCATATCCCATGGTCTGTCAGTATCAGTAAATCCGATAATTTCATGTGCCCAGCCAGCGTTACGCGCTTGACCTTCTTCCATTTTAGGGCAAATTAAAATAGGCTCTTTTTCTTGGAATACAAACATACCAAGAAGTCTTTCATGTGGTTCACAGTGGAAGTTTGTCATGTAGAAGACGTTCGGTGTAGAAGTTAAGAACGCAGCTTCTACGTTTTTTTCTTTTAGCCATTGCATTAAATTTTCTAATCTAGCATTCATCGATTGGCACCCCCGAGATATTTAATTACAAATATAACTTTACATCGGAAGAAAGCGTTATGACAAGTAAATAGATGTTAGAAAAGACAGGGAATTGAAAAATCATGTAGAATAAAAAATGAGAATGTGAATAGGGGAGGAATGTAGTAATGAAAGTATCTTATCACGGGCATTCAGTTGTAAAGATTGAAACGAATGGAAAAGTGATTTTAATTGACCCATTTTTAACTGGAAATCCGACAACGGATTTAAAGGCTGAAAATGTCAAAGTAGATGCAATTCTTTTATCGCATGGACATGGTGATCATGTTGGAGATACAGTAGAGCTTGCGAAGAAAAATAATGCAGTTGTTGTGGCACCATTTGAACTAGCGACATTTTTAAGTTGGCAAGGTGTAAATACACATCCGATGCATATTGGTGGTTCGCATGAATTTGACTTCGGAAAAGTGAAGTTTACACAAGCATTCCACGGTTCTAGTTATATTGATGAAGAAAATAAGACGATTACATATACAGGTATGCCAGCAGGTATTTTATTTACAGCAGAAGAGAAAACTGTATACCATGCAGGAGATACCGCTCTATTCTCTGATATGAAATTAATTGGGGAACTGAATAACATTGATATAGCATTTTTACCAATTGGCGATAATTTCACAATGGGGCCAGAAGATGCTGTTTTAGCAGCAAAATGGGTTCAGGCGAAAACTGTTGTGCCGATGCATTACAATACGTTCCCAGTAATTGAACAAGACCCATATCAATTTGTAGAAAAGCTACAAAATTGTACAGGAAAAGTATTAGAAGCTGGAGAAAGTATTACACTATAGAAAAGAAACCCTTCATTTGAAAAGACAAGTGAAGGGTTTTTTACGTGTGTAGGACAGCTTTTAAAGGTTGTACTTGTTTTGATGATTTTTTTCTTTTTGGAAGTGGCTGTTCAGGTGTTTCATTCAATTCCATTGCAACTTTTTTTCCATCTACGAAAGCTAAAAATACAGCACCTAAAACTTCTAATAATTTTTTCATCATATATCCGCTCCTTTGTTTCATTTCTTGTCTTCATTGTATATTGAAGCGGCTGGACAAACTATCGAACGAGATGACAATACCATTACATTGTTGTAATAGAAGAAGTAGTGTAATGTAAGGCGTATTTTGTTATAAAAAAAATAGTACAGATATATAAAGAGAGAGTGTAACAGTTTTGAAAATATAGTATACTGAAAATACAACACATGAAGAATTTAGGGAAAAGAAAGTATGGTGAAACCATTTGGCTACCAAGCATAACCAAATTTTAGAACATATTAATGGCCTGCCAGTAGGGCATAAAATTTCTGTAAGGCAAATTGCGAAAGATTTGAGTGTAAGTGAAGGGACAGCTTACCGTGCAATTAAAGATGCAGAAAATAAAGGATATGTTAGTACGATTGAACGTGTCGGAACAATACGAATTGAACAAAAGAAGAAAGAGAATATTGAAAAGCTGACATATGCAGAAGTCGTTAACATTGTCGATGGTCAAGTACTTGGGGGCAGAGAGGGCCTACATAAAACGTTAAATAAATTCGTAATCGGGGCAATGAAATTAGAAGCGATGATGCGCTATACAGAAGCTGGAAACTTACTTATTATCGGTAACCGTACGAACGCACATCAATTAGCGTTAGAAGCCGGAGCTGCGGTATTAATTACGGGCGGATTTGATACGGAAGATCATGTGAAGAAATTAGCAGACGAATTAAAACTGCCGATTATTTCAAGTAGTTACGATACATTTACAGTTGCGACGTTAATTAACCGTGCAATTTACGATCAGCTTATTAAGAAAGAAATTGTCCTCGTTGAAGATATTTTAACGCCAATTGAAGAGACGTTATATTTAAAGCCGAATGATACAGTGCAGCAATGGCATGCGTACAATGAAGAAACGATGCATGGACGTTATCCAATTGTTGATGAAAATAAAAAGGTGTTAGGTATCGTAACTTCAAAAGATATGATTGGTGTCGTGAAAGAAACACCAATTGATAAAGTGATGACAAAGCATCCAATTACGGTAAACGGTAAAATGTCTGTCGCAGCTGCAGCACGTATGATGGTGTGGGAAGGTATTGAGTTACTTCCAGTTGTTGATGAAGGAAATAAACTGCAAGGAATTATTAGTCGTCAAGATGTACTTCAGGCGCTACAAATGATTCAGCGTCAACCACAAGTCGGCGAAACAATCGATGATATTGTAACGAATCAATTTATGACGCCGAAAGAAGCGAAAAATGAACATTTATATCAATTTTCAGTGACGCCGCAAATGACGAATTCAATCGGAACGTTATCTTACGGTGTATTCACAACAATTGTGACGGAAGCAACGAATCGCGTTATTCGTGCGCAAAAGAAGAGTGATTTAATTGTTGAGAACTTAACAATTTATTTCGTAAAACCAGTTCAAATTGACAATGTTGTATCGGTTCATCCGAAAGTATTAGAAATTGGACGTAAATTTGGTAAGGTTGATGTAGAAGTGCATCATGAAGGTAATGTTGTCGGGAAAGCATTACTTATGGTGCAGTTGATCGATAAGTAAAAAGATGGAGCAGACCGCTTTGGTTTGTTCCATTTTTTTATTTAAAAGGATAGAAACAAAAATAAATAGCGTATCATTTCATATGTATAATAAAAATACTCAAAAATTCGAAGATGCGGAAATGGCATAGCGATAAGGAGGAAGTGAATGGGCGGAATCATTTTCTTTTTAGTGGTCGTATGTTTCATCATTATTCATGTTTTAACGCATAGAAGAATGAATGCTATTAAAAAGAGGTTGTATTTTGTAAGTTTGACTCTTGCTAGTATAGGTGCCTTGATTCCTATATCAGGAGAAAATGAGCCGGATTTTTTTTACTTTGGTGTACCAGCTGAAACGTTTGTTTATTATGGTGGGTGGGAATGTGGGTTTAATCCATTAGGTTTTTTCTTTAACTTTATTTTGTTTTATTGGATTTTGAAGCTGTTGCTAAAGATGAGGGAGGATTTTAGGGGGAAAGCAAAGGAGTAGCAGGATATATATGTGGAGAGGTAATTGTACATTAAAAAAACAGAATATTAATTTAATTAGAGTTTATACTATGTTATAATCGAGTTGTAAGAAAATGGATTTTAGGGAGGTGGTATGCAATATGTCATCAGAGGTGCTCTTCTTTGGTGGAATCGCACTATTTTACTTTCTTGTGATGATACCGTTTCAATATTTATACTTACAAGGTTTACATGAAAAAAAGAAACGAACAGGATTATCTCAGCGAGAACTATATGAAAAAATGTCTTTTGAGGAAGAACAATTACATTTTCACGTACAAGGCAACCCCTTTAATATACCTTCTGCTTTTGTTGCATATATGATTTTAAAAGTTAAGGGACGTAAAAAAGCATCACAATGTTGATGCTTTTTTTGCGCTGCTTCAGACAGATTCAGCTTCTTCAACTGCTAATGGTAAGAAATGTTTGTATTGGCGAAATCCATTAAATACACTTGCACTACCAAATAGAACAAATAAAACACCAACGATAATTCGAGCGGTTGAAAGTTCTAAAAAGAATTGGTTTATCCCAAAGAATAAGACGAATGAACCAAGTGCCATTGCGGATTTTCCTGAGAGCCAACCTTTCTCCATTGGGCGGTTTGTACGAAAGTATTTTGTTTTGTAGAAGAGGTACAACATAAATGAGACGATAATACAGAAGACTAATACTGGCATAATGCACGCTCCCATCGCTTTGTGAAAAATAATAGTAGAGAAAAAGAAATATCTAAACTTTCTAACTTTTATTATAAAGCAATTGTTCGCATGTATGAAATACTTTCCGTTATAATGGAGGATAAAGTGAAACTTTAATTAGTGTGAGGATGTTTCTACGCTAATGATTTGCCCGCACCAATCGGGCTTTTACTGCACGTTAAAGTGAAGAAGTTGAGTAAAAAGGAGATTATACATATGCATGAGCAAATTTTAAGAGCAATTAAAGAGTTTGATACAATTATTATTCATCGTCATGTGCGTCCAGATCCAGATGCATTAGGTTCACAGGGAGGTCTTGGTACAATTCTACAAGAATCGTTTCCAGAGAAAAATATTTATACGGTTGGGTACAATGAACCTTCACTAGAATATTTACGAGTAATGGATGATATTGAAGATAGTGTATATGAAAATGCACTTGTTATCGTATGTGATACTGCGAACCAAGAACGTGTTGACGATCAACGCTATGCAAAAGGGAAGATGTTAATTAAAATTGATCATCATCCGAATGAAGATCCGTACGGAGATATTACGTGGGTAGATACGACAGCAAGTTCTACAAGTGAAATGATTTATGAGTTTTACAGTTATGGAAAAGATAAAGGATTACAGATAACGAAAGAAGCAGCTCGTCTTATTTTAGCGGGTATTGTTGGGGATACAGGTCGTTTCTTATTCCCGAATACAACAGCGAAAACACTTCGTTATGTAAGTGAGCTTGTTGATATGGATGTGAAGTTCACAGATTTATATAATGAAATGTATAAGACGAAAGAAAAGATTGCTCGTTTAAACGGCTATATTTTACAAAACTTTACGATGGTAGAAGAAGGAGCAGCTTACATTAAATTAACGAAAGAAGTGTTAGAAAAGTTTGATGTACTTCCTTCTGAGGCATCCGGTGTTGTTGGAGCACTTGGTAATATTGATGGATTAAAGTCGTGGGTTCTATTTTTAGAGGAAGACGATGTGATTCGTGTTCGTCTTCGTTCAAAAGGACCAGTGATAAATAAATTAGCAATGCAATATAATGGCGGAGGGCATCCGATGGCTTCTGGTGCAAAAGCATCTTCTTGGGAAGAAGCGGATCGTCTTTTTGCTGATTTACGTGAGTTGTGTAGATAAGAGATTATATATGAGAACGAAAAGAAGGAGCGGCGCTAAAGCCCTCCTTCTTTATTTTTCTTTCTCTATCGTAATGCTAATTTCAAGCACTGTATCAAAAGATATCGTATCGACTTTGAAACGGTATAGCCGATCGTAATGTTTGTACGTTTTGTTTTCGATTACCTTTTTGAGTAGGTCTTTATTTTTTGCTATACTTTGAATGTTTTTCGTTAAAAGATGTTGGAGGTCATTATGGATAGACGTAGTCATATTTTCGAGTGTAAGGTTGTCTAAATCGTATTTTTCTCGATTTATAAGTTTTATTTTAATCTCTTGAATAGTTAAGAGGCGTTTATTTTCTGTATTCAATTTTTCTTGATCTTCGAGAAGGACGTGGAGCTTTGCTTCTTGTTTTTCTATAATTTCTCGTTGCTCTGCTATTTTACTAGCTTGTTCTTCTTGAAAAACACCGTATATGTACAAAAAAACAAACCAGCTCAACACGCCTCCAACAGCAGCACCAGCTAAAACTAAATACCATTTTTTTGCTGTATTGGCACTTGGTACTCTCATACATGTTCCTGCGTTAGCCATTTAATAATGGTAAGACCTGTTTGCATACCACCCGTTGCGAAAAAAATAAGGAGAATTTGTTTTACAATATCTTTCATATCTCCGCCAAAGAAACTTCTTTCAAAGCTATAAAAAGTATCAAATGTTCCGCCAATTGCTGCAACAAGTGCCCAGATTCTTAAATTTTGGGCGAATTGATTAATGTAAGTTAGAGTTGGTTTTCCGATAAGAAATGCACCAAACCCACCAATTAATGAACCACCAAGTATAACCCCAAAGGCAATAAAATAACTAATAATAAGCAGAGAGAAAAAAGTATGTTCTCTTACATCCATCGTCATTCCCCTTTCTTCTTCATATATATGGACAAAGTATAAGAAGTATGTTTTGATTTCCGCTTTCCTCATCACCTATAATAAAAGTAGTCAGATTGGTAAAGAGAGGGTACAACAGTGAAGTTTGTGCATTTACAATGTCAAACCGTTTTTAGTTTATTAAAAAGTGCTTGTAAAATTGATGAGCTTGTAGTCAGGGCGAAAGAACTTGGTTTTTCGTCACTCGCTATTACGGACGAAAATGTTATGTATGGCGTTATTCCGTTTTATAAAGCATGTAAGAAACATGGTATACAGCCTATTATCGGCTTAACAGCTTCTATTTTTAGTGAAGAAGAGGAAAAATCTTATCCGCTTGTTTTACTTGCTGAAAATGAAATGGGCTATCAAAATTTATTAAAGATTTCTAGTAGCATTATGACGAAGTCAAAAGAAGGTATTCCGAAAAAGTGGCTTGCCCATTATGCGAAAGGATTAATTGCTATTTCACCAGGTAAAGATGGGGAAATTGAACAATTATTATTAGAAGACAAAGAGAGTCAAGCTGAAGAAGTAGCTCGCATGTATCAAAGTATGTTCGACAATTTTTATATGAGTTTGCAGCATCATGCGATTCAAGATGAACTGCTCCTGCAAGAGAAATTACCTGCATTTATGAGTAGGATAAATGTTCCAGTCGTTGCAACAAACGATGTACGCTACATCAATCAAAGTGACGCACTTGTTCATGAGTGCTTATTATCTGTTGAAAGTGGAACGAAAATGACTGATCCAGATAGACCAAGGTTGAAAACTGATCAATATTATTTAAAATCATCAGATGAAATGGAAGCACTATTTTCTCACGTAGAAGAAGCGATTTATAACACAATAGAAATTGCAGAACGTTGCAGAGTAGAAATACCGTTTCATATAAATCAATTACCGAAATTTCCTGTTCCAGCTAACGAGACGAATGATATGTATTTACGCCGCGTTTGTGAAGAAGGCTTGCAGAAACGATATGGTACGCCGAAAGAAGTACATATAAAGCGTTTGAATCATGAATTAAACGTTATTTCTAGTATGGGGTTTAGTGATTATTTCCTCATCGTGTGGGATTTTATGAAGTATGCGCATGAAAATCATATTTTAACAGGACCAGGACGTGGATCGGCAGCCGGCTCACTCGTTTCTTACGTATTAGAAATTACAGATATTGATCCGATTGAATACGATCTATTATTTGAAAGATTTTTAAATCCTGAACGTGTGACACTTCCAGATATTGATATCGATTTTCCAGATATAAGACGTGATGAGATGATTCGATATGTGAAAGATAAATATGGTCAGCTGCGTGTTGCACAAATTGTAACGTTCGGGACGCTTGCAGCGAAAGCGGCGATTAGAGATATTGCGCGTGTAATGGGGCTTCCGCCGCGAGACATTGACATATTCTCAAAACTTATCCCATCAAAGCTTGGTATAACGTTAAAAGATGCATATGAGGAATCGCAATCACTCCGTGAGTTTATACAAGGGAATCTGTTACATGAGCGTGTGTTTGAAATTGCAAAACGTGTAGAAGGCTTACCACGTCATACGTCTATTCATGCAGCTGGCGTTATTATGAGCCAAGAGCCGTTAACCGGAAGTGTTGCAATACAAGAAGGGCATAACGATGTGTATGTTACGCAATACCCAGCTGATGCATTAGAAGAACTTGGTTTGTTAAAGATGGATTTTTTAGGATTACGTAATTTAACGTTACTTGAAAATATTATAAAGTTTATCGTGAAAAAGACGGGGACACAAATTGATTTAAGAAATTTACCACTTCAAGATGAAAAGACGTTCCAATTGTTAGGTAGAGGGGATACAACAGGTGTATTCCAGCTTGAATCAGGTGGTATGCGAAATGTACTTCGCGGGTTAAAACCGAATGAATTTGAAGATATTGTCGCTGTTAACTCGTTATATAGACCAGGACCAATGGAACAAATTCCAACCTTTATTGAATCAAAGCACGGAAAAAGAAAAATTGAATATTTACATCCGGATTTAAAGCCGATTTTAGAAAGAACATACGGTGTAATTGTATACCAAGAACAAATTATGCAAATTGCGTCGAAGTTGGCGGGATTCTCGCTCGGAGAAGCAGATTTATTACGCCGTGCAGTGAGTAAAAAAAATCGTGATATTTTAGATCAGGAGCGTAAGCATTTTGTACAAGGCTGTTTACAAAATGGTTATGACGAGACATCCGCAGAGAAAATTTACGATTTAATTGTAAGATTTGCGAATTACGGTTTTAACCGAAGTCACGCTGTAGCCTACAGTATGATTGGATATCAGCTTGCTTACTTAAAAGCGAATTATACGCTGGAATTTATGACAGCATTATTATCAAGTGCAATTGGAAATGAAGATAAGATTGTGCAGTATATACGAGAAACGAAGCGGAAAGGTTTTCACGTTTTGCCGCCGTCTCTTCAGAGAAGTGGTTACAATTTCCAAATAGAAGGTAATGCGATACGTTACAGCTTACTTTCAATTCGAAACATCGGAATGGCTACAGTGACAGCATTACTCGAAGAACGAGAGAAAAAAGTATTTGAAGATTTATTTGAATTTTGTCTTCGCATGCCATCAAAGTTTGTAACAGAGCGAAATTTAGAGGCGTTCGTCTGGTCTGGGTGTTTTGACGATTTTGGTGTTTCGAGAACAAATTTATGGAAAAGCCTTAAAGGAGCGTTAGAGTACGCAAATCTTGCACGTGATTTAGGAGATGCTGTTCCAAAATCAAAATACGTGCAAGGAGAAGAGCTCTCTTTTATTGAACAGTTAAATAAAGAGAAGGAAGCACTAGGTTTTTATTTATCAAGCTATCCGACAGCGCAGTATGTGAAGTTAGCGAAAGAATTAGAAATTCCATCTCTTGCTCAGGCAATGCGACATAAGAAAAAAGTACAAAGGGCTATCGTGTATATAACAAGCGTGAGAGTGATTCGTACGAAAAAGTTGCAAAAGATGGCGTTTATTACATTTTGTGATCAAAACGATGAAATGGAAGCAGTTCTTTTCCCTGAAACATATATACATTTCTCAGATAAGTTACAAGAAGGAGCAATTGTTTTAGTTGACGGCATGATTGAGCTTAGAAATCATAAGTTGCAATGGATTGTAAATGGACTATATCCGTTAGAAGAAATGGATGTGTATGAAGAAAAGAAAGATGCATCTGTTTACGTGAAATTGTCGTCTCAGTATGAGAAAAAGCTTTTAAATCAGGTTACTAAAATATTGTTTGACTATTCAGGTTTTGCGAAAGTACTAATTTATTATGAAAAGGAACATAAAATGGTACAATTGTCTCGAAGTTTATCGATTCATCCAAGTGAAGAATGTTTAGGAGCACTTCGTGAAATTGTCGGGGAAGAAAATGTAGTTGTGAAAATATAATGGACAATTTCCCTACACTTCGATTATTATAGTAGTAGTGTTCGTGGTCAGACCACTTGGAGAAATTGATATCAGCTAGAATAATTTGAGGAGAGTGGATAGTTTGTCAACACTTCGTGAAGAAGCACTTCACATGCATAAAGTGCATCAAGGAAAATTAGAAACTGTATCAAAAGTAAAAGTAGAAAATGCAAAAGATTTAAGTCTTGCATATTCTCCAGGGGTTGCAGAACCTTGTAAGGAAATTTATGACGATAAAAGTAAGGTATATGAATATACAATGAAGGGAAATATGGTAGCAGTTGTGACAGATGGAACGGCTGTACTTGGTCTTGGTAACATTGGACCTGAAGCATCTCTTCCAGTAATGGAAGGTAAAGCTGTATTATTCAAGAGCTTTGCTGGTGTAGATGCATTCCCAATTGCCTTAAATACAAACGATGTAGATAAAATTGTTGAAACTGTAAAATTAATGGAGCCAACTTTTGGCGGCGTTAACTTAGAGGATATCGCAGCACCAAACTGCTTCATTATTGAAGAACGTTTGAAAAAAGAAACAAATATTCCTATCTTCCATGATGATCAACACGGAACAGCTATCGTAACAGTAGCAGGTCTTGTGAACGCGCTAAAATTAGTTGGAAAGAAAATGTCTGACATTAAAGTTGTCGCAAATGGCGCAGGTGCAGCAGGTATTGCAATTATTAAACTTTTATATCGCTATGGTGTACGCGACATTATTATGTGTGACCGTAAAGGCGCAATTTATGATGGTCGTCCTACAGGTATGAATCCGGTGAAGGATGAAGTTGCAAAATATACAAATAAGAATCGTATTGAAGGTTCTTTAGCTGACGTTGTACAAGGTGCGGACGTATTCATTGGTGTATCTGCAGAAGGTGCATTAACAGAAGAGATGGTTCGTACAATGAATGACGATGCAATTATTTTTGCAATGGCGAATCCAGTTCCAGAAATTATGCCAGAATTGGCAAAAGCAGCGGGCGCAGCTGTTGTTGGAACGGGTCGTTCTGACTTCGCGAACCAAGTAAATAATGTACTAGCGTTCCCTGGTATTTTCCGTGGTGCACTTGACGTACATGCGACACAAATTAACGAAGAAATGAAGATGGCAGCTGTACAGGCTATTGCTGAGCTTGTAGCAGAAGATGAGTTGAATGCAGACTATATCATTCCGGCACCGTTTGACGCGCGTGTAGCGCCTCAAGTGGCAGCTTACGTTGCGAAAGCTGCAATGGAGACAGGAGTAGCTCGCCGTCAAGTAGATCCAAATGAGATTGCTGAGAAAACAAAACAATTAGCGCTGATTGGTAAAGAATAAGCGAGGAATTTCCATTGACATCATCAAATACAAAAGTATATCTCGAAATTGTAAAAAAAATCCGTTCCATTATGGAAGAAGATGGATTGGTGGCGGGGGATCGTTTGCCGTCTGAGCGTGAGTTAAGTTCACGTTTAAACGTAGGGCGTTCCTCTGTAAGAGAAGCATTGCGTGCTTTAGAACTGGTAGGATTGATTGAAACGAGACGTGGTGAAGGGACGTTTATTCGAAACTTTTACGATAACGGTCTTGTACAATTGATTGCGCCGTTCTTGCTGCAAGATGAGAAAACAATTCGTGATTTATTACAAACAAAACGATTGCTTGAGAAAGATATGATTCGAATTGTATGTAATTTGCCGAAAGAAACGTTTTCTAAAGTGCTAAGAAAATTAAATCAAGTGCTTGAAGAAAATGAAAACTCGATTCCAATGCTTCATCAAACGTTCTTTAAAACACTCATTGAACAAGTCGATAATTATTTACTCTATCGCATTTGGATGATCGTAAATGATTACGTATCAACTCTTTCTTGTGAAGTTTCAGGAGATTCTATCGATATGTATAGAAAGCTTTATGCTACTTTGGAAGAAAAACAAGAAAATGATGCACTAAAAATTTACGATGAATTAGTAGAGAATATACAGTTTCACTCGTAATGTATAAAATTTGTCGAAATGACCATGACACGTTATGACAAACATTCTATCGCGTAGCGGTTAAAGTTAAACGTAAAGAGTGAGGTTATTAGACAGATTGAGAAGATAAGGCTAACATCAAACTTTGGTGTTAGCCCAATTTTCTTCTTGCGCTAACCTTAGCTCTCAACGAAGGGGGTCAAATTGTGCTAAGAGATTTATTCGTGAAAAAGAAAAAGTACGCTGCAATACCTTCAGAACAAGTACGAAAAGATGTACCAGATGGCGTTATGACAAAATGTCCGAAATGTAAAAAAATCATGTATACGAAAGAGCTTCTAAAAAATTTAAAAGTATGTGTGAATTGTGGATATCATCATCCTATGAATGCATGGGAACGTCTTGATAGTATATTGGACGAAGGGTCATTCCGTGAGTATGACAAAGAAATGGTTTCATTAAATCCACTCGAGTTTCCAGGATACGAAGAGAAACTAGAGAGCGATCGTAAGAAGACTAAATTGAACGAAGCGGTTGTAACTGGTGAAGGAACAATTGATGACATGCTTGTTGTTGTTGCAGTAATGGATTCTCGTTTTCGAATGGGCAGCATGGGCTCTGTTGTAGGAGAGAGAATTGCCCGTGCAGTTGAAAAAGCATACGACTTACAAGTTCCATTTATTATCTTTACTGCGTCGGGTGGTGCCCGTATGCAAGAAGGGATATTAAGTTTAATGCAAATGGCAAAAACAAGCGTAGCTTTGAAAAAGCATAGTAATGCAGGAGGGTTATTTATTTCTGTTATGACTCACCCAACGACGGGCGGGGTTTCAGCGAGTTTCGCTTCACTTGGTGATTACAATCTTGCAGAGCCAGGTGCACTTATCGGATTTGCTGGTAGACGTGTAATTGAACAAACAGTGCGTGAAAAACTACCGGAAGATTTCCAAACGGCAGAATTTTTATTAGAGCACGGTCAATTAGATGCGGTTGTGCATCGTGATGATATGAGAGAATCACTCCGTAAGATTTTAGAAGTTCATCAAGGAGGGGAAATGGCTGTATGGCAGAGCTAGAATTTGAGAAACCAGTTGTTGAGCTAAGAAATAAGATTCGTGAACTGAAAGACTATACGAAAAACAGCCAGATGGACTTCAGTGAGGAGATTCGTATTTTGGAAGACAAGCTAGAAAAATTAGAGGAAGATATATACGGCAATATGAAAGTATGGGACCGTGTTCAAATTGCTCGTCATGCAGAACGACCAACAACGCTCGATTATATTGAGCACTTATTTACTAATTTTTTTGAATGTCATGGAGATCGCCTATTTGGCGACGATGCAGCGATTGTCGGCGGCATTGCGAAATATAAGGGGATGCCTGTAACTGTAATTGGGCACCAACGCGGAAAAGATACGAAAGAAAATATTCGTCGTAATTTTGGGATGCCTCATCCAGAAGGATATCGAAAAGCACTGCGTCTAATGAAACAAGCGGAAAAGTTTAATCGTCCTATTATTTGTTTCATCGATACGAAGGGAGCCTATCCTGGTAAAGCAGCTGAAGAACGTGGACAAAGTGAGGCGATTGCCCGTAATTTATTTGAAATGGCGGGTTTAACAGTACCTGTTATTTGTATTGTTATCGGTGAAGGTGGTAGTGGTGGTGCGTTAGGTCTTGGAGTAGGAGATTACATTCATATGCTGGAAAATTCCACGTATTCTGTTATTACACCAGAGGGTGCGGCGGCAATTCTTTGGAAAGACGCTGGTAAAGCAAAAGAAGCTGCAGAAGCGATGAAAATTACAGCATTAGATTTGAAAGAATTAGGTGTAATTGACGAAATTATTCCAGAGGCAAAAGGTGGAGCGCATCGTAACATTTTAAAACAATCAGAAAATATAGATTTAATGCTTAAGAAAACTTTTGAACAATTAAGCGGAATTTCGAAAGATGAATTAATCGAAAAACGTTATGAAAAATATATGAAAATTGGGCAAGTTTCGTTTTCAAACGCTTCCATTGGGATAAAATAATAAAAGCGTGCGTTCCTCTTCGCGAATGCACGTTTTTATTATGAAAAGACACATCTTCTCCATTGTGTTTTTATATTTTTTCGTGTTATTTTATTATAAGGCAAATAATCTTTATGAGGTGAGTACAAATGAAACGTATTGGTGTATTAACAAGTGGTGGAGATTCACCTGGTATGAATGCTGCCATTCGTGCAGTTGTTCGTAAAGCGATTTTCCATGATATTGAAGTATATGGTATTTACCATGGATACGCGGGTTTAATTTCTGGTCATATTGAAAAATTAGAACTTGGTTCTGTTGGCGATATTATCCACCGTGGTGGTACGAAATTATATACAGCAAGATGTCCTGAGTTTAAAAATCCAGAAGTACGACTAAAAGGTATCGAGCAATTAAAGAAACACGGTATCGAAGGACTTGTTGTTATTGGTGGAGATGGCTCTTACCAAGGTGCTAAAAAATTAACTGAACAAGGATTCCCATGTGTTGGTGTACCAGGTACAATCGACAATGATATTCCTGGAACAGACTTCACAATTGGTTTCGATACAGCTTTAAATACTGTTATTGATGCAATTGATAAAATTCGTGACACAGCTACATCTCATGAACGTACATATGTTATCGAAGTAATGGGACGTCATGCTGGAGATATCGCATTATGGGCTGGTTTAGCTGATGGTGCCGAAACAATCTTAATTCCAGAAGAAGAGTATGACATGGAAGATGTTATTGCTCGTCTGAAGCGTGGTAGTGAACGTGGTAAAAAACACAGTATTATCATTGTGGCTGAAGGTGTTGGAAGTGCAATTGACATCGGTAAGCACATTGAAGAAGCAACAAACTTTGATACTCGTGTAACTGTATTAGGTCACGTACAACGTGGTGGATCACCAAGTGCACAAGACCGTGTATTAGCAAGTCGTCTTGGCGCAAGAGCAGTTGAATTATTAATTGCTGGTAGAGGTGGACGCTGTGTAGGTATTCAAGATAATAAACTTGTTGATCATGATATTATCGAAGCGTTAGCTCAAAAGCATACAATCGATAAAGATATGTATCAATTATCTAAAGAATTATCCATCTAATCGGCTTAATGTCGGATATTTGGGAACGGTTTCATAATTTTCGGAGGTGCAATATGCGTAAAACTAAAATTGTATGTACTATAGGTCCTGCTAGTGAAAGTATTGAGAAATTAGAACAATTAATCGAAGCGGGTATGAACGTTGCTCGTTTAAACTTCTCTCATGGTAGCCATGAAGAGCACGGCGCTCGTATTAAAAACATTCGTGAAGCTTCAAAGAAAACTGGTAAAACAGTTGGTATCTTACTTGATACAAAAGGTCCAGAAATCCGTACTCACGACTTCGTAGACGGACAAGCTGAGCTTGTAACAGGTGCAGAAGTAGTTCTTTCTACTGAGCAAGTATTAGGTACTGCAGAGAAGTTCTCTGTATCTTATGCTGGTCTTTATGACGATGTAGACCCAGGTTCTCGTATTCTAATCGATGACGGTCTTATCGAACTAGAAGTAATCGAAAAAGCTGACGGAAACATCCGTACAAAAGTTTTAAACAGCGGAACTGTAAAAAATAAAAAAGGTGTTAACGTACCAAACGTAAGCATTAAGCTTCCTGGTATCACTGAAAAAGACGTAAAAGATATCGTCTTCGGTATCGAGCAAAAAGTTGATTTCATCGCAGCTTCATTCGTACGTAAAGCATCTGACGTATTAGAAATCCGTGAATTATTAGAAGAGCATAACGCTCAATACATCCAAATCGTACCAAAAATCGAAAACCAAGAGGGTATCGATAACATCGATTCAATCTTAGAAGTTTCTGACGGTTTAATGGTAGCTCGTGGTGATATGGGTGTAGAAATTCCACCAGAAGAAGTACCATTAGTACAAAAACGTCTAATCAAAAAATGTAACGTGTTAGGTAAACCGGTTATTACTGCGACACAAATGTTAGATTCTATGCAACGTAACCCACGTCCAACTCGTGCGGAAGCAAGTGACGTAGCTAACGCAATCTTCGATGGTACAGATGCAATCATGCTTTCAGGTGAAACAGCTGCTGGTCAATACCCAGTAGAAGCAGTAACAATGATGGCTAACATTGCAGTACGTGTTGAAAAATCATTACAATATGAAGATATGTTCAAAAAACGTATTAAAGAGTTCACTCCAACAATTACAGATGCAATTAGCCAATCTGTTGCGCATACAGCACTTGCTCTTGATGTAGCTGCAATCGTAGCTCCAACAGAAAGTGGACATACTGCGAAAATGATCTCTAAATACCGTCCGAAATCTCCAATCGTAGCTGTAACATCTGACGAGCAAGTAGGACGTCGTCTTGCACTTGTTTGGGGTGTACAAGCATTTATGGCTGGAAAACGTGCAGCGTCTACTGACGAAATGTTAGATACTGCAATTCAAACAGGTATGGATGCAGGTCTAATTGGACTTGGAGACACTGTAGTAATCACTGCTGGTGTTCCAGTTGCTGAAACTGGTACAACAAACTTAATGAAAATCCATGTTGTTGGTGAAGAAGTTGCGAAAGGACAAGGAATCGGTCGTAAAGCTGCAAAAGGTAAAGTAGTTGTAGCGAAAACAGCTGCTGAAGCTGTAGCGAACGTAAACAAAGGTGATATCCTTGTTACAACAAGCACTGATAAAGATATGATTCCTGCAATCGAAAAAGCTGCTGCTCTAGTTGTAGAAGAAGGCGGTCTAACAAGCCATGCGGCTGTTGTAGGTGTATCAATCGGTATTCCTGTTATCGTTGGTGTAAACGGCGTAACAGCAACTTTAAAAAATGGCCAAGAAGTAACAGTTGATGCAGCACGCGGAATTGTTTATAATGGACATGCGGAAGTGCTATAAGTAATACGAAGAGAAGGATCGGAGTCCTTCTCTTTTTTTTACACAAAAACGAGGTGGAGTCAGCTTGAAACGCCTGGAATTACGTTTAAAATCCGTTTGTTACGAGGTTCAATAGGGAAAGGTGTTTAGTTT
Organism: Bacillus sp. AR2-1; assembly: GCF_008368755.1. NCBI lineage: Bacteria > Bacillati > Bacillota > Bacilli > Caryophanales > Bacillaceae > Bacillus > Bacillus sp. AR2-1. Next base: position 83,735 of record NZ_QORY01000020.1, read on the forward strand.
CTGTGTAGCGTATACGGACGCTCTGGGTTCGTTTAAAGTGATGAGTGAGAGGAGTGTAGAACTATGAAGTGGTTACTATTCTTGTTTATTTTAATACCGGCGATTGAGATTACAGTCTTAATTGGATCGAGTCATGTAATAGGTTTATGGTCTACGTTCGCTATGATTGTATTTACGGGTGTTGTAGGTGTCTATTTAGCGAAAAGACAAGGATTTAAAGTGCTTAGAGAGATTCAATCTAAGTTGAATAGAGGAGAAATGCCAGGAGGAGCGGTACTGGATGGTATTTTTATCTTTGTAGGAGGTATTCTTTTGGTACTTCCTGGATACGTAACGGATATAATAGGTTTGATCTTCGTTATCCCTATGACGAGGGCTTTGTTGAAGCCATTTGTTATGAAGTGGATGGAATGGAAGTTCAGAAAGAGTTCTACTATTATTGTGCAGAAATAGTGCTTAGATTATAGCGATCTAAGCACTATTTTTTTGCCCGCAAAAGGATGAGAGATGGATGAAGTTCTGTTGATTAAAGTTTTGCTGTATCATGCCTTAAAATGTGGTGAATGCGAAGGAGTTAAGTGGAAATCAGACTGCTCATACAAGTCCGGTTGGTGAAAGTTAATAATCGGTGGTGGACAAAATCCTTACTGATCATAGTTTTGCCTTATTATATTTGCTATGTATTTTTCGATTGGATATGGAGGTAGTTCTTAATGAGTGTGTTGTAGGGAAATTCATATGAACTCAAGCTGGTTTTTGTATATAAAAAGAATCAATTGGTATGGAAAAGTTAGATACGAACAGGAAAAATGTTAGTTTAAGTCTTATTTTATACCATTTTGCATATTTATTCATTTACATAAAAAGTAATAAAAGTAAGTAATAATTATAAAAATAATAGAATAAATATGTAAAAATACCTCAGAATATGCGTTTTCTATGCAAAAAAACAAGAGTATTATCCTTTTTGTGGGAAATTCTCTTGTTTTATGTAATGAGTGTGAAAAACAAGTATAAGGAATAATCAGTGGGAAATTCCCACTGATTACATATAAGTTTTTTGTTGTATATGAATTAGAAACTATTATTTTGAAGGTGAGCCTTTAATATATTTCCACAAATCATGGAATACACGAGCTTTGTGCAATGTATTAAGTAGTACTAAGATGACTGGACCGATGATTAATCCTAAAAAGCCAAAAAGCTTAAAGCCGACAAATAGAGCGATCAGTGTTGCTAATGGATCGAGGCCGATATTAGATGAAAGTACTTTAGGCTCCATAATTTGTCTTTGGACAATCACGACGATGTATAAGATGAGAAGACCGATGGCGAAAGCAGTATCGCCAGTGAAAAATACGTATATAACCCAAGGAACGAAGACGGCACCTGTTCCTAAATACGGGAGTAAATCTACAACCCCTGTAATAATCGCGATAGTAATGGCGTATGGTACGCGTAATATTAAAAGTCCGATTAGTACAATAACAGTTGTCATAGATACGAGTGTAAGTTGCGCTTTAACAAAACCAAATAAAGCTTTTCTTAAGTCGACAAAAATAGTTTTTCCATAGCCATGAACACGATTTGGCAAAAATTTTCTTACTTTCTGAGCAAGACGATGCCAATCGTAACTAATGAAGAAAGTGGCTAATAAAACGAATACAAGGACAGTTAAAGTGGTTGGTAATGCACTAATGAAATTTGTTAACCCGCTTATAATAGCAGTTAAAAGTTCTTTCATTTGCGTCGTTGCTTCGGTTCCTAAGTTTTGAATGTTTTGTGTAATCGTATAGCGCTGTGGTTCCCCAAGATGATTAAATTTAGAAATTAAATCATCATAGAGAGGCATAATATGATTAAGTGCAAATTGCTCTGCGAATTTAACGATATCCGGGAACTTTACTGTAACAAGTTGTAGTAAGTATGTTGTGGCCGATATTGCTTCCGTTACAAGATATGTAACGAGTCCGACGATAGCTCCGAATACGAGAATTAAGCTAACGAGTACTGCTAGTGCGCGAGGAAATTGTAGTTTTTGATTAAGGAAATTGACGACGGGATTAATCAAATAAGCAAATGCGAAAGCGATAATAAAAGGATAGATAAGTCCTGACATATATAGTAATGCATAGAACCCGGCTACCGTTGCTACAATGACAAATATGAGTCGCAATATCATATATAGTAAGTTTCGGTTCAAAGATGTATACCTCCCATTCCAATTTGGATTATCCTAATTCGTTCAACTTATAACGAGTGTGCTGCACTGATTAAAGTTTCACTTTATGTTATAGTGGAATGATGGATTTTTCCTGCTTTTTCAGTACATGAGTGACTGTAAAAGCTTGGTGTTGATGCTTCTACTATATGGTAAAAACTTCATTTTCTCTTCTTTTTATTTTACCTGTTTCTTATTAGAAAAGAAAGGAGAGACAATCGTTTTCAAAAATGTATATAGGCTTAAATTTTTGATGATGAAAGTCTCAGTTTAGCATTTTAAAATACATAAAAAATGAAGTGGTTATTGTTGAATATACATCGATATAGCATGTATAACGATAGGTTTAAAGGTATTTTTGTTTGGAAATGAGTTCATTATTTTCAGAAAGGAAGTGTAAACATGATTAGTCAGTCAACGTTATTTTTATTCATACTACTTATTATAGGACTTGTTGCTAAAAACCAATCGCTTACTGTAGCTATTGGTGTGTTATTTTTATTGAAATTTACGTTTCTAGGAGATAAAGTCTTTCCTTATCTACAAACGAAAGGGATTAACCTCGGTGTAACGGTTATTACAATAGCAGTACTCGTACCGATTGCAACGGGGGAAATAGGTTTTAAACAACTTGGAGAAGCGGCGAAATCGTATTATGCATGGATTGCTTTAGCCTCAGGGGTAGCGGTTGCTTTGTTAGCGAAAGGCGGCGTGCAATTATTGACGACGGATCCTCATATTACAACTGCGCTCGTTTTCGGGACAATTATAGCGGTTGCTTTATTTAATGGAGTTGCTGTAGGTCCATTAATTGGGGCTGGAATTGCCTATGCAGTTATGAGTATTATACAGATGTTTAAATAAGGAATTTTATAGTAATATAAAATTTTTGAATTCTTTCTGTTCACAAAAGTCAGATAATTGTTTATAATAGGATTAGAAACTTTGAAAAGTTACATAACAGCAGAGACTTTACACCAGATAAAATAAAAACAACATAAAACAATTTTATAATGATATTGTTTTATGTTGTTTTTATCATAAAACTCTTCGGGATTAATTTTCCTCACTAACTTGTTGTTTTGAGCGTGAGGATTCGGGGAGACATTCACGCTCATGCTTTCCATGTAAACAATGGACAATAAGAGGGGAACATCGCAACAAATTTGCATGATCGTGCATTTTGCTTGCCTAAAGAGTGAACGGGCGTTCATAATTCAAAAGGGAAGCAAATAGATATAAGGAGCAAGGTTGGGAGAATTTTCAGGAAAAGGAGAGAATGTCATGACTGTTATTCGAGGTTTAGAAGGGGTAGTAGCAACAACATCATCTGTGAGCTCTATTATTGATGATACATTAACTTATGTTGGGTATAATATTGATGATTTAGCTGAGAATGCTACATTTGAAGAAGTAGTGTACTTATTATGGCATCGCAAGCTTCCTAATGAACAAGAACTAGCGAAATTTAAAGAGATTGTATCGGAATACTATAAAGTTCCAGGTGAGATTTTAACATATTTGAAACAAGTAGATTTAAAAATCGCACATCCGATGTCTGTTTTACGAACTGCAATTTCCATGCTATCATTATACGATGAGAGTGCTGAAATTATGGATGAAAACTCCAATTATTTGAAAGCGGTTAAATTGCAGGCTCAAGTGGGAACTTTAGTTGCTGCTTATGCAAGAATTCGTAAAGGTTTAGATGTTGTTGAGCCTAGAAACGATTTATCATTAGCTGCAAACTTCTTGTACATGTTAAATGATCGCGAGCCAAATGAAGTCGAAATTGAAGCTTTTGATAAGGCACTTGTACTTCACGCAGATCATGAGTTAAACGCTTCTACATTTACTGCACGCGTTTGTGTAGCTACACTTTCAGATGTATATTCTGGTATTACAGCAGCAATCGGTGCGTTAAAAGGTCCTCTTCACGGCGGGGCAAACGAAAATGTAATGAAGATGCTAACTGAAATTGGCGAAGAAGAAAATGTAGAATCATATATCCATAATGCTCTTCAAAATAAAGTAAAAATCATGGGCTTTGGCCACCGTGTATATGAGCAGGGTGATCCGCGTGCAAAACATTTACGCGAAATGTCTAAGAGATTATGCGTGCTTTTAGGAGAAGACAAATGGTATAATATGTCTATCAAAATTGAAGACATTGTAACAAAAGAAAAAGGTCTTCCACCAAATGTTGATTTCTATTCAGCTTCTGTATACCATTGTTTAGGAATTGACCATGACTTATTTACACCTATTTTTGCAATTAGCCGTATGTCAGGCTGGTTAGCTCATATTCTAGAACAATATGAAAACAACCGTTTAATCCGTCCGCGTGCTGATTATAATGGACCAACACATCAAGTGTACGTTCCAATTGCACAACGATAAGCGAAAAACACTATTTTGATAGTGAAAATACGCTTTCAAAAGTCTGATTTTTTCGGAAAGACGTAATGATTAGAATATTTTAATTTAAATAACGGTTTGAACTGAGGGGTTATTCCCTCAGTTTCATACATATGAAATTTCAAACATGGGGGTTATCACATTGACGACAGGTGAAAAAATTACTGTAACTAATGGTGTTATGAATGTACCAAACAATCCGATTATTCCATTTATCGAAGGAGATGGAATTGGTCCTGATATTTGGGCAGCTGCATCTCGTGTACTAGAAGCAGCAGTTGAAAAAGCTTATGATGGTGAGAAGAAAATCGTTTGGAAAGAAGTGCTTGCAGGGGAAAAAGCATTCAACCAAACAGGCGAGTGGTTACCAGAAGAAACTTTAAATTTAATCCGTGAATATTTAATCGCGATTAAAGGTCCACTTACAACTCCAGTTGGCGGTGGTATTCGTTCTCTAAACGTAGCACTTCGTCAAGAATTAGATTTATATGTATGTCTACGTCCAGTTCGTTATTTTGATGGTGTTCCTTCACCTGTAAAACGTCCGGAAGATACTGATATGGTTATTTTCCGTGAGAATACAGAAGACATTTATGCTGGAATTGAATATGCACAAGGATCTCCGGAAGCAGAAAAAGTCCTTGCTTTCTTAAAAGAAGCAATGGGTGTTAATAAAATTCGCTTCCCAGAAACATCTGGTATTGGTATTAAACCAATCTCAGAAGAAGGGACAAAGCGTCTTGTTCGTGCTGCAATTCAATATGCAATTAACGAAAAACGTTCTTCTGTTACATTAGTTCATAAAGGAAACATTATGAAATTTACAGAAGGTGCTTTCAAAAACTGGGGTTACGAAGTAGCGGAACAAGAATTCGGCGATAAAGTATTTACTTGGGCTGAATATGATCGTATCGTTGAGAAAGATGGTAAAGATGCAGCGAATAAAGCGATGGCAGACGCTGAAGTGGCTGGGAAAATCATCGTAAAAGATTCTATTGCAGACATCTTCTTACAACAGATTTTAACTCGTCCACGTGAGTTCGATGTTGTTGCAACAATGAACTTAAACGGAGACTACATCTCTGATGCACTTGCTGCACAAGTAGGTGGAATTGGTATTGCACCTGGTGCAAACATTAACTATGTGACTGGACATGCTATCTTTGAAGCTACACATGGTACAGCTCCAAAATATGCAGGTTTAGACAAAGTAAACCCATCTTCAGTTCTTCTTTCTGGTGTATTATTATTAGAGCACTTAGGATGGAACGAAGCTGCGAAATTAGTAACTGATTCAGTTGAGAAAACAATTGCTTCAAAAGTAGTAACTTATGATTTCGCACGCTTAATGGAAGGTGCAACAGAAGTGAAATGTTCTGAGTTCGCTAATGAACTTATTAAAAACATGGATGTAGCGATAATCAAAAACGCATAATTAAAGCGGGGGGTAAATTATGACAATCAAACGCAAGAAAGTTTCAGTCATCGGTGCAGGATTTACAGGAGCAACAACAGCATTCTTATTAGCACAAAAAGAACTTGCAGATGTTGTATTAGTGGACATTCCACAACTGGAAAATCCAACAAAAGGGAAAGCGTTAGATATGTTAGAAGCGAGCCCAGTACAAGGTTTTGATGCTAACATTATTGGAACATCTGATTACGCAGATACTGCTGATTCTGACGTTGTCGTTATTACAGCAGGTATTGCACGTAAGCCTGGTATGAGCCGTGATGACTTAGTAGCAACAAACTCTAAAATTATGAAAAGTATTACGCGCGACATTGCAAAACATTCACCAAATGCGATTATTGTTGTGTTAACAAATCCAGTTGATGCAATGACATATTCTGTATTTAAAGAAGCAGGATTCCCGAAAGAGCGTGTTATCGGTCAATCGGGCGTATTAGATACAGCTCGTTTCCGTACATTTATTGCACAAGAATTAAATCTTTCTGTGAAAGATATTACAGGATTTGTTCTTGGTGGACACGGTGACGATATGGTACCTCTTGTACGTTATTCTTATGCAGGTGGCATTCCGTTAGAAACGTTAATTCCGAAAGAGCGTTTAGAAGCAATCGTAGAACGTACCCGTAAAGGTGGCGGCGAGATTGTAGGCTTATTAGGAAACGGTAGTGCATATTACGCACCAGCTGCTTCTTTAGTTGAAATGACAGAAGCAATCTTAAAAGATCAACGCCGTGTATTACCAGCTATTGCGTACCTTGAAGGTGAATATGGTTATAGCGACCTTTACTTAGGCGTACCAGTAATTCTAGGTGGTAACGGAATTGAAAAAATTATTGAGTTAGAACTTCTTACAGATGAAAGAGAAGCGTTAGATCGCTCTGTAGAATCTGTACGTAATATAATGAAGGTTCTTGTTTAATAATTAAATATTAAGTAGAAAAAGATTCGGGGCCCCGAATCTTTTTCTACTATTTATTCAAATGTTTTTTTGAAATAATATGAAAACGCTATCATTTGGTGTATCCTATAATGAAATTATAGATTTATACTATACATTGCCCTCATCATAGTAAATTTCGGATAAGGTATCGCTATTAGTAGGATAATAAGGTGAAAAAATCGGAGGGGGTTGTAACATGTTAAAGAAAAAAGTTCAAATTGGTCGTAGAATGGATGAAATTACAGTAGGAGAGAAATTATCTATCACTGAAAAAATTGAGGATAAAGATTTGTTATTGTACTTAGGGTTAACGAATGATGCCAATCCATTATATATTCAGCATGATTACGCATCCCAAACTCCGTATGAAAAGCCGATTGTACCAAGCATTATGCTAACTGGAATGATTACAACGGCAGTTACGAAATATTTACCAGGTCCAGGCAGTCATATTACTAGGAAGGACCTTACGTTCGTGAAGCATGTTCACCATTATGAAACGTTACAAATCCACTTTGAAGTTGTGGCTGTTTCTGAGGAGGAACATACAATTGATATGCTTGTATCTGCTCATGATGAAAAAGGAGAAACGGTTGTAAAAGGTTCCTTAACAGTAACACCGCCTTTTAAATCAGTTTCTATTATGGAAAAAGCATTAGATAATTTTTAAAACATGAAAATATGAATAGCGCTAGCATACCTTACTATAAGGGGCTAGCGCTATTTTTAGTTGAAAAATCCTTCTTTAAACCCTTCGGCAAATTCTGAACAACCTGTTTTAATCGTATCCCAGCTTGGTACGTTAAAAGTAAGGAAACATGTTACTACTAAAGTTAAAATAGGTAGTAATACTCGCATAATAGCCTCCTGAATCGTATTTATTTATATATTTAAATTAATAATATATTTATTGGTAATTGAAGTCAATGAAAGGGGTGTTTTTAAGGTGAAGTGGAAGAGAGAAGATATTATTTTTGAAACGATAAGAGAAGCTGAAGTGTGGGCAGACGGGGTCGCGAATGAAATGTATGGAAGAGTATTTGATGGATATGAAACGCTAGACTATAAAATAGCGTATGCTCTTTCGTTTTTCCTAGCGCAGGAGAGGGGATTTGTGGTTCATACGGAAAAATACTTTGAAAAAGGTAGGTTTATCTACCGAGTTTGGATAGCGGAGAGGGAGAGAGAATGAAGTTTTAATTGCTTTTATTTTCGAAGCATTAGTAGAAACGAGCTCCATGAATAGACAATTATATTGAGAGGGACCTTGTTTTCTAGTATGATGAGAATAACGGGGAAAATACTAGGATGAAGAAGGTTTCAAGTCTATAACTTGGAGGAAAAGAATGAACAATCGTATTTTAGTAGTTGATGATGAGGAATTTATCTTAACTTTAATTGAATTTAATCTACAACAAGCTGGGTTTGAAGTGATAACAGCGATGGATGGAGAAATGGCGCTTCAAAAAGCGACAACAGAACGCCCAGATTTAATTATATTAGATTTAATGCTTCCAAAAATGGATGGTATGGAAGTGTGTAAAGAATTACGATTGCAGCGCGTTATGACGCCGATTTTAATGTTAACAGCAAAAGATGATGAATTTGATAAGGTGCTAGGTCTTGAACTTGGGGCAGATGATTATATGACGAAGCCATTTAGCCCAAGGGAAGTTGTTGCGCGTGTGAAGGCAATTTTGCGCCGCACGAAATTACAACAAGAAGAACAAGTGAAAGAAGCGTCAGATGAAGAGAGCATCACACTTGCTGAACTTAAAATTTTGCCGGAATTTTATGAGGCTTATTTCCAAGGAAGAAAGCTTGAATTAACACCAAAAGAATTTGAACTACTTGTTTATCTTGCGAAAAATAAAAGTCGCGTGTTGACACGTGATCAATTATTAAGTGCTGTATGGAACTATGATTTTGCTGGTGATACACGAATTGTTGACGTTCATATTAGCCATTTGCGCGATAAAATTGAACAAAATACGAAAAAACCGACGTACATTAAAACGATACGTGGTTTAGGATATAAATTAGAGGAGCCAAAAGGGGATGAATAAATTTCGTTCCAGGCTTCTTTTTACATTTGTTTCTCTTATTGTTTTTATTTTAGTTGGACTAGGTTTATTACTGGAAACCGTGTTTGAAAACTACTATATAGATCATGCAAAAGAGAGAATGGTAAAAGAGACAGAGTATGTTGCGGTATTAGCAGAAGAACAGGGTTTTGATAATGTTTTAAAAAATCCATATGTATTTGAAAAGTTAGAAGAAAAAATACAGGCTTCTATTGCATTTGTAGATGAAAAAAAGAAAGTTCAATATAGCGGCGGAGAACAGTCTGCATTTAGCCAAGGGATAATTAAAGAACTTTCTTCTGAAACAACAAAACAAAGAAACAAAGTCATTACGAAAGAAACGGATCAGAATAATGAATTTTATCATGCGGTATTCGTTCAAGATGTAGCAGGGAAACAAGGATACATTTTAGTGAAAAGTACAATTGAACCTTTGAAAACTGTTCATCAAAAAACGTGGGGATTATTAATTATCGGATTTGTTATCGCTTGTCTCGTAGTCGTATTTTTAGGTATGAAAATTACAGGGCAATATATTAGGCCAATTGAATCCGTTACGAAAGTTGCTATCGAATTAGCGAAGGGAAATTATAAAGCACGCGCTTATGAAAGTCATTCGGATGAAACGGGAATGCTGAGTAAAGCAATTAATATTTTAGCCCGTAATTTACAAGAGATGACACTTGAACAAGAAATGCAACAAGATCGTCTGCATACGTTAATTGAAAATATGGGAAGCGGAATGATTTTAATTGATAGCCGCGGTTATATAAACCTTGTAAACCGTTCTTATAAGGAGACTTTCCACGTAACAGATGAAGAATATTTAGATCGTTTATATTATGAGTCGTTTCATCATACAGAAATTATAGAGCTCGTGGAAGAAATCTTTATGACAGAAGTGAAAGTGCGTAAACAAATGTTATTGCCGCTTGGAATTGAGCGAAAGCATTTTGAAGTATATGGAGCACCGATTATCGGGACGAACCATGAATGGAAAGGGATTGTCCTTGTATTCCATGACATTACTGAGCTAAAGAAATTAGAACAAATGAGAAAAGACTTTTTAGCGAATGTTTCTCATGAACTAAAGACACCGATTACTTCTATTAAAGGTTTTTCAGAAACGCTCTTGGACGGTGCTATGGATAATAAAAAATTCTGCGAACATTTCTTGCACATTATTTTAAAAGAAAGTGAACGCATGCAAGGGTTAATTGAAGATTTATTAGATTTATCAAAGATTGAGCAACAAGGATTTAAATTGAGTATGGGGACCGTTGATATGAAGGGACTTCTTGAAGACATTCATATGGTGCTTGATAACAAAGCAGGAGAAAAAGAAATTTCTTTACAAGTAAATGCGCTAAAAGGAGTCTCGGTCATTGGAGATCCAAGTCGTTTGAAGCAAATCTTTATTAATTTAATGAATAACGCAATCGTATATACGCCGGCTGGAGGCGTTGTTTCTGTAGAATTAGTAGAAGATAAATATAATGCTTATATAAAAGTATCGGATACGGGAATTGGTATTAGTAAAGATGAAATTCCGCGTATTTTTGAACGCTTTTACCGAGTGGATAAAGCGAGAAGTAGAAATACTGGTGGTACAGGCCTCGGATTATCGATTGTAAAGCATTTAGTTGAGGCACATCACGGTACGATTACAGTGGATAGTGAAGTTGGGGAAGGGACAACATTTACAGTTGTTTTACCAAAATCAGCAACTGAAAAATAGGATGAAGGATGTTTACAATATATTAACAATGGCTTAATTAAATATTAATAAAGGTCTGTTAATATAATACATGAAAACCCCTTCATCCAAGGAGTAATTTTGGACGAGAATAGTTATGCTGTTCTCGTCACTTCCCTTTTATGTTAGTAAACGTTTATATATATGATAGAAAATAGCCGTTATTTTTCTTCTCTCTATTAGTCATGTTAATATAGAGAGAGGAAAGGAACGGTTTTTTTTCTGTGAAAAAAATCATTTCAAATTTGTATGGGGAGGTTTCTGGTTTGGAAAAAAAGGTCGTATTAGTAGATGGTAACAATATCGCGTATCGTGCTTTCTTTGCACTACCGCTTTTAAATAACGACAAAGGTATACATACGAACGCAATTTACGGTTTTACAATGATGTTAATGAGAATATTAGAGGAAGAAAAACCAACGCATATGTTAGTAGCGTTTGATGCGGGTAAAACGACATTCCGTCATAAAACGTATAGTGAGTATAAAGGAGGACGTCAAAAGACTCCACCTGAATTATCAGAGCAATTCCCGTTTATTCGTGAGATGCTTGATGCATTCAACGTACCGCGTTATGAATTAGAAAATTATGAAGCGGATGACATTATGGGGACGTTAGCGAAAGAAGCGAGTGAACAAGGGTTTCATGTAAAAGTTATTTCAGGAGATAAAGACTTACTGCAACTTGTTTCAGATAATACACTCGTATGTATTCCACGCAAAGGGATTACAGAAGTGGATGAATATACGAAAGAAGCTTTATTTGAGAAATACAGCTTATCACCAAAGCAAATTATCGATATGAAAGGTTTAATGGGAGACCAGTCAGATAATATTCCAGGTGTACCAGGAGTTGGTGAAAAAACTGCGATTAAATTGTTAACACAGTTTGAAACGGTCGAGGCAGTGTATGAAAATATAGATCAAGTAAGCGGGAAGAAATTAAAAGAAAAGCTAGAAGCAAATAAAGACCAAGCTCTTATGAGTAAAGATCTTGCAACTATTATTACAGATGCGCCGATTACAGTGCATGTGGATGATATGGAGTATAAAGGGTATGAAGCAAGTGATGTGATTCCAATGTTCGAGAATTTAGGATTTACATCACTTTTAAATAAATTAGGTGTTACGCCAGAAGAAACGACTCCAGCTGAATTAGATGATATTACATTTGATATTGTGGAAGAAGTTACAGAAGAAATGCTAGTGCAAGATAGTGCGCTTATTGTTGAAGTACAAGAAGATAACTATCATAAAGCGGACATTCAAGGTTTTGGTATTCAAAATGAAAATGGCTGTTACTTTATTCAAACAGAAATTGCTCTTAAGTCAGACGCTTTTAAAGAGTGGCTTGCAGATGGAGATATGAGAAAGTATACATTTGATGCGAAGCGCGCAATCGTTGCACTTAAATGGAACGGGATAGATATGCAAGGGATTGACTTTGATCTACTAATCGCTGCTTATTTACTTGACCCGGCTGATACGGATAAAGATTTCCGTACTGTAGCAAAAATGAAAGAAACACATGCTGTGAAATCTGATGAAGAAGTTTACGGAAAAGGTGCGAAGCGTGCTGTTCCAGAGCTAGAAGTAGTAGCGGAGCATGTAGCTCGTAAAGTGCACGTATTATATGATGTAAAGCAAACATTCGTTGAAGAGTTACAAAAGAATGAGCAATATGAACTGTTTACAGAGTTAGAATTACCACTTGCGCGTGTATTAGCTGATATGGAAGTAAAAGGTGTAAAAGTTGATACGGAGCGTCTTCGTAATATGGGAGAAGAACTTGCAGGTAGATTAAAGGAAATGGAACAGGAAATTTATAAGCTTGCGGGAACAGAATTTAATATTAATTCACCGAAGCAGCTTGGTGTTATTCTGTTTGAGAACTTAAACTTACCAGTTATTAAAAAGACGAAAACAGGTTATTCTACGTCAGCAGATGTACTAGAAAAGCTTATGGATCGCCATGAAATCATTCCAAACATTTTACATTATCGTCAATTAGGGAAACTAAATTCAACTTATATTGAAGGTTTATTAAAAGTTGTACATGAAGATTCATCTAAAATCCATACTCGTTTCAATCAAGTATTAACGCAAACAGGTCGATTAAGTTCAACGGATCCGAACTTGCAAAATATCCCGATTCGATTAGAAGAAGGAAGAAAGATTCGTCAGGCATTTGTTCCATCAGAAGAAGGATGGATTATGTATGCGGCAGATTATTCACAAATTGAACTTCGCGTATTAGCTCATATTGCAAATGATAAAGGGCTAGTTGAAGCGTTCCAACATGACATGGATATTCATACGAAAACAGCGATGGATGTATTTGGCGTTGAAAAAGATGAAGTAACTTCGAATATGAGACGACAAGCGAAAGCTGTCAATTTCGGAATTGTATATGGTATTAGTGATTATGGTCTTTCACAAAACTTAGGAATTACAAGAAAAGCAGCAGCGGAATTTATTGAAAAGTATTTAGAAAGTTTCCCTGGTGTACAAGAATACATGAGTGACATCGTAAAAGATGCGAAACAAAAAGGGTATGTGGCTACATTATTAAATCGCCGCCGTTATATTCCGGAAATTACGAGTCGTAATTTCAATTTACGTAGCTTTGCTGAGCGTACGGCTATGAATACACCAATTCAAGGGACTGCAGCAGATATTATTAAAAAAGCGATGATTATTATGGCAGACCGTCTAGAAGAAGAAGGATTACAGGCGCGTCTACTTCTGCAAGTACACGATGAATTGATATTTGAAGCACCAAAAGAAGAAATTGAAAAATTAGAGAAGCTTGTACCTGAAGTAATGGAGCATGCGATTGAACTTGCGGTTCCGCTGAAAGTTGATTATTCTTACGGTCCAACTTGGTACGACGCAAAATAAGGAAGTGATGAAATGCCTGAATTACCAGAGGTTGAAAATGTTAGGCGGACGCTTGAAAATCTTGTAACAGGAAAAACGATTGAAGATGTCATTATTACTTATCCAAAAATAGTAAAACGTCCGGATGATGCAGAAATCTTTAAAGAAATGCTAAGAGGCGAGAAGATTGAAAATATAAAGCGAAGAGGAAAGTTTTTGCTTTTATATGTAACGAATTATGTTATTGTTTCACATTTACGTATGGAAGGTAAGTTTTTACTGCATCAAGAGGACGAGCCAATTGATAAGCATACACACGTCCGTTTCTTATTTACAGATGGAACTGAATTACATTATAAAGATGTGAGAAAGTTTGGTACGATGCATCTCTTTAAGAAAGGTGAAGAATTGAATCAAATGCCTCTTGCTGACTTAGGTCCGGAGCCGTTTGATGCTGAATTGACACCGCAGTATTTACAAGAAAGATTGCAAAAGACCAATCGTAAAATAAAAGTCGTATTATTAGACCAGCGTCTTTTAGTAGGGCTTGGAAATATATATGTAGATGAAGTTTTATTCCGTTCTCAAATTCATCCGGAACGAGAAGCTTCGTCTTTAACAGCAGAAGAAATTGAACGAATTTACGAGGCGACTGTTACAACGTTAGGTGAAGCAGTGAAGCGAGGCGGAAGTACAATTCGAACGTATATGAATTCGCAAGGGCAAATTGGCTCATTCCAAGAACTTCTAAATGTATACGGAAAAAAAGGAGAACCATGTGTGACTTGCGGTACGATATTAGAAAAAACAGTTGTTGGCGGAAGAGGAACGCATTACTGCCCGATTTGTCAGCCGAGAATATAGAAAAGAGATAACATTGGATAGGCATTTGTCATATACATACAGCAGGGCTATGTATAAGGGAGGAGCTTACCGATGTACCTTTATTTATCTCTTATTTTATTAGCTTTTACATTAAGCTTAGATAGCTGTAGTGTAGGGCTAACATATGGTTTAAGAAGCGTAAGAATTCCACTAAGATCAATTATAATTATCGGAATGTGTTCAGCGGCTGTTATGCTTGTTTCAATGGGAATTGGACATATGATCGCGAAAATATTTTCACCTGTTATCGCAACGCGTATCGGTGGGCTTGTTCTTATTGGAATAGGAATTTGGGTATTATATCAATTTTTTCGAAGTGAGAAAAGAGAAGAACCAAAGCAAGAGGAGAAGGTTTGGAAATTAGAAATTGCTTCGCTCGGGCTAGTGATTCAAATTTTACGGAAACCGACTGTTGCAGATTTTGATAAATCAGGCACCATTTCCGCAGGAGAAGCATTGCTTCTTGGTATCGCTCTTTCTATAGATTCGTTCGGTGCTGGAATTGGTGCATCTTTATTAGGGTATGCGCCCGCTATGATGGCGATATTAGTTGCGGTTATGAGTTCTTTGTTTTTATTTATTGGAATGAAACTTGGAACGGTTTTATCAAACATGAAGTGGTTACAAAAATTTACATTCCTGCCTGGGGTATTACTCATTATTATTGGAATTTGGAAAATGTAAGTATGGGCGTGGAACATTAGTTTCGCGCCTTTTATATTGTGAGGAGGATTATGATGACAGTAGTAATTGGATTAACGGGAGGCATTGCAAGCGGAAAAAGTACAGTGTCTCAAATGTTTCGTGAACTGAGTATACCAGTTATTGATGCAGATATTATTGCGCGAGAAGTTGTAGAACGAGGAAAACCAGCATATAACAAAATTGTAGAAGTGTTTGGAACGGAAGTATTACAAGAAGATGGAGAATTGGATCGCCCGAAATTAGGAAGTGTCGTTTTCTATAATGAAGAAAAACGATTGCAGTTAAATAAAATCGTTCATCCTGCAGTTCGTGAGGAAATGAATACACAAAAGGAAAAGTACATAAAGGAAGGTATGCAAGCGGTTGTGTTAGATATACCTCTCTTATTTGAAAGCAAATTAACAAGTCTCGTTGACCGCGTATTAGTTGTAGCGGTTAAGCCACATACGCAATTAGAACGTTTAATGAAACGAAATAATTTTTCAGAAGAAGAAGCAACAGCTCGTATTCAATCTCAAATGCCGTTAGAAGAAAAAGTGAAGAATGCAGATGAAGTGATAAATAATGATGGCACAATTATGGGAACGAAAACACAATTACAGGTGATTTTAAAGAATTGGAACATTATTGACTAAAAAATTGTGAAATTAATGAAAATGCTTAGTGACATATCCCCTTTTTGTGTTATACTATTATTGGGATTGGAGATAAATAGTATAACGCATTCAAGGGGGATAACATATTATGACTCGTGTGGCAATTAATGGATTTGGACGTATTGGGAGAATGGTATTTCGTCAGGCAATAAAAGAAAGCGCATTCGAAATTGTAGCAATCAATGCAAGCTATCCATCTGAAACGTTAGCACATTTAATTAAATATGATACAGTTCACGGCAAGTTTGACGGAACAGTAGAAGCATTTGAAGATCACTTGTTAGTTGATGGGAAAATGATTCGCCTTTTAAACAACCGCGATCCAAAGGAATTGCCTTGGACAGATTTAGGTGTTGAAGTTGTAATTGAAGCAACTGGTAAATTTAATTCAAAAGAAAAAGCAATTCTTCATGTTGAAGCTGGAGCGAAAAAAGTTATTTTAACAGCGCCTGGTAAAAATGAAGATGTAACAATTGTAGTTGGTGTGAACGAAGACCAATTAGATATTACAAAACATACTGTTATTTCAAATGCATCTTGCACAACAAACTGTTTAGCGCCTGTTGTTAAGGTGTTAGATGAGCAGTTTGGAATTGAAAACGGTTTAATGACAACTGTTCACGCTTATACAAATGACCAAAAAAATATTGATAACCCACATAAAGATTTAAGAAGAGCACGTGCTTGCGGACAATCAATCATTCCGACAACGACAGGTGCCGCGAAAGCGCTTGCAAAAGTTCTTCCGCACTTAAACGGAAAACTTCATGGTATGGCACTTCGTGTACCAACGCCAAACGTGTCTCTTGTTGACTTAGTAGTAGATGTAAAACGTGATGTGACAGTTGAAGCTATTAATGAAGCATTCAAAACTGTTGCAAACGGTGCGTTAAAAGGCATTGTAGAATTCAGCGAAGAGCCTTTAGTATCTATTGACTTTAATACAAATACACACTCAGCTATTATTGATGGTTTATCTACAATGGTAATGGGTGATCGTAAAGTGAAAGTACTTGCTTGGTATGATAACGAGTGGGGCTACTCTCGTCGTGTTGTAGATCTTGTAACGTTAGTTGTTGACGAATTAGCGAAACAAAAAAATGTGCAACATATTTAAGTGAATAAGGGAGAGGGCAAGTGAATATTTGCCCTCTTTTTTTATTTTTTTCTGAAAAGGAAAAAAATTATAGGAGTATATTTTTGAAAGTGGACATACCACGAAACGTTGTGATTACTGTATTTGTGAATCATTTATTTTTTTTAGGGAAAAGTAAAGAGGAAAATATGACAGAAAATCGAAAAAACTGTTGTTGCAAAATGAAAATAAACAAAGTATACTAACACTCGTAAACTTAAGAGCTGAGGTACGTAGTCACTACTTAAAGGGTTAGGACCTCTCTGGACTAACTTTCCCCCGTGGTAGTGGAGCAAGCCAAATTGCAAATTAGTTTTCAATTCGAACAGTTAGAATAAATTTACAAGGGGGAACTGTAGAATGGATACTATGGATACGATGGGTCGTCACGTAATCGCTGAACTTTGGGATTGCGATTTCGACAAGCTTAATGACATGCCGTATATTGAACAATTATTTGTGGATGCAGCACTGAGAGCTGGTGCTGAAGTGCGTGAGGTTGCTTTCCATAAATTTGCACCACAAGGTGTAAGTGGAGTAGTAATTATCTCGGAATCACATTTAACAATTCATAGCTTTCCGGAGCACGGTTACGCAAGTATTGATGTTTATACTTGTGGGGATCGTATTGATCCAAATGTTGCTGCAGAATATATTGCAGAAGGTTTAAACGCGAAAACGCGTGAGAGCATCGAGCTTCCTCGAGGCACTGGTAGCTTCGAAATTAAGCAGAGAGAAACAAAAGCTCTTTAAAAAAGAACATAATTGATTTAAAATGTAAAGAGGTGTATAATGCACCTCTTTTTTAGTTTATAAAAAAGGAAAAATATAACGTACTCGTTAGTGAGATAAATTGAGCTCTTACGAATAAGTTAGCACCCCATCTACCATCTTATTTTTGAAAACGAGATGATAAAATAATGTGCTTAAACTTAAAGTGGTAAGAGAGTTAGAATGAGTTATATAATATTGTATATATATTGTCAGATGAAGTAAGTAGAGAAAAAATAAAGAGTATAGTGTAAAGGAGTGAATATATTGCGTTGTCCATCCTGTTCGCATAATGGTACAAGAGTGTTAGATTCGCGTCCGGTAGACGAGGGGCGCTCTATTCGAAGAAGGAGAGAGTGTGAAAGTTGTTTAAGTCGCTTTACGACATTTGAAAGAGTAGAAGAGTCACCTCTTATCGTTGTAAAAAAAGAAGGCACACGAGAAGAATTTAATAAAGAAAAGATTTTGCGCGGCTTAATTAAAGCGTGCGAAAAAAGACCAGTATCTTTAAGACAATTAGAAGAAGTAACTCAAAGTGTGGAACGTGAACTTCGTAATTTAGGTATATCAGAAGTGAAAAGTGATATGATTGGTGAAATTGTTATGGAAGAACTGCGTGATATTGATGATGTTGCTTACGTGCGTTTTGCTTCTGTATATCGCCAATTTAAAGATTTAAATGTATTTATTGAAGAATTAAAAGATATACTGCAAAAAGAAAGAGAGTAGAAGTTGTATTTTATTCTCTTTACATACCGTAGTAATGAGATAAGAGAGCTAGAAGCGAAAGCTAATAGCTCTTTTTCGCTAAGCAATTATATAATGAAGATAGAACGAATGAAGTAGAGGATAGATTGGATGAGAGAAAGGAAAAGCAAGAATGGAAAAACAGTCATGGATGGAGCTATTGCCAATTGATCGTTATAAAGTAAGTGCGAAAGGGTTATTGCATAATTACGACCGAAAAGTGTTAACGATGTTGTATCAGCCGTTAATAGGTAGTAGAGCTTTTAGTTTGTACATGACGCTATGGGGAGAGTTAGAGCAAGATCGTGTGTTTGGAAAAGAGAATACACATCATTCCCTTATGGTGACCATGCAGATGCAGCTTCCCGAAATATATGAGGAACGAGTAAAGTTAGAAGCAATTGGGCTTTTGAAGGTATATATTAAGAAAGAAAAAGATATTCGAATGTTTATATATGAATTGCAACCACCTTTATCTCCGAAGCAGTTTTTTGATGATATTGTGTTAAGCATCTTTTTATACAATCGATTGAGTCGGACAAAATATAATCAAGTAAAGCAATATTTCTTAGAAGAAGAATTTGATTTTGCTTCTTATGAAAATGTTACGCGTTCTTTCAATGATGTGTTTGGTTCGTTTAATCCAGGACAGCTTGAGCATGCGCAAGAAGATCTTCGTATTCCAAAAACGACAGCTATGCCAAGTAACGAGAAGGGAGACGCTCCAAAAGTTTGGAATGATTTCTTTGATTTCTCCTTATTTGTAGATGGCTTGTCCGCTCTTGTCCCTAAAAAGGCGATTACAGATCAAGTGCGAGAATGTGTCATTACACTTGCTTACGTGTACGATGTAGATGTGTTATCGATGCAAAATATCGTTCTTGGTACGGTGACAGAGATGCAGACAATTGATACCGAAAGGCTTAGAAAAGGAGCACGTGATTGGTATCAGTTCGAAAACGGTCAAGCGTTACCTGTATTAAGTGAAAGAGTACAACCTCACGCTGCACGTATGATGGAAGGAAAAGAGCCTTCTACACAAGAAGAGATGTTAATAAAACAGTTAGAGGAAATCTCACCAAAACAACTATTAAAAGAAATCTCTGGTGGTGCAGAGGCGACAAAGGCTGACTTGCAGATCGTTGAAGATGTAATGATCAATCAAAAATTAACGCCAGGTGTTGTGAATGTACTTATTTATTACGTTATGCTACGCTCAGATATGAAGCTTGCGAAAACGTATGTGGAGAAAATTGCTGGGCATTGGGCACGTAAAAAGGTCGGTACAGTAGCTGAAGCAATGGCGTTAGCGAAAGAAGAAAACCGTCAATATCAAGAATGGGCTGAGACGAAGAAAAAAGGCCGTACGTCGAAGAAAACGATAAGAAAAGAAATGGTACCAGATTGGCTGAAAGAAGAGCCGAAAGAACAAGAGAAAGAAACAGTGAAGAAAGATGTAAGTAAGAAAAAAGATGCAAGTACGTTAGATGATGAACGAAAACGACTAGAAGAAGTGTTAAAAAAATATAAGCGTGATTAATAGAAGAGAATGAACGCTCTTTGAGGTGAGAAAATGGAGCATATTCAAAATTCATTTGCAAAGTTAATGGAAAATAAAAATTTTAAAAATAGATATGAAGTATTAAAGGCGGAAGTAATGGCGCATCCGCGTGTGAAAGAATTTATAGACGAACATCAAGGTGAAGTAACAACTTCTATGATTGAGCGCAGCCTTGTGAAGTTATACGAATATATTGGACAAAGTGTAGGTTGTGCGGATTGTCCGGATCTAGGTTCGTGTAAAAACATGCTGCAAGGATATGAGCCAAAGCTCGTTATCCAAGGGAAGATGATTGATATTCAATACGATCGTTGCGTTAGAAAAGTAGCATATGACGAGAGAAAGAAATATGAAAAACTCGTTCAAAGTGTATATATGCCAACTGACATTTTACAGGCAACGATGGAAAACTTAGATCCTTCAGATTTAGATGCGCGTATTGATGCAATTGGTGCAGCTAATGAATTTTTAAGTACATATGAACCTGGTAAAAAAGTACAAGGTTTATATTTGTACGGTAAATTTGGTGTAGGGAAAACGTATTTGTTAGGAGCAATGGCGAATGAACTTGCTCAAAAGAAAATAAGTTCGATGCTCGTATACTTCCCTGAATTTTTACGTGAAATTAAAAGTTCGATTCAAGATAATTCGATTGGGGAAAAGATTGATGCGGTGAAACGCGTACAAGTTTTAATGCTAGATGATATCGGAGCAGAAGCGATGTCAAGTTTTGTGCGTGACGATGTGCTTGGTGCCATTTTGCAATTCCGTATGTTAGAAAACTTACCGACGTTCTTTACGTCTAACTTTGATTTCAAGGAATTGGAACATCATTTAACGTATACACAGCGTGGTGAAGCAGAACAAATGAAAGCAGCGCGTATTATGGAACGAATTAAATATTTAGCGAAGCCAATTCCGATTGGCGGGAAAAACCGACGTCATAAGTAAAGAGTAAGCTGAAAAGCTTGCTCTTTTTTCGTTTTGAACACTTTTCAGAATAGGTGAATTGCAAAACGAAAAACTTCTTATAGAAAATTCATTGTAGCTTGTATCATTTTTTTCTCCCTCCCTTAATATATATAAAATTAGCAAGCCATATTGAGTGGATTTTCTAACGATAGGAAATGTAATTCTACTAAGAGTGAACTTCACGCGGGACGGACTCTTATAGGATTTGTAACGTATAGATACAATCCTTTAGAGCAGGGATAAAAGGGGGGACAAAAGTGATTGAAATTTGCTTCGAAGAAAAAAATGATGCTATGCATGTATATAGACAACTATTGAAAAGAGCGGAACTGTTATATAAGGAAACGAGTGTGTATTTACAGGAACAAAAAGTGGTGATTCACATACCAGTATGTGAATCGAATTATATTGAAAAGATTTTATTGCCGGTAATGGTATGTTTCATTGTGAATGTAAAGCAAAATAAGTGGATTTATACAATCTTAAAAGAGAAGTTTTTTTATGAAGAAGAGGAAGAGTGTCATCAAATATTGCATATGGCACAAGAGATTTTAAAGGGAAGAAGAAAAGGGATTGCTCGTGAATTAACACGTCACACATTTGAATCATATATTAAATCTTCTTTAAATAACTGGCTTTGTGATCCGCTTTCGTTCTCGTTTTCATCATATGTTCGTTTTCGCCTTCGTACATATAGGGAAATGGTAGCTAAGCTTGCTGAATTGTCGATTGATGAGTATAAGTTGGAACAAGAATATCAAATGTTTATTGAGACGCTAAGGCAACAAGTGCGCAGCCGAAAATCACGTTTGTCCTGTGTGCATCTTATTTTTGATGAAAGTTTTATTTTCTATGATGATAAAGGTAGACGTTTAAAACAGGAGAAATTGGTCCAATATATAGACGAGGAATTATTAAAGCAAAAGGATGTATATATTGATACGAAAGTAATTGCACCACTTCTTTCTATTTCGCCGAAAAAAATTTATTTATATACGAAAGAACAAGACCATAATATGATTATTACTTTGCGAAATGTATTTCAAGAACGGGTCCAATTACATGGATTACATGAGTTTGAGCGCAATGTGAAAAATTTAAAAAATAAAGGTAACGCCCTTGATTTTCTAAGTTTTTGAGCATATAATTACCTACATAAATGAAATATATTGAAATGTCATGATGAGGACATGAGTAGTTTTCTACGATTTTCAGAGAGGGAAGCCTTAGGGTGTGAGCTTCCTAGTACGGGATTATTACTTACCACCTCTAAACTTTAGCAGTGAACGGTTTTTTCTAGTAATTGCTAACGGACAACACCGTTATGTTGAACTTGAGCAATTAACAATAATGTTAATTGGAACAAGGGTGGAACCACGAATTCAACACTCGTCCCTTTTTACGGGATGAGTGTTTTTTATTTTGAAAAAAAGAGGAGTGACCAGTGATGGCAGATGTAGTTAAAATTACTTTCCCTGATGGAGCTGTGAAGGAGTTTCCAAAAGGCGTAACAACTGAAGAAATCGCAGCTTCTATTAGCCCAGGCTTAAAGAAAAAAGCTGTGGCTGGAAAATTAAACGATGAGATGATCGATCTTGTTACACCAATCGAAGAAGATGGTGCAGTTTCTATTATTACATTAGATTCTGAAGATGGCTTATACATTTTACGCCATTCAACAGCCCACCTATTAGCACAAGCGTTAAAACGTTTATATAAAGATGCTAAGCTTGAGCTCGGCATTGGTCCAGTGATTGAAAATGGCTTCTACTACGATATTGATATGGAAGAAGCAATTACAGTTGAAGACTTCAAGAAAATCGAAAAAGAAATGCAAAAAATTGTGAACGAGAACTTAGAAATCGTTCGTCATGAAGTGCCACGTGCAGAAGCACTTCGTCGCTTTGAAGAAATCGGCGATGAGTTAAAATTAGATTTAATTAACGATCTTCCAGAAGATGCAGTTATTTCAATCTACGAGCAAGGCGAATTCTTCGACCTTTGCCGTGGTGTTCACCTTCCATCTACAGGGAAAATTAAAGTATTTAAATTATTAAGCGTTGCAGGTGCTTACTGGCGCGGCGATAGCAATAATAAAATGCTACAACGTATTTACGGTACTGCATTCGTTAAGAAAGCAGAATTAGATGAGCACTTACGTATGCTTGAAGAAGCGAAAGAGCGCGATCACCGTAAATTAGGTAAAGAATTAAAACTATTTACTAATAGCCAAAAAGTAGGACAAGGTTTACCACTTTGGTTACCAAAAGGTGCAACTATCCGCCGCATTATCGAGCGTTACATCGTTGATAAAGAAGCAAGCTTAGGCTATGATCACGTATACACTCCAGTACTAGGAAGCAGAGAGCTTTATGAAACTTCTGGTCACTGGAATCACTACCGTGATGGTATGTTCCCATCAATGGAAATGGATAATGAAGAGTTAGTTCTTCGTCCAATGAACTGCCCTCACCACATGATGGTTTATAAAAATGATATTCACAGCTACCGTGAATTACCAATCCGTATTGCGGAACTTGGAACAATGCACCGCTATGAAATGTCTGGAGCATTATCTGGATTACAACGTGTACGCGGAATGACTTTAAACGATGCGCACATTTTCGTTCGCCCAGATCAAATTAAAGAAGAGTTAAAACGTGTTGTAAACTTAACTCTAGAAGTGTACAAAGATTTTGGTTTAGAGAACTATTCATTCCGTCTATCTTATCGTGACCCAGCTGATACTAAAAAGTACTATGCTGATGATGAGATGTGGGAAAAAGCACAAGGTATGTTAAAAGAAGCTATGGATGAAATGGGTCTTGATTACTATGAAGCTGAAGGTGAAGCGGCATTCTACGGTCCAAAACTTGACGTTCAAGTTCGTACTGCTCTTGGAAAAGACGAAACACTTTCAACTGTACAATTAGACTTCTTACTTCCAGAACGCTTTGAATTATCTTACGTTGGTGAAGACGGTAAACAACATCGTCCAGTTGTAATTCACCGTGGTGTTGTATCAACTATGGAACGTTTCGTAGCCTTCTTAATTGAAGAATACAAAGGTGCATTCCCAACTTGGTTAGCTCCAGTTCAAGCGCAAGTAATTCCAGTTTCTCCGCAAGTACATTTAGACTATGCGAAGAAAGTACAAGATGAATTACGTCGTGCTGGTATCCGTGTTGAATTAGATACTCGTGAAGAGAAAATTGGTTACAAAATCCGTGAAGCACAAATGCAAAAAATTCCGTACATGCTTGTAGTAGGTGACAATGAAGTAACTGAAAACGGCGTAAACGTACGTAAATATGGTGAACAAAAATCAGAAACAATTGCATTAGATGCTTTTGTTGATATGATTAAAGTAGAAGGAAAACGATAAGACAAAGCCGCGGTATACCGCGGCTTTCGTATGTATTATAAAAAAGAAAAACTAGAAAAAATAACCAAACTATACTTATCATAAAAAAGTATTGCAAGTATGTTAGTTGTTTGTTACAATATTTCTTGTTGTTAGTAAAACACATAGCGTCTTCTTGACAGACGTCATGTCCTATGATAAACTCATCAAGGATAATAGAATATTGTTTTGTGGAACAAGTAGAAGCACCCGCTTCTCACCTGATGGACGCATTCGCAGTTTACAGGTAAATGTATTTCTTACTTAAGAATTTACAAGTGTGGGTGTCGTATGCCCGCACTTTTTTTGTCGGGTTCTATGACTACAAAAGATGTTCTGAAAAAACCTTGGAGGTGGCTTACTATTAGCAAGGATATGATGATTAACGAGCAAATTCGTGCACGTGAAGTACGTTTAGTTGGTGCAAATGGCGATCAACTTGGAATCAAGTCTCGTAATGACGCTTTAGACTTAGCTGCAAATCTTAATCTTGATTTAGTATTAGTTGCTCCAAATGCGAAACCGCCAGTATGCCGCATTATGGACTACGGTAAATTCCGCTTTGAGCAACAGAAGAAAGAAAAAGAACAGCGCAAAAATCAAAAAGTAATTAGCATGAAAGAAGTTCGTTTAAGTCCAACAATTGATGAACACGACTTTAACACAAAACTTCGTAATGCTATCAAGTTTTTAGAGAAAGGCGACAAGGTTAAAGCGTCAATTCGCTTTAAAGGACGTGCCATTACTCATAAAGAAATCGGTCAACGTGTTTTAGATCGCTTCTCAGAAGCTTGTGCTGAAGTTAGTACAATTGAATCTAAGCCTAAAATGGAAGGACGTAGTATGTTCTTAGTTTTAGCACCGAAAAACGATAAGTAATAGATAGAGGAGGAAATACCTATGCCTAAACAAAAAACTCATCGCGGCTCTGCAAAGCGTTTCAAAAAGACTGGATCAGGTAAACTGAAACGTTCTCACGCTTACACAAGCCATTTATTCGCTAACAAATCTACAAAAGCTAAACGTAAACTACGTAAAGCTGGTGTAGTAAGCGCTGGTGACTTCAAACGCATTCGTCAAATGCTTGACAACTTAAAATAAGTTCGGCTGATATATAGAACAATTAGGAGGTAATATTATGCCAAGAGTAAAAGGTGGTACAGTTACTCGTCAACGTCGTAAAAAAGTTATAAAATTAGCAAAAGGTTACTACGGTTCTAAGAGTACATTATTCAAGGTTGCTAACCAACAGGTTATGAAATCTTTAATGTATGCATTCCGTGACCGTCGTCAAAAGAAACGTGACTTCCGTAAATTATGGATTACACGTATCAACGCAGCAGCTCGTATGAATGGTCTTTCTTACAGCCGTTTAATGCACGGTCTTAAAAATGCTGGCATCGAAGTTAACCGCAAGATGCTTGCTGACTTAGCTGTTCATGACGAAAAAGCTTTCGCTGAATTAGCAACAGTTGCAAAAAACAACATTAACTAATTAATTAGTTGAAACCTTAGAAGATTTTTCTTCTAAGGTTTTTTTATTTGTATGCAAAGAGAAGTATGTCGTTATCGATATGACAAAATCAATATAAAAGCTATAGCGATATAGAAGAATATATATATGAAGCCAGGAGAATTCTCCTGGCTTTTTTCAATTATCCCCCTTTGGAAAGAAGAGTATCTTTCCTACCTGAAACGACACTGCTATAATGGAAAGATGATATGCAACTTTCATCAGATAAAATAAATTTTTTATCAGTGGACAATCCCCGGATAATGATTAACTATCACCAATCGGAGTGAACAATCTAATAGTGATGATTGAAACGTATTTGTAAATTAAGGACAAGCTATTTTGTAAAGAGATAAATGGCTGACTTATTAATAAGAAACGAAAAATAATAATGAACTTTGAGATGAAACAACATTGTTGCGTAAAATGCGATGTTGGAGGAGGACAATAGAATGGACTTACTACAACTATTTAAATTACAAAAAGAATTAGATGACCGTATTGTGAAAGAGCATGATTTACAACCGAAAAAGTTGTTAAAAGAAAAAATGTTAGCTCTTCTTGTAGAAATTGGAGAACTTGCAAATGAAACACGTTGTTTTAAATATTGGAGCAACAAACCAGCATCAGAACGTGAAGTAATATTAGAAGAATACGTAGATGGCTTGCATTTTATTTTATCAATCGGAATTGATTTAGGTATTGATAAAAACTTCCTATTCTATAAATGTGCACAAACGAATAAAACACAAGTAGAAATTTTCTTAGACACATATGCGAAAGTAATTCGTTTTACAGATCAACCATCTATTACGAACTATATTGAATTATTTACAAGCTACCTTCGACTTGGACAAGCGCTAGAGTTTGAGCAAGAAGAAATTGAAAAGGCATATTTAGATAAAAATGAAGTAAATCATCAGCGTCAAACACAAGGATACTGATTTAATTTTTGAATATTTCAATTTCCTTTTGTATAATGAAGTGACTGAAGAAAAAGGAGGGTGTTGGCAATGACAAAATTAGACGCGACATTGACAATGCTAAAAGAATTAACAGATGCACGTGGTATTGCGGGTAACGAGCGTGAACCACGCGAAGTAATGAAGAAATATATTGAGCCGTTTGCGGACGAACTTTCTACTGATAATTTAGGAAGTTTAGTTGCGAAAAAAATAGGGGAAGAAAACGGCCCGAAAATTATGGTTGCAGGTCATTTAGATGAAGTTGGCTTTATGATTACGCAAATTGATGACAAAGGTTTCCTTCGTTTCCAAACAGTTGGTGGCTGGTGGTCACAAGTTATGCTTGCGCAGCGCGTGACAATTGTAACGCGTAAAGGAGATGTAACAGGTGTAATTGGTTCAAAACCACCACACATCTTACCTCCAGAAGCGCGTAAAAAGCCAGTTGAAATTAAAGACATGTTCATCGATATTGGTGCTTCTAGCCAAGAAGAGGCAATGGAGTGGGGCGTACGACCTGGCGATCAAGTTGTACCTTACTTTGAATTCCAAGTGATGAAAAATGAAAAAATGTTACTTGCAAAAGCATGGGATAACCGAATTGGTTGTGCAATTGCAATTGACGTATTAAAACAATTAAAAGATGAAAAGCATCCAAACGTTGTATACGGCGTAGGGACTGTACAAGAAGAAGTTGGTCTTCGTGGTGCGAAAACATCTGCGAACTATATTAAACCAGATATTGCATTCGCAGTAGATGTTGGTATCGCTGGTGACACACCAGGTGTAACGGCAAAAGAAGCGCAAAGTAAAATGGGTGATGGACCACAGATCATTTTATATGATGCTTCTGTTATTGGACATACAGGTTTACGTGACTTTGTAGTTGATGTTGCTGACGAATTACAAATCCCGTATCAATATGATTCAGTAGCGGGCGGTGGAACGGATGCAGGCGCAATTCACATTTCTGCAAATGGTATTCCGTCTATGGCAATTACGATTGCAACGCGCTACATTCATTCTCATGCGGCAATGTTACACCGTGATGACTATGAAAATGCAGTGAAGTTAATTGTAGAAGTTATTAAACGTCTTGATAAAGAGGCTGTACATAACATTACATTTAATTAATAGAAAAAGCGAAGGAGATTTTCCTTCGCTTTTTTATGTTTTAAAAAGGTCGTTCTAATCCTGCAGCAGTATGAGCTCCTAAAATGATTAAACGAGTTAATTGCATAGCCATAAAATGCGGGGTATAAATCATCCCTCTTTTTAACCATGACATAATCATCCCGATATGAGCTCCTGTCACATAACTAATTAAAATATCACGAGGAACCATAAGATCTTTATCATCTGGCTGTGAAATAGACAGGCTTAATGTTAAATGTGTTTGTATTGTTTTCATCATTTTATAAGAGTAGTTTCCAGCGGCTTTATCACCAAGCATAACGTTATAGAAGTTCACATTTTCTGCAATATGTTCGAACAAAGCCAAAAATGTCGGATGTGGTGAATCAAATGTAAGTTGAAAATCTTCTTTATTTCTATTTTTCGGCTTAATAACTTCTGTTAATTTCTCTAACATTTCTTCAATGCTTTTGTCTAATAGGTCATATTTATCATGGTAATGGCTATAAAACGTAGCGCGATTTACAGGAGCACGTTCTGCAATATGTTGAACAGTTACATCATCAAATCCTTTTTCGCCTACTAAAGCGACAAAAGCATCCTGTATGAGTTGTCTCGTCCGCTTTACACGTGGATCATTTGTATTTTTAATAGACATTTTTACTTCCCCTCGTTTAATTTTCTATACTTAAACAACATATAGGTATTATATTGTTGTTTAAGCGACATTTCATACTTAAATTGTCGGTTGTAGATTCAAAATAATTATTTATAATTATAAACGATAGTCCTTCAGAAATCAGCACCGCTCGCAGGTAGATAAATTTCAATTTACACCGCAGATGGTGTGATTTTTTTGTTTAAAAGTTAATATAATTAACAATTAAACACTCTAAACAATAAGGACGTAAATAGTTTAGAAAAAAATTATATGCGATATAAGGAGAGGAATGCAATGAATCAGTTTCGAAGAATGGTGATTATCAACATTATCACATTAATTGTACTAGTTGGCGGCGGTATTGGCGGTTATTACTATTACAATCAAGCGGAAAATTATTTAAAAACAGAAAATGCAAAAATTGATGGAAAGGTAATTCCGATTGCATCACCAGTAGCAGGTAAATTAACTGACTGGAAAGCTGAAGTAGGAAAGAATTACAATGAAAATGATAAATTAGGTGCTGTTACTGTAGCGGCAGCAAATGGAGAACAAACAGTAGATGTAACAATTCCACAAAATGCAACAATTGTGCAATCAAATGCAACAACAAATGCTTTCGTTGGAGCAGGTAGCCCAATTGCTTATGCATTTGATATGAACAATTTATGGGTAACAGCAAACATTGAAGAAACAGATGTTGACGATGTACAAAAAGGTCAAGATGTAGATGTGTATGTAGATGCATACCCAGATACAACTTTATCAGGAAAAGTAGAGCAAGTTGGATTAACAACAGCGAATACATTCTCTATGTTACCATCAAGCAACGCAACAGCGAACTATACGAAAGTAACACAAGTAGTACCAGTTAAAATTTCTTTAGATCATAGTAAATCAGTAAATATTGTTCCTGGAATGAATGTGTCAGTTCGTATTCATAAGTAAGGGGGAGATGAGATGTCCTCAATTGCAATTGCAGGATATGCACTATTTTGTATAATCGTCTTCTTCCTTGTAAATCGTCTTTTACGAAAGAAAAAAACGAACGTGGGAGAAGAACAAGTCCCAGCCGTAAATAAAATAGAAGTAAGTAAGGTAGAAACAGAAGAGAAAGAAATTGAACGAAAGCAAGAAGCAGAAATTTCTAATGTAGTTGAGTTAGAAACAGGAAAGCAAGAAGAAGTAAAACAAGAAAAAGAAGCGCCGAAAAAACAAATGTCTACGCCTGTAGAAAATGTGAACGTAAAAGCAGTTGTAGCTGTATTAATTCTCGGCATGTTCGTTTCTATTTTAAACCAAACAATTATTAACGTTGCATTGCCTCCGTTAATGAACGAATTTAACGTATCAACTTCAACAGCACAATGGTTAATTACAGGTTTCATGCTTGTAAATGGTATTTTAGTACCGATTAGTGCCTTTTTAGTTTCACGATTTACGTATCGTAAATTATTCGTAGCGGCAATGTTATTCTTCACGGTAGGATCTATCATTTGTGCTATTTCAGGAAACTTTACAATGATGATGACGGGCCGCGTTATTCAGGCGGTGGGTGCAGGTATTTTAATGCCGGTTGGTATGAATATTTTCATGACATTATTCCCGCCTCATAAGCGCGGAGCAGCGATGGGATTACTAGGTGTAGCGATGATTTTAGCACCAGCTATCGGACCAACTGTAACGGGCTGGGTGATTGAAAACTATAGCTGGAACTTAATGTTCTATGCGATGTTTATTATCGGTTTAATTATTACATTCCTATCTTTAAAATTCTTTACACTAGCTCAGCCGGTATCTAAAACGAAGTTAGATGTATTCGGTGTTGTTAGTTCAAGTATTGGACTAGGTAGCTTATTGTACGGATTTAGTGAAGCAGGAAATAATAGTTGGACTAGTGCAGAGGTTGTTATTTCACTTATCATTGGTGTAGTAGGTATTGCGGTATTTATTTGGAGAGAGCTAACAACGGACAACAAAATGCTTGATTTACAAGTGTTTAAATACCCAGTATTTACTTTTACTTTAGTAATTAATGCAATTGTTACGATGGCATTATTCGGAGGTATGTTATTACTTCCGGTATATCTGCAAAACATTCGCGGTTTCACACCGATAGAATCAGGTTTATTACTACTTCCAGGATCATTAATTATGGGGATCATGGGACCTATTGCAGGTAAACTATTTGATAAGTATGGTATTCGTCCGTTAGCAATTGTCGGTTTAGCCATTACAACGTTTGCGACATATGAATTCACAACGTTATCGATGGATACACCGTATAGCGTTATTATGACGGATTATATTATACGTTCGATTGGTATGTCATTCATTATGATGCCAATTATGACAGCAGGTATGAACGCACTGCCGATGAAATTAATTTCTCACGGTACAGCAACGCAAAATACGTCAAGACAAGTAGCTGGTTCAATTGGAACAGCGATTTTAATCACACTTATGACGCAGCAAACGACTGCTCACGTAGCAGATTACGGCAACATGTTAACAACGTCAAACCCAATCTTAGTTGATAAAGTACACGGCATGGGGCAAAGTTTAGCAGCGATCGCTGGATCAGCGCAAGCAGGAGATGCGATGAGCACGCAACTATTATTTGGACAAATTTCGAAGTTATCTGCAATTAACGGTATTAACGATGCCTTCTTAATTGCGACGATACTCGCAGGGATTGCTTGGGTATTATCGTTCTTCTTACCATCAGGCAATAAACCAAATAGAAAAGCAGGGAATTAATTTCCCTGCTTTTTTGTCTGTTTAAAGAGTTAAATATAAAAAATGATAACCAGTTACGGAGCACAGCCCTGTTATAAATAAAACCATTCCCATAGCACGAATACTGGATATTTGTCTTCCGCTTATAATAGCTAATAGTCCAGCCAAAGAGAAGAAACACCAATATAAAGTTCCCGAAATTGGAACAATCCCCTCTAAATCTATTCCATAACCTATACAAATGATAGGAACAACAATAAGCGATATGCTAATGAAACCAGCCATAATAGTAAGTGATTTACGATATTTAATACCAGCAATAATTAAAAAAATGCCAACGATGAAGTCGCATAACATCAAAGTAAGAGCGAAAATCATCCAAGTTAATATTCCGAACACTTTTGTATTACCTCCGATTTATGGGGTTCTAAAAAATATTATATATAGTATGAATCACCTACAGTCATGAGTAACCAGAAGATAACCCCTAATATACCAGCGATGAAAATAATGAATCCCATATTACGTATACTTTTAATTTTGGTTTGGACTCCACTTATCCCTGCTAATAATCCAGTTAAAGAAAACAGTATCCAATATAAAGTTGTTGAAATAGGGAGGATTGCATTGCTATCCACTCCCATGCCCCAAAAAACAAAAGGTAGTGTGACAAAGGAGAAGCTAAGTAGCCCCATTAAACCAACAAATAATTTACGATGTTTCATGCTAGTAACAATTAAAAAAATACCACCGAACAATCCGCATAAAACAAGAAGTGGCATATAAACAACCCAAAGTAAGCTCAACATATATAGTCTCCTTCTATAGTAATCAGTTATATTTTACTACATGAGGTTTATTTTGGATATTATTAATAAATATGTATAAATTGATAGAAATGAGAAGTAATGATACGAATTAATAAAAAAGGTATCGCAATGATACCTCTTTCTAACTCAAGAATGCCAACATATTATTTATAATATGAAATAACATAGCTGGAATAATGGATTTTGTTTTTTTACATAAAATAGCCATTAATAATCCCATGAAGAAAGTAATTACCATTACGCCAAGTGAGTATGTATGAGCGATACCGAAGAAGAAACTTGTTACGATAGCTGCAATCCAAAATGGAAAGCGTTCTGAGAAGAAGCGGAGTATAAAACCACGGAAAATCAGCTCTTCAAAAATTGGTGTAAGTATTGCGAAGCCGAGAAGTAATAATATTTGATACTGCTTGAAAACGTCTAAGTTAAGTGCGGAAGATTGCTGCTTTGTTGCGTCTTGGAACATATAATTTAACAAGATGTAATTGAGTAAAATATTTGTAGCGAAGAAAAGAAGTAAGTATACGTATGTACGCCATTCTTTAAGTGCTTTAAAGTTAAAAGATTTTAGTAGTAATTTTTTTGCGGGTTCGAATTTAAAAATGAAGAATAACAACACGGCTAGTTGTAATACGATACTTGCAGTATTTGCAATAGATTCATACAGGGCAATTTGTTTTTTATCTGTAAGACCGGCTGTATAAATTGTTAAGGGCATTGCGAGGAACACAGTAATAAGTCCGGTTCCGAAAAAAGCGAATAAAACGGAGCTAATAAATTGTCCCCATGACATAGAGTATTTCTGTTCATTAGAAAGTTGTGTAGCGGGTTGCATTTGTAAAATCACCTCTTTATATTTGTATATTTAATTATAAAGTATTTTGTTTTTATATGTAATATTTAAATATTACATATAAAGGTGTATTTTCCATAAAATAATAAAAGAGGTATCACCCTATAGTGATGCCTCTTTCTCATTGATAACTATGTTCTGCCTTGTTATTCGATTTTGATTGCTCTATTTGCAATTCACGTTCTACCAATCGGTCTAACTGTTGAATAGCTTTTAATGCTTTTTCATAAGAAATCGTTCTATAATGGTGCGCTCCGCCCGGTTCTTCATCTGCTTCGTCTGCCCATTTAATAATGTTTTGAAGAGATGTTCTTTCAATTTCTTGCTGTACTAAGAAAGAATCTGTATGAAGAAGAATCGCGATAGAAATTTCTTTTGCTAGTTTCGGATGTTCTCCTAATCTAATAAGCAATTTATGAGCTCTTTCTGCTCCTTTAATCGCATGTATATCATTCTTTTTATACAAGTCATAATCCCATTCTCCCTCGCTGTACCATGTGTGATGTCCGATATCATGAAGGAAACCAGCTTTTGTTGCAGCATCGACTGAGGCATGATGCTTTTTCGCTAAGTGAAACGCATGGTAAGCGACAGCAATCGCGTGGACCATTCCAGAACGGTTTACATATTTTTGTGTAATGTGATGTTTAAAAACTTGTTCAAGCGTAATACGTTGCATAAAACATTCACTCCTTTTATCTAATGGTGTCTATAAAGAAAATCGATCGGTTTAAATGTATTTTGAATATTGTACTCCATCTGTGTAGCGTTAGTAAAGTAGAAATGTTTAGGAGAAGAAAAATTTTATAGACATAAAAGGTCACCTTAGTTTTTTTCTAAGGTGACCTTTTATTGTTTATTTTTTTAATCCTTGCTCTAGTGTTCCTAACATTTCGTGTTTTTCATTTTCATCAGCATTTTTCCAAATGACTTCGAATAAAACGCCAAGACCTGGAAGCATTTTTTCTTCACCGCTTTGAATTGCATCGACAATCGTTTCTTGTAATTGATCTTGTGAATTTCCAGATACATTCGCTAATACAGCACCGCGTAAATTAAAACTCATTATTTTCACCTCTTCTTCAGAATTGAAACTGACGTTAGTTTTTGTTCTTTTTTATGTAAATATGTATGAAAAATAGGCTATAATGATAAGACAAGAAGAGAGGGAAATACATATTATGAAAAACATTGATTCAGTGCAAAATCCGCGTGTGAAGCAGTGGAAAAAGCTGCAGACGAAAAAAGAGCGCGATAAAAAAGGTTTATTTTTTGTAGAAGGATTCCACTTAGTGGAAGAAGCTTTAAAAGCAGGAGTTGTAACAGAACTTATCGTTTCTGATCAGACAGATCTTCCGAAAGATTGGACAGTTAATGATGTGGAAATGTATATCGTACCTGAAGCAATCGTAAAAGTACTCCGTGAAACAGAAACAACGCAAGGGGTATTTGCTGTTTGTGAGAAACACGAGAGTGAAGTAGCTCTTGCAGATGGAAAGTTTCTTTTATTAGATGGTCTTCAAGACCCGGGCAACTTAGGGACAATTATTCGTACAGCTGATGCAGCTGGTATTCATGCTGTTGTGCTTGGAGAAGGATGCGTTGATGCATATAATAGTAAAGTGCTTCGCTCTACACAAGGTTCTATTTTCCATTTACCAGTTGTAAAAGGGAACTTAGAAGAGTGGGTAGACAAGTTAAGAGAAAATAACGTTCCTGTATATGGAACAGCTCTTGAAAATGGAGTTCCGTATGGTGAAGTAACACCAGCTGGTGGTTTTGCATTAATTGTAGGAAATGAAGGAAGCGGCGTAAGCCAAGAAATTCTTGCAAAAACGGATCAAAACTTGTATATTCCGATTTACGGCGGGGCAGAATCATTAAATGTTGCGGTTGCAGCAGGGATTTTAACGTATTATTTACAAAGCCCAGTTGCGAACAAATAAAAAACTTCTTATAATAAGTTGAAGTATATTATATTAAAAGTTAAATAACGAAAAACGTTGATAGAGAAGAGTAACTTACAAAATCGCCATATAGGGAGAGAATGCCTTAGACTGAAAGCATTCTTATGGTAGACGGAAGTGAATTCACCTCTGGAGTTGACGCCAGGACCATATATATGTAAAGGCGTTCCGGTCAGAATTGATCGTTATAACTAATGAGTGGGCAGACCTGGTCTGTCAATTTAGGGTGGTACCGCGAATTTACCTCGTCCCTTTTTGGGAGCGAGGTTTTTTTATTTTTAAAATTAGGAGGGTTCCAAATGGAAGCACGTTTAAAAGAGCTAAAGCAAAAAGCGTTAGAGCTTATTGAAGAAGCGAAAGAGCTAAAGGGCTTAAACGACGTACGCGTAGCGTATTTAGGAAAAAAAGGTCCAATTACAGAAGTATTACGCGGCATGGGAAAATTATCAGCAGAAGAGCGTCCACGTATGGGAGCATTAGTAAATGAAGTACGTGAAGCGATTCAAACGCGTTTAGAAGACAAAATTGGAAACTTAGAAAAAGCAGTAATTGAAGCGAAATTAGCTACGGAAACAATTGATGTTACACTACCAGGCCGTCCTGTTGAAACAGGTTGTCACCATCCGTTAACAGCTGTTGTTGAGCAAATTGAAGATGTATTCATCGGTATGGGGTATGAAGTAGCTGAAGGAACAGAAGTAGAAAAAGACTACTACAACTTCGAAGCATTAAACTTACCGAAAGATCACCCAGCGCGTGATATGCAAGATACATTCTACATTACAGAAGAAACGTTACTACGTACACATACATCTTCTGTGCAAGCACGTACGATGGAAAATAATAAAGAAAAAGGCCCAATTAAAATTATTTGTCCTGGTAAAGTGTATCGCCGCGATGACGATGATGCGACGCATTCACACCAATTCATGCAAATTGAAGGTCTTGTAATTGATAAAAACATTCGCATGAGTGACTTAAAAGGTACACTGCAAGTATTCGTGAAAAAGATGTTCGGTGAAGATCGTGAAATCCGTCTTCGTCCAAGTTTCTTCCCATTCACAGAGCCATCTGTAGAGATGGATATTTCTTGTATGATGTGTCACGGCAAAGGTTGCGGCACTTGTAAAGGAACTGGCTGGATCGAAATTTTAGGCGCAGGTATGGTTCATCCGAACGTACTTGAAATGGCTGGTTATGATTCAAAAGAATATCAAGGTTTCGCATTCGGTATGGGCGCAGAGCGTATCGCAATGTTGAAATACGGCGTAGATGACATTCGTCATTTCTATACAAATGATGTACGTTTCTTACAACAATTCAAACGAGCGTAAGGGAAGGAGAGGATAAGTATGTTCGTATCATATCGTTGGTTACAAGAGTATGTAGATATTAAAGATGTAACAGCACAAGAACTAGCAGACAAAATCACGAAAAGTGGTATTGAAGTAGAAGGTGTTGAATTATTAAATAAAGGTGTAAAAGGTGTTGTAGTTGGTCACGTATTAGAATGTGAAAAACACCCAGAAGCTGATAAATTAAGCAAATGTTTAATCGATATCGGTGAAGAAGAGCCAGTTCAAATTATTTGTGGAGCTGCTAACATTGCAAAAGGTTTAAAAGTACCAGTTGCAAAAGTTGGTGCTGTACTTCCTGGCAACTTCAAAATTAAAAAAGCAAAACTACGTGGTGAGGCTTCTCACGGTATGGTTTGTGCGCTTCAAGAGCTTGGTATTGATGGAAAGTTAGTTTCAAAAGAATATGCAGACGGTATCTTCATCTTCCCAAGTGACGCTGAAGTTGGTGCAGACGCACTTGAAATTTTAAACTTACATGATGGAGTACTTGAGCTTGGTTTAACACCAAACCGTGCAGATTGCTTAAACATGTTAGGTGTTGCATATGAAGTCGCTGCTATTTATGGCCGTGAAGTAAAACTTCCAGCTATCAGCTTACAAGAAACAGCAGAAAAAACTTCTGATTACATTTCTGTAAGTGTAGAAGCGAAAGAAGAAAACCCATTATATATTGCAAAAATGGTGAAGAACGTAAAGATTGGTCCATCACCAATGTGGATGCAAACGCGCCTTATGGCAGCTGGCATTCGTCCAATTAGCAATGTAGTGGATATTACAAACTACATTTTAATGGAATACGGTCAACCGTTACATGCATTCGATTACGATAAATTAGGTTCAAAAGAAATCGTTGTTCGTCTTGCAAAAGAAGGCGAAAAAATTGAAACGTTAGATGATCAAGAGCGTACGTTACAAAGCCACCACCTTGTAATTACAAACGGAACAAAAGCTTTAGCTGTTGCTGGTGTAATGGGCGGAGCGGATTCTGAAGTTACAAATGAGACAGTAAACGTTTTAATTGAATCTGCATACTTTGCAGGTCAAACAGTGCGCCGTACATCAAAAGACTTAGGTCTTCGCAGTGAATCAAGCGCACGTTTTGAAAAAGGAATCGATCCAACACGTACATTTGAAGCAATTCAACACGCAGCTGCTTTAATGGCGAAATACGCTGGCGGAGAAGCACTTGAAGGTGTAGTAGAAGCTGACAACTTACAAGTACAAGAGCGTACAGTATCTGTTACTGCTGAAAAAGTAAACCGTGTATTAGGTACAAATATTTCTGCAAGTGAAATGGGTACAATGTTCACAAACTTGAAATTCCCATTCACAGAAGTAGAAGGAACATTCCATGTGAATGTACCAGCACGTCGTCCTGATATTACAATTTCAGAAGACTTAGTAGAAGAAGTGGGTCGTCTATACGGTTATGACCACATTCCAGTTACATTACCTTCTGGAACAATGACTCGTGGTAAATTAACATCAGCACAAACGAAACGTCGTAAAGTACGTCGCTTCCTAGAGGGTGCTGGTTTATATGAAGCGATCACATATTCATTAACAAGCGCTGATAAAGCGAAGCAATATATGGTCGAGCCAAATGAAAAAGCTCCTGTAAATCTTGCACTTCCAATGAGTGAAGAGCGTAGCCAACTTCGTTTAAGCTTAGTACCGCAATTACTAGAAGCTGTTTCATATAATGTGGCACGTAAAAACGATAGTGTTGCTTTATACGAAGTAGGTTCTGTCTTCTTACCAACAGAAGCAGGAGAACTTCCGAAAGAAGAACAACATCTTGCCGGTGTTATGACAGGACTTGCTCTTCACCATGCATGGCAAGGTGAGAAGAAAGTAGTAGACTTCTTCGTTGTGAAAGGTGTACTAGAAGGATTATTCGACGTACTTGGTGTTGCAAACCAAATCACTTATGCACCAGCAAAACGTGAAGGGATGCACCCAGGTCGTACAGCTGACATCGTATTAGATGGCGAAGTAATTGGTTTCATCGGTCAATTGCACCCAGAAGCAGAAAAACAATTAGATGTGAAAAATACATTCGTATTCGAATTATCTCTTGTAAAAGTATTTGGTGCAGACGCAGAAGAAACTTACTACACAGCAATTCCACGTTTCCCATCTATGACACGTGATATGGCTGTTGTCGTAACGAAAGAAACAAAAGCTGGTGAAATGAAGCAAGTTATTGCTGAAGCTGGCGGAGAACTTCTGAAAGACGTAACGCTATTTGACTTATACGAAGGTGAAAAAATGGAAGAAGGCAAGAAATCACTTGCATTCTCTATGACATACTTCGATGCAGAACGTACGTTAACAGACGAAGAAGTAACAGAAGCACATAACCGTGTATTAACAACGGTAGAAGAGAAGTTTGGTGCGGAGTTACGTAAGTAATGAGAAATTGCCGGATTAAGCCCGGCAATTTTTTTATGGCACGATTGTCGGAAAATCGATATATTACAAAAATCGCTGATATATTTTTTGGTATCTTGCATCTTTCTCTCGAATGTAGTACATTAATTTTAGTTTAACAAAATGAAAGACGATGATAAGGAAAAGTAGTATATACTATAATCCAAAGCGAGTCAGGGACGGTGAGAGCCTGATGAGGCGGTATATGTGAAGAACACCTTGGAGTTGCTAACCGAAATTGAATCTTGTATTCAAGAGTAGACTTAGACGGGAATCCGGCCTGTTACAAACCGGGAAGTATGTATTACATACGAGTTAAAGTTGGTCTTTATGACAAATTGGGTGGTACCGCGAAGTTTAACCTTTCGTCCCTTTATGGATGAAAGGTTTTTTTGTATTTAAATATATGTGCAAAGGAGAATTTCACTATGGAAAACACATTAGTAAAAAGTCTGTATAGAGATACAGATAAATACGCAGGTCAAACAGTACAAGTATCAGGGTGGATTCGTAACTTACGTGATTCAAAAGCATTTGGTTTCATCGAATTAAACGACGGTAGCTTCTTTAAAAGCGTTCAAATCGTTTTCGATACAGAGTTAGAAAACTTCAAAGAAATTGCAAAACTTCCACTTAGCTCTTCAGTTAAAGTAGAAGGTACAGTAATTGCAACGCCTGGAGCGAAGCAACCATTTGAAATTAAAGCAGAAAAAATTGATATCGAGGGCTTATCAGATTCTGATTACCCACTTCAAAAGAAACGTCACACGTTTGAATACTTACGTACAATCGCTCACTTACGTCCAAGAACAAATGCATTCTCTGCAACGTTCCGTGTACGTTCTGTCGCAGCATTTGCGATTCACCAGTTCTTCCAAGAGCGTGGATTCGTACATGTTCATACACCAATCATCACTGGTAGTGATACAGAAGGTGCAGGCGAAATGTTCCGCGTAACAACGCAAGATTTAAACAACGTACCAAAAGGTGAAGACGGACAAGTTGATGAATCAAAAGACTTCTTCGGCAAAGAAACAAACTTAACAGTAAGTGGACAGCTGAACGCTGAAGCTTATGCATTAGCATTCCGTGACGTATACACATTCGGACCTACATTCCGTGCAGAAAACTCTAACACAACTCGTCATGCAGCTGAGTTCTGGATGGTTGAGCCGGAGATTGCATTCGCTGAATTAGGCGACGTAATGGATCTTACAGAAGATATGCTGAAATATGCAATGAAATACGTACTAGAGCATGCACCAGAAGAAATGGAATTCTTCAACAGCTTCGTTGATAAAACAGTTCTTGAGCGCATGAACAACGTAATCAACTCTGACTTCGGTCGTATCACATATACAGAAGCAATTAAAGTGCTTCAAGAGTCAGGTGCTGACTTCAAATATCCAGTAGAATGGGGTATTGACTTACAAACAGAGCACGAAAGATACTTATCAGAAGAAATTTTCAAACGCCCTGTATTCGTAACTGACTATCCAAAAGACATTAAAGCGTTCTACATGCGTATGAATGAAGATGGAAAAACAGTAGCTGCTACTGACCTTCTAGTTCCTGGCATCGGCGAATTAATCGGCGGAAGCCAACGTGAAGAAAGAATGGACGTTTTAGTAGACAGAATTAAAGAATTAGGTATGAACGAAGAGGACTACTGGTGGTACTTAGAACTTAGAAAATACGGCGGTACAAAACACGCTGGATTCGGTCTAGGTTTCGAGCGCTTCCTAATGTACATCACTGGCATGGCTAACATCCGTGACGTAATTCCATTCCCAAGAACTCCAGGTTCTTCTGAATTCTAAAATATGAAAAAAGCGAGAGGATTTCCTCTCGCTTTTTATTTTGCATAGTTTATTACCTCGTAGCAAAAAGTAACGCGAAGGGGTGA
This sequence comes from Bacillus sp. AR2-1, assembly GCF_008368755.1. Lineage (NCBI taxonomy): Bacteria > Bacillati > Bacillota > Bacilli > Caryophanales > Bacillaceae > Bacillus > Bacillus sp. AR2-1. Next base: position 124,701 of record NZ_QORY01000020.1, read on the forward strand.
ATATAAATGAGTAAAAAAGTGAAAAAAGATCATTCAAGATCAAGCCTTGGTTCTCCAGAAGTAGAAGGACAAGGAACGACGACACATGAAACAGGTTCTCATAAAGTATCTTCATCAAATAAGAAGCAGAAAAGAAGTTAACATAAAAAAGGAGAGTCTTGGCGGCTCTCCTTTTTTATATGTATTACACCTTATTATCATTAATTTCCTTTGTAATTTTATCTACATTTTTGTCTAATCGATCTAAATAGAAAAACCACATTAAGCTCATGAGCACGTAATAGATGGCCATCACACAAAGACTATCAGATACATTTTCGAATGTGGATTTAGTAGTGAAAAAAGCTCCCCAAATGATAGAAATAGTGAGGAAAGAAAGTGGGCCTACGAGGTGTACGAAAACATATAATAACTTTTTAATTTTCACAGCGTTTATATGAATTCCCTCCTTATGTAAACAATCCTTTTTTTCTAATCATAGATTCAAGTTCCTCACAGAAGTGTTGTAGTTTTGCTGGATTGTGTATTAACAAGCGGGCATCGTGTTTCCCGATAAATCTTCGAATCCGAAAGTTTAATAAGAAAGATCGGCCGTAACGCTCTATTAAATCGTTGAACTCTCGTTGTTCACTTAGTAGCTGAATGTTTTCTCTAATTTCAAACTGTCTTTCGTGTGGATCGCCTAGTAAAATATTTAGAATCATTTGTAGAAGTAGCAATGGGAATCTCCTCCTATGTTAGAATAATCTGTATATTTTAATTGTAACAAAAATAAAAGGACAATAGTAGAGTGAAACAAAAACAGGAGTTTGTAGGCTCCTGTTTTTGTCGATACTATTTTAATAAGCGAAACGCCTTCTCCTTATTAGCGAAATGCATTTTCACAAACTCAGGTAATCGTTCTTTACCAAGCTTTTGAATTAATTTAGCAGCTGCAATATCAACTTGTTTACCAGCACCTTTTGGAAGTGGCATACCGGCTTTTTTGCTTAGTTCATCAAACTGTTTTACGAATGAGTAACGAGCTAAAATAGAAGCAGCGGCTACTGCTAAATGGACACTTTCACCTTTCGTTGCGAAGTAAACATTTTCACGCTGTACCTGCTTTTGCTTTGCTAAATATTTGTAGTATGTATCAGGTTGTGTGAATTGATCGATTAAGACGCCTTCAGGTTTTGTAGGTGCAATTTTAGCTAATAAGTTTGTAATAGCTTTATTATGCAGTAAAGCTTTTAACTTACCTTGGTTGTTTCCTTTATCAAATAGCTCGTTATATTTTTCATTATGAAGGACAAGAGAGCTGTAAGGAACAACATGTAGAAGTTGTTTTGCAATGGCAGTAATTTGATCGTCATTTAAGTTTTTAGAGTCTTTTACACCAAGTTCTTTTAACAGTGGGATTTGCTTTGCGTCCACATATACAGCAACTACTGTCATCGGTCCGAAGAAATCACCAGTACCAACTTCATCTGACCCTACGATAGACATTGTACCGATGGAAGCAGGGGGTGCATAACGGTGTGAATCGACAGATTTTTTTACAGCTGTTTTCGGTGTTTGAGAGACAGTTTGCCAACGAGAAGCTTCTGCTTCAGCACGGCCACCTTGAAACATTACTTTTCCAGATTTATAAGCTGTAATGGTGCAAGACGGCACCTTTGCCATGAAGATTCCGCCTTGTGGGGTTTTTGGGCTAAGTGCCTGTTTGTATTGTTGTTTCATGTCTTCAATTACTGTAGAATTTGTTTGAATTACGATAGAATTTGACATAGTGGTCGCCCCTTTTTTTATATTGTTATTTTTATCATATCGGATTGTTCTTTCTGTTTCCATAATATGATGGTTCATGGTATGATAAACTTTAGGATTCTGTACGTGATTGGAGGCCGGTGAGTTGTCACAACAAAAGGGAAAGAAAAGTCGAATTAATGTAGAAATCTATGGCCAACAATATTCAGTTGTTGGCGATGAAAGTACAAGTCATATCCGCATGGTAGCAGCGATTGTGGATGATAAAATGCGCGAACTCAATGCCAAGAATCCTTCGCTTGACACGAGTAGACTAGCGGTATTGACGGCGGTAAACGTCATACACGATTACATAAAATTAAAAGAAGAACATGAGAAATTGAAAGAAAGTATGACAAAAAAAGGAATGGAATAACATGATTGATATTATTATCATTTTACTGCTTGTTATGGGATTTTTCCTCGGCTTACGCAGAGGGTTTATTCTGCAACTTGTAAAGTTAACAAGCTTTATTATCGCATACCTTGTTGCATACTGGTACTGTAAAGATTTAGCGCCAGCACTTGCGAAATTTATTCCGTATCCATTTGATAAAAATGTATCTGTTCCAGAATGGATTGATGCAAATAATATTGAGACAGTATTTTATCAAGCGCTTGCGTTTATCATATTGTTTATTATTACAAAAATTGCACTTTCATTACTTGGTAATTTGTTAAATATGTTTGCAGAAATACCGGTTTTAAAGCAAGTCAATGCGTTTGCGGGGGCAATCCTCGGATTTTTAGAAGTATATATTATTTTGTTTGTTTTAATTATCGTTGGAAACATTCTTCCAATTGAACAAATACAAACACCATTACAAAAATCATCAATTAGCAAAATAATTGTAGACGATACACCGATTCTTTCTGAAAAGGTGAAGGAACTATGGCAGACAGGTAGCAGAGTATAACTTCTCTTTTTTCGGAAAGAGGAGTTTTTTTCTATGAAAGAAAGGCGGGGCAATGATGAAGGTAAATAAAAAACAAGTTATTAAATTATTAGAGACAATCGGTCTGTTTATGGAACTAAAGGGCGCGAATCCATTTAAAATATCTGCATTTCGTAAGGCGGCGGCAGCGTTAGAAAGTGACGATCGCAGTCTTTCTGAAATTGAAGATTTCACGAAGATTCCGGGCATTGGAAAAGGAACAGCGGCAGTTATTCAAGAATATATAGAATCGGGAACATCTGAAGTATTACAAGAGCTTGAAAAAGAAGTGCCAAGTAGTTTATTACCGTTATTAAAATTGCCAGGCCTTGGTGGTAAAAAGGTAGCTAAGTTATATAAAGAACTTGGTGTTGTTGATATGGAATCGCTAAAAGCGGTTTGTGAGGAAAATAAAGTACAAGCTTTAGCAGGTTTCGGTAAGAAGACAGAAGAGAAAATATTAGAAGCAATCGATCAAGTAGGATCTCGTCCAGAGCGTTTACCAATCGCAATGGTATTGCCTATTGCCGGGGAAATAGAGGAGAAATTGTCGAATATTGCTGAAGTAATTCGTTTCTCTCGCGCTGGTAGTTTGCGCCGAGTTCGTGAAACAGTGAAAGATTTAGACTTTATCATTGCAACGTCAGAACCAGCTACAGTACGTGAGCATTTACTGCAATTCGATAATATGATTGAAGTAATCGCAAGTGGAGATACGAAAGTTTCTGTTCGTCTTCAATATGAATATGATATTTCAATCGATTTCCGTTTAGTAAAACCTGAAGAATTTATTACAACTCTTCATCATTTCACAGGATCAAAAGACCATAACGTAAAAATGCGCCAAATCGCGAAAGATAGAGGCGAGAAAATTAGTGAGTACGGTGTAGAAAACTTAGAAACAGGTGAAGTGAGAACATTTGAAACAGAAGAGGAGTTCTTCTCTCATTTCGGTCTTCCATTCATTCCACCAGAAGTGCGTGAAGATGGAAAAGAAATTGAATTAATTAAAGAGTATCCGAACTTAATTCAGTTCTCTGATATACAAGGTGATTTACATATGCATACAACGTGGAGTGACGGTGCCTTTTCGATTGAGGAAATGGTACAGGCATGTCGTGCTCGTGGTTATAAATTTATGGCAATTACCGACCATTCACAATACTTAAAAGTAGCGAATGGTTTAACGAAAGAGCGCCTTCGTGAACAAGCGAAAGAAATTGAACGTATGAACGAAAAGTATCCAGACATTACAATTTTACGCGGAATTGAAATGGACATTTTACCAGATGCAACACTTGATTTTGATGATGAAGTATTAGCAGAATTAGATTATGTCATTGGAGCGATTCACTCTAGCTTCTCACAAGACCGTGAAACGATTATGAAACGTCTTCGTGCTGCGCTGGAGAATAAGCATGTCACAATGATTGCCCATCCGACAGGACGCCTTCTTGGGCGTCGTGAGGGTTACGATGTAGATACAGATTTATTAATTGAACTCGCAAAAGAGACAAATACAGTTTTAGAATTAAATGCGAATCCAAATCGTCTAGATTTAAGCGCGAAATTATTAAAACAAGCACAAGATGCTGGTGTAAAAGTAGCGATTAATACAGATGCTCATACGCTTGAAATGTTAGAAGATATGGAAACAGGTGTAGCCGCAGCACGTAAAGGTTGGATTCAAAAAGATAACGTGATTAACACGTGGGATATCGAACGTTTATTAGACTATATTAAACGTAATAAGTAACACAAGGGGGACCTGCAACATGTTAGAAAGAACGTTGCGTGTATTAGAATACAATAAAGTAAAAGAACAATTACTTGAACATACAGCCTCTTCACTTGGCCGTGACAAAGTGAAGCATTTAGTGCCAAGCACTGATTTTGAAGAAATTGTAGAAATGCAAGATACAACGGATGAAGCAGCGAAAGTCATTCGTTTAAAAGGTAGTGCACCATTAGGTGGTATTACGGATATTCGCTCAAATGTGAAGCGTGCAAAGATTGGGAGTATGTTAAGTCCAAATGAACTACTTGATATTGCAAATACGATGTATGGTAGTCGCAATATGAAACGTTTCATTGAAGATATGGTTGATAATGGTGTTGAGCTTCCTATTTTAGAAACTCATGTCGCTCAAATTATATCTTTATATGATTTAGAAAAGAAAATTACAAATTGCATCGGTGATGGCGGTGAAGTAGTCGATAGCGCAAGTGATAAACTGCGTGGTATTCGTACTCAAATTCGTACTGCGGAAAGTCGTATTCGTGAAAAGTTAGAAAACATGACGCGTTCTTCTAACGCGCAAAAGATGCTGTCTGACGCGATTGTAACGATTCGTAACGAACGTTACGTAATCCCAGTAAAACAAGAATACCGCGGTGTATATGGCGGTATTGTTCACGATCAATCAGCTTCTGGGCAAACGTTATTTATTGAACCACAAGTCATTGTAGAGTTAAATAACGCGCTTCAAGAAGCACGAGTGAAAGAAAAACAAGAAATTGAACGCATCTTATTGATGTTAACAGAAGAAGTGGCAGTAGAAGCAGATATCGTTTTATCTAACGTAGAAGTAGTTGCGAATCTTGACTTTATTTTTGCGAAAGCTTTTTATGCGAAGCGTATAAAAGCAACGAAGCCAATTGTAAATAACGAGCGCTATATGGATTTAAGACAAGCACGTCATCCGCTTATTGATCCAGAAATTATCGTGCCAAATAACATTATGTTGGGTAAAGATTTCACGACAATTGTTATTACGGGGCCGAATACAGGTGGTAAAACAGTTACGCTGAAAACAGTTGGTATTTGTGTATTAATGGCGCAATCTGGCCTTCACATTCCAGTAATGGATGAGTCAGAGATTTGTGTATTTAAAAATATCTTTGCCGATATCGGTGATGAGCAATCGATTGAACAAAGTTTAAGTACGTTCTCCTCACATATGGTGAACATTGTTGATATTTTAGAAAAAGCTGATTTTGAAAGCTTAGTTTTATTCGATGAATTAGGTGCTGGAACAGACCCGCAAGAAGGGGCTGCATTAGCAATTTCAATTTTAGATGAAGTATGTAATCGTGGTGCTCGCGTTGTTGCTACGACGCATTACCCAGAATTAAAAGCATACGGATATAACCGTGAGAAAGTTATTAATGCGAGCGTTGAGTTCGACGTGAATACATTAAGCCCAACGTATAAATTATTAATCGGTGTACCAGGACGTAGTAATGCTTTTGAAATTTCGAAGCGCCTTGGACTATCTGATCGCGTGATTGATCAAGCTCGTAACCACATTAGTACAGATACAAACAAAATTGAAAATATGATTGCGAAGTTAGAAGAAAGTCAAAAGAATGCAGAGCGTGACTGGAACGAAGCAGAAGCACTTCGCAAGCAATCTGAAAAACTGCATCGCGAATTACAGCGTCAAATTATTGAATTTAATGATGAGCGCGATGAAAAATTATTAAAAGTGCAAAAAGAAGGGGAAGAAAAAGTCGAAGCTGCAAAGAAAGAAGCAGAAGGCATTATTCAAGAACTTCGTCAATTGCGTAAAGCACAGCTTATAAACGTGAAAGACCATGAGCTTATTGAAGCGAAGAGCCGTCTAGAAGGTACGGCGCCAGAGCTTGTGAAGAAACAAAAAGTAAACGTGAAAAACACAGCGCCAAAACAACAATTACGCGCAGGCGATGAAGTAAAAGTATTAACGTTCGGCCAAAAAGGTCAATTACTTGAAAAGGTAAGTGATACAGAGTGGAGCGTACAAATTGGTATTCTGAAGATGAAAGTGAAAGAATCCAATATGGAATACATTAATACACCGAAGCAAACTGAGAAAAAAGCAGTCGCAAGTGTGAAGGGTAGAGATTATCACGTTTCGTTAGAGCTCGATCTTCGCGGTGAACGTTATGAAGATGCAATGATGCGCGTTGAAAAATATTTAGACGATGCACAGCTTGCAAGCTATCCGCGCGTATCAATTATTCACGGTAAAGGAACAGGAGCGCTTCGCCAAGGTGTACAAGATTACTTGAAGAAACACCGCGGTGTGAAAAACTACCGCTACGGTGACATGGGCGAGGGAGGCCTAGGCGTAACAGTTGTCGAATTAAAATAGCAAACAACGAAACAAAGGGGAACCATTATATGTTTATGGACAAACTTGCAAAAGTATTGTTAGCTTGTTGCGGAATATTTTTGGTAATTGGGGTTATTTATTTAGTTGTTTTTGCGAAGTAAAAGAGCGTCAATCGTGGCAGAGTGATATTGCCATAGATTGACGCTTTTAATATATAGGAAAAGGAATAAGCTATGAAAATCAACCAATACATAAGCGAAGCAAAATCCTGTTCAAGACGCGAAACAGACCGTCTCATTAAAGCAGGACGCGTGGCTATTAACGGTGAAATATGTACGCACGGTGCACTCGTGAGCGATGGTGATGTGGTAACGATTGATGGACAGGTTATTGTAAAAGAAGAGAAAGAAAAGGTGTATATCGCCTTTCATAAACCAGTTGGTATTACTTGTACAGCAGCCGAGCATATTGAAGATAACATTATTGATTATATCAATTACCCAGAGCGTATCTTTCCTGTTGGACGATTAGATAAAGCGTCGGAAGGATTAATTTTATTAACGAATGACGGTGCGATTGCGAATCAAATTTTACACGGAGATCATGAACACGAGAAAGAATATATTGTTACGGTTGATAAGCCGTTTACAGATTGGTTTATTGATGAGATGTCCAGCGGTGTAAAGATTAAGGATGACATGACGAAGCCTTGTAAAGTGACGAGAGTGGATCAGTCTACATTTCGCATCGTTTTAACGCAAGGAATGAACAGACAAATTCGTAGAATGAGCCGTGCTTTCGGATTTACTGTAACAAAGCTAAAGCGGGTTCGTATTCTGAATATAGAGATAGACGATCTTGAAGTGGGAAAATGGCGGAGCGTTACATCTGAGGAATTAGACATTTTAATAAATCAGTTTTAGGGAGGAAAAATTTTCTCCCTATATTTTTTTGTCAGAAAAAATAAAACTATTGATTTTTTAAAAAATAGCCCATATAATAAAAAACAACAAGTTTCGACAAGATATTTTATAAAAGTAATGATGAGGACATGAGTTGTTTTTGACGATTCTCAGAGAGGGAAGCCTAGGCTGTGAGCTTCCTAATACGGAAAGACAAACTTACCACCTCTAAACTTCAAGAGTGAACTGCATGATGCATTGTAATTCTTGGCGGATAAAACCGTTATCAATTTACACGAGCTATAAAATGAGCTTATTTTGTTATAAATTCATTTTATTAGAATAAGGGTGGAACCACGATTTCAACACTCGTCCCTTTGTTAGGGACGGGTGTTTTTTGCGTTCTTTTACGGGGAAGTATGCTTGAAAGAGGATATGTGACGGTCTTTAATTCAGAATATTTTGTCAATGTAAAAATATGTAGGAGGTTAGTAGAAATGAAATCATCTTTAAAGTTTTCTGAGATGTTTGCAATAAGTTTAATGTTGTTTGCACTATTTTTCGGTGCAGGTAATATGATTTTCCCGCCGGCTTTAGGGCAAGGTGCTGGAACAGACGTATGGATCGCGTTATTTGGCTTTATCGTAACAGGTGTTGGATTACCTTTATTAGGGGTAATTGTTATAGCTCTAAAGGGAGATATTAATGAGCTAGCGGGACGTGTACACCCTGTATTCGCACTTGTTTTTATCACTGCAATTTATTTATGTTTAGGCGTATTCGTAAGTGTTCCGCGTACAGGAACAGTTGCTTATGAAATGAGTGTTGCACCATTTTTACCAAGTGAGATAGCTGGTCAATCGTATCCACTTGTTATTTTTACATTCATTTTCTTTGCAGTAACTTTCTATTTAGCTTTAAACCCATCGAAATTAGTGGGCCGCATCGGTAAAGTATTAACTCCAATTTTGTTAGCTGTTATAGCAATTATCGTAGGTAAAGCAATTATTACACCAATTGGAGAATTTGGTGCACCGACAGAAGCGTATAATGCTCCGCTCTTTAAAGGTTTTATTGATGGATATTTAACTTTAGATGGACTTGCAGCACTTGTTTTCGGAAATGTTGTTATTAATGCTTTAAAAGCAAAAGGCGTTACAAATAAGAACAGCATTGCAAAAGTAACAATTTTTGCAGGATTTATTGCAGCGCTCGGTTTACTACTTGTTTATTTAGCACTTGCTTATCTGGGAGCTTCTAGTGTGTCTCTTGGAATGGGAGCAAACGGAGGGATTATTTTAACAAACGTTGTAAATCATTTATTTGGTAGTTACGGAACTTTATTATTAGGGATCGCAATTACAGCGGCATGTTTAACAACTTCTGTAGGTATTGTTGCAGCTTGTGGGGAATATTTTTCTTCCTTATTACCAAAGCTTTCTTATCAAAAGATTGTTTTCATCTTCTGTGTATTAGCATTTATGGTAGCAAACCTTGGGTTAACTCAGTTAAACGCATTAGCATTACCGATTTTAATTGCAATTTACCCAATTGGTATCGTACTGATTGTATTATCACTTGTTGAAAACTATATTCGTCTTCCATTAGCTATGTATGTAGGGGGTATTGTAGGTTCATTTGCAATTAGCTTCTTTGATGGATTGCATAATGCAAATCTTCAAGTAGCGGCCCTTGCTCCTATCTTAGATAAAATTCCACTATATAGTGTAGGGATTGGTTGGCTAGTTCCGGGTATCATTGGAATTGCAATTGGATATGTAGTTTCTTTATTTCAAAAGCAAGAAGTTGCTGTAGAAAAATAGTGAAAAGAGGCTTTCTATGAAAGAAAGTCTCTTTTTTTGTAGAAAAAATTGCATATAGGGAAATTTAGATATTAAAAATTTTATACGTAATATAGTTGACAAAAAAATTAGCATTAGGCTAAGATTGACTTAGTTGTGGAAATATTAGAAGGAAAGTGAGGAGTGAAAGGTATAAGGTTTTCTATAACGATATCATTTTGTAGATAGAGGTGATAGAGTAGGAGAATGGTTAGTTTTATTTTTTTTGACCTTCATTGAGAATGATAATCACCAAAAGAAATAGGGACTTATGTTAAAATGTAAATCGCTCTTTATAAGGAATAGGGAGGGATATTATTTTTAACACGTAGTGAGAATGATAATCAATAATATCTACATTACATAAATAAATTACAATTAAATAATGATAGAGGATTATTATTTTTTTTATACATTGAGAATAATTATCATTTTCAAAAAAGTATGGATGAAAGATAAACAAGGAGGAAGTAAGCCAAATGAGAAAGATTTCTGTATTACCCGCTTTTATTATGACGTTCATATGTATGCTAGCTTTTTTCGTAGTGCCATTTGGACAAGCTTCGGCAAATGTAGCTGACGGTATTTACGATATTAACTATGTCATACAAAAAGCAGAAAATGATTCAGCTTCAATGGCAAATGATTATTTTGAAAAACCAGCTAAGTTAATTGTGAAAAATGGTGAGATGAGAGTACAAATTCCTATGAATCATAGTGCTTGGATTACAGAATTTAAAGCACCAGAGAACGGAAACTTTGTTGATGCAAAAGTTGTTAGTAAAGATGAATCTGCAGATAAAAGAACTGTAGAGTTTAAAATAGACGATTTATCTAAACCAGCAGCTGTAAAAATTCATGTTGTTGTACCTAACGTAAATTATGACCATAACTACACAATTCGCTTTGCATTTGATGCAAATGTAAAAGCGTTAGGTGGAGAAAATAAAGCAACTACTGTAACAAAGAATAATGATCAAACAAAAACAGATACACAAGTAAAAGAAGAAGTGAAGAAAGAAGAGAGTAAAGAAGCAAATAAAGAGGCAAGCAAAGGAACAAATGAAAGTGGAAAAGCTGAAAAAACAGATAACCCAAAAACAGGCGATGAAGCACGCATCGGATTATTTGCAGTGTTAATTCTTATTTCAGGTGTTTTTTTAATTCGTAAAGTACGTCAAAACTAAATAAAGGAGCGTTATTCCATTGAATAGATATCTTAAAATTGTTGTTGCGATGTGTTTAATGATATTTACATTCGTATCAACATTACAACCTCTTGCAGTTCAAGCAGCAAGCCAACTAGCTGACGGTGAATATTCAATCGGTTTCAAAGTTCTTAAGGATACATCAGATGAAGAATCTATGATGAATCAATACTCTGTAAGTCCAGGAACTTTAAAAGTGAAGGATGGGAAGAAGAAGGTATCCTTTACGTTAGAACATAGTTCATGGATTACGAAGTTTGAAACAGAAAAAAATGGCCAGTTTGTTGCGACAAATGTAAGTAGTGAAGATAAAGAAAAAGATACACGAGTAGTAGAATTTGAAGTGGACGATGTAGAGAAAGTATTAAATGCGAAAGTAAAAGTAGACATAGACTTTTTAAATTATCATCATGACTATGATGTGCGTATTGCATTTGATCAAAATAGTATTACACCGATTCATGTAGAAAAACCAAATGAAAAAGAGGATCCAGCAAATAAGCCAGATCCAAATGAAAAACCGGATCCAAGTCAGAAGCCCGACCAAAAGCCTGACCCAGATCAACAACCCAATTCTAACACAATTAACGATGGGAATTATAGTATTCCATTTAAAGTGTTAAAAGATAAGACAGATGAAGAATCTAAGATGAATAATTACATGGTAAATCCAGGAGTATTAAAAGTAGAAAACGGTAAGAAAAAGGCAATTGTAACACTAACAAGTAGCTCATTAATTAAAAATTTCCAAACGGAAAAAGATGGCGCATTTGCTGATGCAAAAGTAGTGAGTGAAGATAAAGAAAAAGATACAAGAGTAGTAGAGTTTGAAGTGGACGATTTATCAAAAAAATTAAATACAAAAGTATTTATCGAAATGGCATCAAGAAACTATAAGCAAACACATGATGTACAACTTTTATTTGAACAAGATAAACTTGAGCCAATTAAGAACGAAGAAAAGCAACCAGACGGTGATAAAAAGCCAGAGGTAGAGAAACCAAAAGTAGAGAAGCCGAATGTTGAAACAATTAAAGACGGTGAATACAGCATCAATTTCAAAGCTTTAAAAGATCAATCAGAAGAAATTTCAATGATGAACACGTATACGAAGAGTCCGGGCGTGTTAAAGGTGAAAGATGGTAAAAAATATGTATCATTCACATTAACGAATAGTGCATGGATTACAAAGTTTGAGTTTGAGAAGAATAGTTCTTTTGTTAATGCAAAAGTATTAAGTGAGAATAAAGAGCAAAATACAAAAGTAGTAGAGTTAGAAGTAGATGATTTATCTAAAAAATTAAACGCAAAAGTAAAAGTAGATATTGATGCGATGAATTATCACCATTTCTACGATGTTCAATTTGTATTTGATCAAGATAGTATTAAAGTTTTAGGTAACCAAGGCGAAAACGACAACCAAGGCGGAAACGATAACCAAGGCGGAAACGATAACCAAGGCGAAAACGATAACCAAGGTGGAAACAACAACCAAGGTAACAACACAACCATTGATCCAAAAGCCCTTAAAGATGGTGAATACAGCATTGGCTTTAAAGTTCTAAAAGATCAAACAGAAGAAATTTCAATGATGAACACATATACAAAGAGTCCAGCTGTACTAAAAGTGAAAGATGGTAAGAAGTATGTATCGTTTACATTAACGAATAGTGCATGGATTACAAAGTTTGAGTTTGAGAAGAATAGTTCTTTTGTTAATGCAAAAGTATTAAGTGAGAATAAAGAGCAAAATACAAAAGTAGTAGAGTTAGAAGTAGATGATTTATCTAAAAAATTAAACGCAAAAGTAAAAGTAGATATTGATGCGATGAATTATCACCATTTCTACGATGTTCAATTTGTATTTGATCAAGATAGTATTAAAGTTTTAGGTAACCAAGGCGGAAACGACAACCAAGGCGGAAATAATCAACCAAAAGTAATAGTTGATCCGAAAAATTTAGTGGATGGTCAATATGATATTCCATTTAAAGTGTTAAAAGATAAAACAAATGAGCTTTCAAAGATGCATGACTATACTGTACACCCAGCAAAATTAATCGTTAAAGATGGTAAAAAGTACATTGAGATGACGTTGAAAAATAGTGCATGGATTACAAAATTCCAAACGGAAAATAACAGTCTTTTTGCTGATACGAAAGTAGTAAGCGAAGATAAAAATGCAAATACGAGAGTAGTGCAATTTGAAGTAAGTGATTTATTTGCAAAATTAAATGCAAAAGTAAAAGTTGATATCAATGAAATGAACTACCATCATTTCTACGATGTCCAAATTCAATTTGATACAAATAATATTGGTGCGTTAGGAACGATTAAAGAGGATCCAAAAAAAGATCCGAACAATCCAGTGATTACACCGAAAGTAGATAATGTAAAAAAAGTAGATAATCCTGATTTTAACCGAAATGCAGATGATAAGAAGAAAAAAGAAGATCAAAAAAATGATCCGAAAAAAGAGAAAAACTCAAAAACGGCAGATACAGCACAACTAGGTTTATACATGGTGCTATTGCTTGGGTCACTTGCTTTACTAGTTCGTAAATATAGAGCAGGAAGATTGTAATTTTTGGAGTCTTGATGCATGTTCGCATGCATCAAGACTTGTTTCATATTGTTTGGAAAGGAGTGGTGATTGAGAGTGAAGAAAATTGCTAGTGTACTAATGGCTATCATTCTATTAGTGAGTATAGCTGGATGCTCGGCGCCCCAAAAAGAAGCAGCAAAACAGGTGAAAAGTGAGAGTAAAGAGAGAATTGTTGCAACGACAGTTGCTGTTACTGAAATTATGGATGCGTTAGAAGTAGATTTAGTTGGTGTTCCAACAAGTACGAAAGATTTACCAAAGAGATATAAAGGTTTACCTGAAGTCGGGAATCCGATGAGTCCTGATATGGAAAAGGTAAAATCGTTAAAGCCGTCAGAAGTATTATCCGTGACAACACTTGAATATGAATTAAAGCCAGTTTTTGATGGTGTTGGCACGAAAGCAAACTTTTTAGATTTAACAAGCTTGAAAAATATGCAAAATTCCATTAGCGATTTAGGTAAGCAATATGGACGTGAAAAGCAGGCTGAAGCAGTTGTAACGAAGTTAGATAACAAGGTTGCAGAGATTAAAAAAGCAGTAAAGGGAAAGAAAGAACCGACAGTGCTTATTTTATTAGGTGTACCGGGGAGTTATTTAGTAGCAACAGAGCATTCTTATATTGGAGATTTAGTGAAACAACTAGGTGGTAAAAATATTGTGCAAGGTGAACAAGTAGAGTATTTAGCTTCTAATACAGAGTATTTAAAAAAAGCTGATCCAGATATTATTTTACGAGCAGCTCATGGTATGCCTGATGAAGTTGTGAAAATGTTTGATAAAGAATTTAAAACAAATGATATTTGGAAACATTTCGCTGCAGTTAAAAATAACCGTGTTTACGATTTAGAAGAGCGCTTATTTGGGACGACAGGTAATTTAGCAGCAATGGAAGCGTTAGATGAATTGAAAAAAATGATGTATCCGTGATGCATTTTAATATAAAGGAAGAGTGGAATGAATAAAAAAACTTGGAGTTTCCTCATTGTTACTGCATTGCTTATTGTTATGACATCATTGTCAGCAACGAAAGGAAGTTTAGAAATAGGGATAGTGGACCTTGTACAAGGGGTATTTACAGGGAGGAATGAAGATGTTGAAGTGATTAAAGATTTACGTTTCCCACGTATTATTATTGCACTATTTACTGGAGCAGCTCTGGCCGTTTCAGGTGTGCTTTTTCAAGCTGTTATGAAAAATCCACTTGCTGATGCTGGGGTAATCGGGATATCTTCTGGAGCAAGTTTTATGACACTTGTTATTATTACGCTATTCCCGCAATTCTTTTTCTGGACACCAGTATTCGCCTTTTTAGGTGGTGCATTTGCATGTTATCTCGTTTATGCATTTTCATGGAAGTCAGGGTTAAGTCCGCTTCGCATTATTTTAGTTGGTATAGCTATTAATGCAATGTTCACTGGATTAAATGAATCGTTCATTACGATTTGCGGATACTTCATTAAGAGTATTAAGCAAACGACGACTTCTAACATAACGATGAAGACGTGGGGCGATGTAGAAATAATGGTTACATATGGAACAATTGGTCTTATTCTTGCTCTGTTTGTAGGAGCTTGGTGTAACTTATTATCGCTACAAGATAAGACTGCGAAAAACTTAGGTTTGCACGTGACGAGAGTTCGTCTTATTATTTCTGCTATTGCAGTACTTTTAGCAGCAGTATCAACAGCAATTGCAGGTGTTATTGCTTTCGTAGGATTACTCGTTCCGCACATTTCAAGACAACTAGTCGGTTCGGATCATAAAGTATTAATTCCATTTTCTGCAATTGCAGGAGCGTTATTAATTTTGACTGCGGATACGATTGGAAGGTTAATTGTGCCACCTAACGAAATTCCAGCAGCGACGATTATGGCAGTGATTGGTGGCCCATTCTTAATATTCTTGCTTAGAAAGAGTGATAAAGTTCATGGAAATTAAAAATGTAACCTTTTCGTATGATAATGTAACGGATCGATTAAAGTCGGTTAGTAGTGAAATAGAAATTGGTAAAATTACAACAATTATTGGTCCAAACGGTTGCGGGAAATCGACATTACTTGGTGTGATGTCAAGAAATCACGACCCTCGTAGCGGAGAGATAATACTCGATGGGAAGGCGATTAGTCAATATAAACCGAAAGAGTTTGCTAGAAAGTTAGCCGTTGTCCATCAACAAAATGAAGCACCGGCAGACATGACGGTAGAGAAATTAACAAGTTATGGTCGTATGCCTCATAAAAATATTTTTTCCTCGCAAACTGATGAAGATAGAGAAGCAATCGAAAGGGCTTTAGCATGTACGAATTTGCTAAGTAAACGTGATAAAGAGATTCACGCCTTATCTGGTGGAGAAAGACAACGTGTTTGGATTGCCATGACGTTAGCTCAGAAAACACCAATGCTCTTTTTAGATGAACCGACAACATATTTAGATATTTATTATCAACTTGAAATATTAGAGCTAGTAAAAGAGTTAAATGAAGTACATGGATTGACGATCGTTATGGTATTACATGATATCAATCAGGCGATTCGCTATAGTGATCATATTATTGTTATGAAAGACGGCGAAATTGTTACGAAAGGTAAGCCGAATGATGTTGTGACAGAAAGTATGATAAAGACGATATACGGTGTAGATGTCGTTGTAAAGCAAGATGAAGATACAGGGTTGTATATGGTCCCAATGGGTATTTAAATATGCGAACAATCCGTTTTGAGGTGATGATTTGAGTAGTAAAAAAGAACGGAAGAAGAATTCTTTTTTTCAACGAATACTTACAGTTGTTTTTTTAGGTACCTTTTTCTATTCAGTATATGAATTAGGTGATATTTTCATGGATTACTATGAAAATCGTAAAGTAATGGCCGAAGCACAAAACATTTATGAAAAGAGTCCGATGGAAGAGCAATCACAAGACGGGGAAGTACGTAAACAGTTCAAAGCTCTGCAGCAAATTAACCAAGAAATAGTTGGATGGATTACGATGGATGATACACAAATTAATTATCCAATCGTTCAGGCGAAAGACAATGATTACTATTTATTTCGTAATTATAAAGGTGAAGATATGAGAGCAGGCAGCATTTTTATGGACTATCGTAATGATGTGAAATCTCAAAATCGAAATACTATTTTATATGGTCACCGTATGAAAGATGGTTCTATGTTTGGAAGTTTAAAGAAAATGTTAGATGAAGAGTTCTTCATGTCGCATCGTAAATTATATTACGATACATTATTTGAAGGATATGATCTTGAAGTGTTCTCGGTGTATACAACAACAACTGATTTTTATTACATTGAAACGGATTTTAGCAATGATACGGAATACACATCGTTTTTGGAGAAAATTCAAGAAAAATCGCTGTACAAAACGGATACAAAATTGACAGCGAGTGATCAAATCGTAACACTTTCGACGTGTGACTATGCACTTGATCCGGAAGCAGGAAGGTTAGTCGTGCATGCGAAACTAGTAAAGAGATAGTAAAAAAAGTATAGAATATGAGAAGTGGTAACGCTTCTCATATTCTATACTTTAAAAAAGAAATATGTTTACTGTGCTGCAGCCATTGGCATACGTACAACTTCAACATTGTAGTAAGTGATTTTATTATCAAGAATATATTCTGGCATCCCACCTTGATGTGAATGAGCATCTTTAAATGCTGAGCTCTTCGTCCAACCTTGGAAATCTTCTTTTGCATTCCAGCGTGTGCTAATTGTTACTTCATCATAATCAACTGTATTTTGCGTTAAAAGAACTTCTAATCCTAAAAAGCCTGGCATCGTTTCGACTTGACCTACTTTATTAAAACGCTCAATTAATTTATGTCCATTTCCCTTTGTAATTTTAGCTGTATTTGTAACAATAATCATGTTTTATTCCTCCTATAAATGTAGCCTTTATTTTCGAGAACTCATATACATTAAATGATAATGAAAATCATTATCAATGTCAATGGTAAATGTGAAATAAATAAGTTTTTTGATTATTTTGGACAGTAAGATTTCCATTTCAAAATGTAGTAAATATGTGGCGGTTAAGTGAGAGAATGAGCGAGTTGTACTAGCAAAGCAATAATATGGTATAGTGAAACGAGGCTGTTTTTTCAGGCTCGTTTTTTAAATGCTTCCTATAGAGAAAGCATGCAAATGGAAAGGAAGTTATTATATGCGATCAGAAGTAACTGTAAAAATAAAACCGAAATTTATAAAAGAAATTAAAAGTGGATATCCGCTTATTTTAAAAGATGCGATTCAAAATTTAAATGATGTTCAGGAAGAAGGAACAATCATTAAAGTAGTAGATGAGAAGAACCATTTTGTCGGAAAAGGTTATTATGGAAAACAAAATAAAGGATACGGCTGGATTTTAACGAGAAAAGAGAGTGAACAAATTAATCAATCTTTCTTTGAAAGTAAAATAAAATCTGCCTTACATAAACGAAAGCAATTTTACAAATCAAGTGATACGACAGCATTCCGTGCCCTAAATGGTGAAGGTGATGGTCTTGGAGGCTTAATTATTGATTATTATGACGGCTATTATGTAGTAAGTTGGTATAGTGAAGGGATTTATACTTTCAGAGATGAGATTATAGCAGCTCTTCAAAAAGTAGCAAACTTTAAAGGTATTTATGAGAAAAAGCGTTTTGATACGAAAGGGAAATACATTGAAGGCGATGATTTCGTAGCAGGAGTACGCGGTGAGTTCCCGCTTATCGTAAAAGAGAACGGTGTGAACTTTGCTGTTTATTTAAATGACGGAGCGATGGTTGGTGTATTTTTAGATCAGCGTAACGTTCGAAAACAAATTCGTGATAAATATGCAAAGGGGAGAACAGTATTAAATATGTTCTCTTATACAGGTGCTTTCTCTGTATTTGCAGCGCTTGGCGGAGCGAGTAAAACGACGAGTGTCGACCTTGCAAATCGTAGTTTAAGTAAAACGATTGAGCAATTTAGTGTAAATGAAGTTGATTATGAAGCGCAAGATATTATTGTAGAAGATGTATTTCTTTACTTCAAATATGCAGCTAAGAAAAAGATGAAATTTGATATGGTCGTACTTGATCCTCCAAGTTTTGCACGCTCAAAAAAATATACATTTAGTGCAGCGAAAGATTATAAAAACTTACTAAAAGAAACAATTGCGATTACAGAAAATAACGGGATTATCGTTGCTTCTACAAACTGTAGCGCATTTGATATGAAAAAGTTTAAAGGATTTATCGATACGGCATTTAAAGAAATGAATGGCAAATATAAAATATTAGAAGAACATTCTTTACCAGAAGATTTTCGTACCATTGATCAATTCAAAGAAGGAGACTATTTAAAAGTAGTTTTCATTGAGAAAATTAAAGGGTAATAAAGAAAAAGGAGCTCGAGTTTACTTGAGCTCCTTTTCTTATTGAACGATATTTTGTACTCTACCGACTTGCCCGTCCTGCAATCGTACTTTAATGCCATGTGGATGAGAAGGGGAGTTTGTTAAAATATCTTTTACAATTCCACGTGTTAATTTACCGGTGCGTTGATCTTGTTTTAATACAATATCAACTTCAAGACCGGGTGCGATATTAGAACGTTTTTGTCCGTTCATTTATACACCTGTACGTCTACGTTGGTTGTTTGTTTTCTTCGTTTGTTGGTTTTGTAATTTTTTTGTTTCTTGGCTTTGATTTGTATTATTTGAACCATTTCCATTTCCTTGCTTTTTCTTTGCAAGTTGTTCACGCATTAAATCAGCTAAGCTTACTTTTTTGTTTTCTGACATGATAAGTCTCCTTTATATAAAGTTAATTATGAACAATAGTAGTGAATTTTATCATATCATTGTTAAGGAAGGAAGGGAAGTTGGTTTGAAAATTCATATAATTCTTTCCAGTATTCATTCGTTACGATACAATTGAAATGTTAATGTTTGTAAAAAAGGGGATAGACATATGTCACATCATATTTTATTAGTTGAAGATGATATTTCAATTCAAGAGATGGTGGAAAAGTATTTAATAAAGGAAGGTTTTCAAGTTACAATCGCGTCTGACGGAGAAGAAGGGGTGCAAGCATTTTTTAAATCATCCTTTGATTTAGTTATCCTCGACATTATGATGCCAAAGCTAGATGGCTTAGAGGTTGTGCGAATCATTCGGGAAAAAAGTGCCGTTCCGATTTTAATGATGTCGGCAAAAGATACAGATGTTGATAAAGCTGTTGGATTAGGACTTGGAGCAGATGATTACATTTGTAAGCCGTTTTCTATGATTGAATTGGCTGCACGTGTAAAAGCGGGTATTCGGAGGTCTACGAAATATTCGGCTACAGAAACAACAGAAAAGATGATTCAAATTGGTGATTTGACAATTGACCCAATTAATTTTACGGTTGAAAAAAACGGAAAGTCGCTCAAACTTACTTTAAAAGAATTTGAGATTTTAAAGCTATTCGTAAAGAATCAAAATCGTGTATTTACGAAAGCGCAAATATATACGTTAGTTTGGAACGAAGAGTATTACGGTGATGATAATGTTATAAATGTTCATATGAGAAGATTGCGCGAGAAAATTGAAAGTGATCCATCTAATCCAGAGTATATTAAAACGTTATGGGGCATCGGCTATAAGTTGGAAGTGATGTAATATGGTCAATTTGTTAATAGGTATTATTTTTACATTGTTATGTGTCATTTACATACAGTATAAAATGAGAAAAAACAGTAGCAAAAATTTACGATACACATATGAAAAGCTAGAAAGCATTGTAAATGAACAAACAGGCGAGAAGTTACTCGTTATGACAGATGATCTACAATTACAAAAATTATTAGTGGCAATTAATCAATTATTAGCTGCAAAACAGAAAACGAATGCAGATCATGCAAAAGTAGAAATTTCGATGAGAAAAATGCTTTCAAATATTTCACATGATTTAAAGACGCCACTAACAGTTATTCTTGGATATACAGAAATGTTAAATAAGGATAAAGCGATGAGTAAAGAAGAACAGCAAATATTACTTGAAAAGGTGCATGTAAAAACACTAGAAGTAATGGAATTGATTCATAAGTTTTTTGATTTAGCAAAATTAGAATCTGGTGACAAGGCAATCGAGATGACAAAAGTAAATATGAATGAAGTTTGTCGTGAGAAGATTTTATCTTTTTATGATTTAGTGACGGCGAAAGGGTTTCAAGTTCATATTGATATACCAGAAAGAAATATATATGCACTTGGAAATGTAGAAGTATTAGGTAGAGTATTGAATAATTTAATATCAAATGCGATTACATATGGAGACGATGGAAAGACACTTGGTGTGAGGTTAAGAGATGATGAAACGAGTGTGTATATAGATGTATGGGATACAGGGAAAGGAATTGATGAATCTCATATTGATAAAGTGTTTGAGCGTATGTACACACTTGAAGATTCAAGAAATAGATTGTACCAAGGGAGCGGTTTAGGGTTAACGATTACGAAACGGCTTGTGGAAGCGATGGATGGAAAAATTAACCTTTCTAGTAAGCCATATAAAAAAACGATTTTTACAGTTGTATTAAAAAAGATGCTGTTTTAGCTTGTAGAGAATTAGATTCTACAAGCTTTTTTTCAGCGTAAGGAATTTGTAAGGAACGGGTAAGAAAAAAGAGATTTCCATTGTCTATTATAGAAATATAAAGTAGTGCGAAAGGAGAAAATGACATGACATATATATTAAAAACGAATCAGTTAACGAAAGTGTTTAAAGGGAAAGAAGTTATTTCTAGCGTTAACATGCATGTGAAAAAAGGAGAGATTTATGGTTTCTTAGGACCGAATGGTGCAGGTAAAACAACGATTATGAAGATGATCACAAATCTAATAAAGCCGACGAGCGGTGATATTGAAATTTTTGGTGAGAAGTTAACGGATACATCTTATGAATTGTTAAAGCGCATGGGGACAATTATCGAATATCCAATCTTTTATGATAAATTAACGGCGAAGGAAAACTTAGAATTACATTGTGAATATATGGGGTATTACGACAAGAACGCAATTGATCATGCTTTACATTTAGTAAAACTGCACGGTATAGATGATAAAAAAGTAAAAGATTTTTCATTAGGTATGAAGCAACGACTTGGTATTGCAAGGGCGATTATGACGAAGCCAGAATTACTCATTTTAGATGAGCCAATTAACGGTTTAGATCCAATTGGTATTAAAGAATTAAGAGACTTATTTAAAATGCTTTGCAAAGAATATGGAATTACGTTATTAGTCTCTAGTCATATTTTAGGCGAGATGGAACTAATGGCAGATACAATCGGTATGATTCAAAATGGAAAACTAATAAAAGAAGTTTCAATGAAGAGTATTAACGGAAAACAAACAGAGTACATTGAAATTACTGTTCCTGATGTGAAGCGTGCAGCTTATATTTTAGAAGATAAACTTGGTATAAAAAATTACAAAATAATGAGTGGAAATATGATTCGCGTGTATGAATTGAAGGCGACGCAGCAAGCCATTTCAAAAGCACTTATTATGAACGATGTAGAAATTGAAAGTATTAATAAGAAACATAGTTCCTTAGAAGAATATTTCTTAAATGTAATGGATGGAGAGGGTATTCATGCTTAACGGATTGTTAGTGAATCTAGTAAGCGGATTGATCGTACTGTTCATAAGTGGGATTTTATATTATAGGAAACCAGAGAGGAAATGGTTGTTGATTCTACTAATGATAGGAATGTTAAGCGTAGTTACGGCTGGAATTAGAATGTTACCAGTGTAGAGACAGTTATATAAAGAATGGAGGCGTGGTTTATATGTTTAAATTAATGAAGCTCGAATGGAAGAAACATCAATTATCTAGTTACTTTAAAAGTGTAGCAATTTGTATTATAGCAATTTTCGTTGCAGTAAGCCTTATGGCATGGGGAATGAAAGCTGAGGAAGACATGCTCTTCTCTGACTTTACACAGAACATGGCTTTAGTAAATATTTTTATTAGAATAACATTCATTATTTTTAGTTCGGTCATTTTATCACGTTTAGTAATTGATGAGTATAAGAACAAAACGATCCAACTATCATTTATGTACCCACTGCAAAGGAAAATGTTAATGAGAGCGAAATTAACAATTGTTTTTTGTTTTTGTTTTGTGAGCACGATTATCGCTACTTTTATTATTAGTTTGCTCGTATATTTTGTGAGTCCAATGATGGGACTGATTGAAACGCCAGCCACGATAGGTGAAATAATAGCTATCGTTCCAGCTACTATTATAAGTGCATTTATGATATCTGGTATAAGTTTAATTCCCTTATTTTTTGGGATGAGAAAGAAATCAACACCGACAACGATTACTTCGGCAGTAATAATTGGTATGTTGATTAGTGGTAACGTTGGGGCTGAAAGCAATCAAGTAAGTATGTTTGATTTTATAGCTATCCCAATAGTGCTCTGTTTATTAGGGATTTTTATTAGTTATCTATCGTTTCGTAAAATCGACAAGATCGATGTGGCGTGAAGCAAGCCTAAAACAAAAACGAACTGGGGTATGAATGGTGAAAAAAATAATAGTAATTGCAATATTATTTTTGACAATTGCTAGTGCGGTTTTTGGCTTTAAGGTATTTCAGGGGAAAGATTTTAAGAAAGAAAAGTCTTTTGAGATAAATCATATAAAAGAAATAGAAGTGAACAATGAAGACTGGGATATTGAATTTAAAGGTACAGAAGCTAACAAAATAGTAATTTCGGCTCAAGTTAAACAAGTGGATAAAGAGATAGACCCTGTCGAAATAGAACATGAAGGGAATAAAGTTATAGTTAAGCAAAAACAAAAGGCGACCAGATTCTTTAATGGTTTTACGTTTAGGAAGAAAAATAGTATATCGATAGCTGTTCCGAAGAAAGGAATAGATAAAATTGTATTAAATAATAAATCGGGTGATGTGAAAATAAGGGATATAGTAGTAAAAAGTATCGTGACAAAAGGCAAGTCTGGAGATGGAATGATTACAGGACTATCGGCAGAGAAGGGTGAATTTACATCCGAAAGCGGAGATTTAATGTTAAAAGATAGTTCATTACAAGAAGTAAATATAACTTCTACTACTGGCGATAATTATGTGAAAAATATAAAAAACGAAAATATGAACATTACTTCAACATCCGGTGAAGTATTACTGAAAGATATGAAAGAAGGAAAATCGTTATTGGTAGAAACAAAATCAGGGGATATTGGCGTACGGTATAAAGGTGTCCCGGCATCATTGAAGCTTATGGCTAAAAGTAATTCGGCTGACGTAATAGTGGATTTAAAAGGACTTAAGAAAGATAAAAATACAGAAAAAATAAAAGTAGGAACGATTGGTGATGCAAAAAACAAAGTGGAGATTTTAAGTAAAACAGGGGTAATTTATATCGATTAAAATGTAAATGAAAGGAGGACTATTATGCTACGTCTTATGAAGCTAGAACTGAAGAAATTTAAGATTGGATGGTATGTGAGGGGAGCAATTATTGCAAATATCGCTATACTGGCATTACTGATCTTTACGAGCATCGTTTCTCAAATAGAAGGAGATCCAGAAATAAGAGATCCACAGATGGTTTTGTTAATGGCTAGTACATTAGTAAGAGCAACATTTATTATTTTTGGTAGTGTGTTAATCGCAAGGTTAATAATTAGTGAATATAAAAACAAAACAATACTACTTATGTTTTCTTATCCAATTAACCGAAAGAAAATGATGGTTAGTAAGTTGGTTATTACAGCAACATTAACATTTATAACAGTTATTTTATCTAATATTTTAGTAGTAGGAGTGTTCTTTGGGCTAGATAGCTATTTTTCAATTCTTCCTAATTCATTCACAGTAGATCAATTGATGCGAGAAGGGATAAATCTTGTTCCTTTAGCCGTTGCAACTGCAGGAATAAGTTTAATCCCACTATATTTCGGAATGCGTAAACGTTCAGTGCCAACTACAATTGTTTCATCTCTTATCGTTGTAGCAATTGCAATGAATAGCACTACGTTTTCTGTAGCAACTTTTCTTCCTCTTCAACTAGCATTGGCAGCAATTGGAGTTGTGATTGCATGTTACGGAATTAAAAATATAGAGAAGGAAGATGTAACTGTATGACAAGAATAAGAAAAAAGAGTTGGCGTTACACCAACTCTTTTTTGTATATGCATGCTTCGTTACTACTCTGTAAACTTGGAGTGTTTGCTTAAATACGCTTGTACTCCTGGAGAAATATTAAAGTTATTAGGACTTTTATATTTAATAGTAAACTCTCCGTCTTTACTTGTTTCAAAGGAGATTGCATAGCTATTCATTTTAGCATCGTAAGAAGTATTTTTGACTTCCGCATCTAGATTAAAGTATTTTGTAATATATTCTTTTGATTCCGTAACTGCTGTTTGTTTTCCCCAAGGGGTACCATAACTTGTGCAATAAAGAGACACACTGATAACTCCGATAATAGAAGTTAGTAAAATAGTTCCCATAGCTATTTTTTTATTTTTTGTATTCAATTTGGTTGCCCCTCCTCATAATATGTATTCATTTTAACGTATTTTTTCCATAAAACAACCATTTAGCAAAAAATAGTTTCACATGAAACAAGTTACAGAAAAAGACAAGATGTGTAAACACCTTGTCTTTTTTTGTGGTTACATTTTAGGAGCTTCCATTCCAGCCGCGGCCCATTCTTCTTTTGCAGGACCATATACGCCAGGGACGGTTAAACCAGCTTGGCGCATTAAAACAGTCATTTGTCCGCGATGGTGATTTTGATGATTAATGAGTGTCATTAAAAATATAGAATTCGGCATAGGACGACCAAAGAAGTCATTAATAGTAGCTAAATCTTTATCAGTCCATTCGCCTTGAAGAGCTTCAACAAAAGCTACATTCACTTTACGGTATTGATCAGCAATTGTTGTTGCAGAAGTTGGTACAGGATAATCCTTCGATTCTCCTTCAAACTTAAGCCCTGTGCCAGATAGCATAACTGGAATTGCAGTCACGATATGCCAAGCAACTCTGCCTAATGTCCAGTGCCCAGGTGCAATTTCTTGTGATAAAGACTCATCTGTTAATGTATCGAGCATCTTTTGAGTAGACTCAGCCTCGTATGTCCATGATTGCAAGAAGCCTTCAATAGTTTGGTACATATTTATCCCTCCTAGTTAGTTCATAGGTTACATTCGTGAAAAAAAGATAGTTTCCTTTTGACCTTATAAGAATGAATAAAAAAGGAGACTTCCAAGAAGCTCCTTTTTAACTTTCTTCCAACTTTTTCTCACCAACCATAAGAAATAAGGTGCTCCAAGTACAGCAACATTCAAATTTGCGTAACGATAAAGAGTTGAATAATTGTTGAGCCGAGAGCTGAAATACCGATTTCTATTAAAGCAAGGGCT
Source organism: Bacillus sp. AR2-1 (assembly GCF_008368755.1). Taxonomy (NCBI): domain Bacteria; kingdom Bacillati; phylum Bacillota; class Bacilli; order Caryophanales; family Bacillaceae; genus Bacillus; species Bacillus sp. AR2-1. Next base: position 150,517 of record NZ_QORY01000020.1, read on the forward strand.
GTTGAGCTAAATCCTAATTTCCATGAAAAAAAGGGAAATTTCAACTGCAAGTAGTCCACTGATGAATACACTAATTGGATTGAAGTTTATATGTATATGCAGAATGAAGAAAAAGAATTTCGTTTGAGCAAGAAGGCGAAAGTACAAGCAAAAAGAGAGCGAATCGCATGTAATAATTACTAGAATGTATGGAATAAATCTGTGTTTATCCCGACTAGGTAAAGTATTTCTTTGTTATTTAAATAGATGTTTTTTAACTCGGCGATTGTACTTAAAAGATTGAATGTGAAGGAAGTGGTCAACATGTCTTCATGGCGCAATAATATCAATGGGTATTGTGAGTGTAATAATCAAAATGGTGTACATGTTGATTCTTGCTGTTTTAGTTGTGATGGGACAGTTCCTAAGCTGGGCCCAACAGGTCCGACGGGAGTAACAGGAGTAACAGGTCCAACAGGAGCGACGGGAGTAACAGGAGCGACAGGAATAACAGGAGCAACAGGTCCAACGGGAGTAACAGGTTCAACAGGAGCGACAGGAATAACAGGAGCAACAGGTCCAACAGGAGCAACGGGAATAACAGGCCCAACAGGAGCGACGGGAGTAACAGGCCCAACAGGAGCAACAGGTCCAACAGGAGTAACAGGAGCGACGGGAGTAACAGGTTCAACAGGAGCAACGGGAGCAACAGGAGCGACGGGAATAACAGGTTCAACGGGTCCGACGGGAGCAACAGGAATAACAGGTTCAACAGGTCCAACAGGAGCAACAGGTCCAACAGGAGACACGGGGGCAACTGGTACAAGTATAACGGCAACATACGCTTTTGCAAATAATACGTCGGGAACAGCGATATCGGTACTTCTTGGTGGAACGAATGTCCCGCTTCCGAATAATCAAAATATTGGTCCAGGTATTACTGTTTCTGGGGGGAATACAGTATTTACGGCTGCAAATGCGGGGAATTATTATATTTCATATACGATTAATATAACGGCTTCATTATTAGTCAGTTCGCGGATTACAATTAATGGTGCACCTCTTGCTGGAACGATCAATTCTCCTGCGTTAGCAACTACATCATTTAGTGCAACAATTATTACGACTCTTGCGGCTGGAAGTGCCATTAGTTTGCAACTATTTGGTTTGTTAGCTGTTGCAACATTATCAACAACTACACCAGGAGCTGTGTTAACGATAATAAGATTAAGCTAAACAATAACTCTCTTATTTTTTTATAGATTAGGAGAGTTTGTACATATAATAAGAAGTTAATGGAGTGAAGCATAGTTATATAAAAGTCAGAATATTATGATTGTAACGTTATGGCGACTATAATATAATGAAACTAACCATCATGAATGAACATTCATTTATTTTTATGTATTTGAAGGGGGAATGAAGATGGAAAAACCATGGTTGAAAAGTTATCCAGAAGAAATTCCAAGTATGATTTCTTATGATATTCAGCCGCTTCATAGATATGTGGAACAGGTGGCTTCTCGTTATCCAGAAAAGAAAGCGCTTCACTTTTTGGGGAAGGATATTACATTTTCAGACTTCCACGATAAGGTGAAGAGGTTTGCAAATTATCTTCAAAAGCTCGGTGTGGAAAAGGGGGATCGAATTGCTATTATGTTGCCGAACTGTCCGCAATCTGTAATTGGTTATTATGGTACATTACTTGCGGGAGGTATCGTAGTACAAACAAATCCACTATATACAGAAAGAGAATTAGAATACCAGCTTCATGACTCGGGAGCAAAAGTAATTCTTTGTCTCGATTTAGTGTTTCCAAGAGTAACGAATATTCAATCTGCTACAAAAATTGAACATATTATCGTAACTCGGATTGCGGACTTTTTACCCTTCCCTAAAAATTTACTTTATCCATTTGTACAAAAAAAGCAGGCAAATCTTGTTGTGAATGTGTCGGAAAGCGAAACGATTCATCTATGGAAATCAGTAGAAAGAGAAAGTAATGTTAATGTTGAAGTTCCTTGTGATCCTGAAAATGATCTAGCCCTTTTACAGTACACAGGAGGAACAACTGGATTTCCGAAAGGCGTTATGTTGACGCATAAAAACCTTGTTTCGAACACTTTAATGGGAGCTCATTGGCTATATAATTGTAAAGAAGGGGAAGAAGTAATTCTTGGTGTCCTTCCGTTCTTTCATGTGTATGGGATGACAGCTGTAATGAATTTAAGTATTATGCAAGGATATAAAATGGTGCTGATTCCGAAGTTTGATATGAAAATGGTTTTTGAAGCGATAAAAAAACATAAAGTCACACTATTTCCAGGGGCACCGACCATTTATATTGCTCTATTAAATAGTCCCCTCTTAAAAGAATATGATATTTCTTCTATTCAAGCTTGTATTAGTGGATCTGCCCCGCTTCCTGTAGAAGTACAGGAAGAGTTTGAGAGAGTTACAGGTGGGAAATTGGTAGAAGGTTATGGATTAACGGAGTCGTCGCCAGTTACACATGGAAATTTTTTGTGGGAAAAACGCGTGCCAGGAAGTATTGGTGTGCCGTGGCCAGATACAGAGGCAAACATTATGTCACTTGAAACTGGAGAGGCTTTACCTCCGGGTGAAATTGGTGAAATTGTTGTAAAGGGTCCTCAAATTATGAAAGGGTATTGGAATAAGCCAGAAGAAACAGCAGCTGTATTACAAGACGGGTGGCTTCATACAGGGGATGTTGGTTACATGGATGAAGATGGATTTTTCTATGTGAAAGACCGTAAGAAAGATATGATTGTTGCGAGTGGATTTAATGTGTATCCTCGCGAAGTAGAAGAAGTATTATATGAGCATGAAAAAGTGCAAGAAGTAGTGACGATTGGAGTTCCCGATCCGTACCGGGGAGAGACAGTTAAAGCATTTGTTGTGTTAAAAGAAGGTGCGGAGTGTTCTGAGGAAGAATTAAACCAGTTTGCGCGTAAATATTTAGCGGCTTATAAAGTGCCGAAAGTATATGAGTTTAGAGATGAACTGCCGAAAACGACAGTCGGAAAAATTTTACGCCGTGTCCTAATAGATGAAGAGAAAAGAAAAAATGAGGATGAGCAAACGGGCTAAGGCCCTTTCTTTTTGAAAAAATAGGATTGACACTTTTCTAAATAGTCAGTATTATAAGAATATGAATGACTATTCATTCAGTCATCTTCTTGAAGGGGACAGTAAAGTGAAGAAAAATAGACCGAAATACAATCAAATTATTGATGCGGCAGTCATTGTGATTGCGGAGAATGGGTACCACCAAGCGCAAGTTTCTAAAATAGCAAAGCAAGCTGGGGTAGCTGATGGCACGATTTATTTATATTTTAAAAATAAAGAAGATATATTAATATCCTTATTCCAAGAGAAGATGGGAGATTTTGTCGAAACAATTCGTCAAAAAACAGCAGGAATTGAAAGCGCTGTATCGAAGTTATTCATGTTGGTAGAAACGCACTTCTTGCTGTTATCACAAAATGATCCTCTTGCTATCGTTACGCAATTAGAGCTAAGACAGTCCAATCAAGACTTACGCCTAAAAATAAATGAAGTATTAAAAGGCTACTTACAAGTTATGGATGAGATTTTAGAGACAGGTATAAAGCAAGGTGAATTCCAAGCGGATTTAAATGTTCGCGTGGCAAGACAAATGATCTTTGGAACAGTAGATGAAGTTGTGACCAATTGGGTAATGAGCGATCATAAGTATGATCTGGTCGCACTTTCAAAAACGGTACATGGGCTACTTATTGCAGCTTGTGGTTATCGTCAATAATGGGAGGGATCATGTTGAAATTCCTATCTGTAAGAGTTGAAGATCATATCGCGGTGGCGACGTTAAATCATGCGCCGGCAAACGCGATGTCTTCACAAGTTATGCATGACGTTACTGAATTAATTGATCAAGTGGAGAAGGATGATAACATTCGTGTTGTTGTTATTCACGGTGAAGGGCGCTTCTTCTCGGCGGGAGCAGATATTAAAGAATTTACATCTGTTACTGAAGCGAAGCAAGCGACAGAATTAGCGCAGCTTGGACAAGTTACGTTTGAGCGTGTTGAAAAATGTTCAAAACCAGTTATCGCGGCAATTCATGGAGCGGCACTTGGCGGCGGCCTTGAGTTTGCTATGTCTTGCCACATGCGCTTTGCAACTGAAAGTGCAAAACTTGGTTTACCTGAATTAACACTTGGATTAATTCCTGGATTTGCAGGTACACAGCGATTACCACGTTATGTTGGGAAAGCGAAAGCTTGTGAAATGATGTTAACAAGTACACCGATTACTGGTGCAGAAGCATTAAAATGGGGACTTGTTAACGGAGTTTTTGCTGAAGAAACATTTTTAGATGATACGCTTAAAGTTGCAAAACAGATTGCTGGAAAAAGCCCAGCGACGACTCGTGCTGTACTAGAGTTATTGCAAACGACGAAATCGTCTCATTATTATGAAGGTGTACAACGCGAAGCTCAAATCTTTGGTGAAGTATTTACGGGTGAAGATGGAAGAGAAGGTGTAGCAGCGTTTTTAGAAAAACGTAAGCCTTCATTTAGTGGCAGGTAGTTCAATTATTTTTTAATATAAATTGACAGAAAATTAAAATTGATAGAATCTTTCTGAAAAACAAGGGGGTAAATGGAATGAACATCTACGTACTCATGAAACGAACATTTGATACAGAAGAAAAAATCGTAATTAAAAACGGTGCAATTTACGATGGCGAAGCGGAATTCATCATCAACCCTTACGACGAATATGCGATTGAAGAAGCAATTCAAGTAAGAGACGCACAAGGTGGCGAAGTTACTGTTGTAACAGTCGGTGGCGAAGATAGTGAGAAAGAACTTCGTACGGCATTAGCGATGGGCTGCGATAAAGCTGTATTAATTAATATTGAAGATGATGTGGAAAATGGTGACCAGTTCACGACAGCAAAAGTACTTGCTGAATATTTAAAAGATAAAGATGTAGATTTAATTTTAGGCGGGAACGTTGCAATTGATGGTGCATCTGGACAAGTTGGTCCACGCGTAGCAGAAGCGTTAAATATTCCGTACGTAACGACAATTACAAAACTTGAAATTGACGGTACAAACGTGAAGATTGAGCGTGATGTTGAAGGTGATACGGAAGTGATTGAAACTTCATTACCAGTTTTAGTAACAGCACAACAAGGTTTAAATGAACCTCGTTATCCATCGCTTCCAGGTATTATGAAAGCGAAGAAAAAGCCACTAGAAGAAGTAGAATTAGATGATTTAGATTTAGAAGAAGATGATGTGGAAGCAAAGACAAAAACAATTGAAATCTATTTGCCTCCTAAGAAAGATGCAGGAAAAGTGTTACAAGGCGAGCTGCAAGATCAAGTAAAAGAACTTGTATCGTTGCTCCATACAGAAGCGAAAGTAATCTAATAAAATACGAAATTATATATGCAGGAGGGAAAATCTATGGCTCGTAAAGTATTAGTAATGGGTGAGGTTCGTGATGGATCGCTACGTAACGTTTCGTTTGAAGCAGTAGCAGCAGCAAAAACAATTGCAGAAGGCGGTGAAGTAGTAGGGCTGCTAGTTGGAGACAGCGTTGCCTCTTTTGCAAATGAATTGATTCATTACGGTGCAGATCGCGTTGTGACAGTTGAAAATGATAAATTAAAATCATATACATCTGATGGTTATGCACAAGCATTTTCAGCTGTATATGCTGAAGAAAAGCCAGAAGGTATTGTATTTGGACATACAGCACTGGGTAAAGATTTATCACCAAAATTAGCAGCGAAGCTTGAAGCTGGTCTAGTTTCTGACGTAACTGCTTTAGATGTTGAAGGTGGAAATGTTATCTTTACTCGTCCAATTTACTCTGGTAAAGCGTTTGAGAAGAAGATTGTAACAGACGGTATCTTATTTGCGACAGTGCGTCCAAATAACATTACGACGCTTGAAAAAGATGAGTCTCGCAGTGGTGACGTGTCTTCTATTACAGTAGATGTGAAAGATTTACGTACAATTATTCAAGATGTCGTCCGTAAGACGGCAGAAGGTGTTGACCTTTCTGAAGCGAAAGTTATTATCGCTGGTGGACGCGGTGTGAAGAGTGAAGAAGGATTCAAGCCATTAAAAGAGTTAGCTGACGTATTAGGCGGCGCTGTTGGAGCATCTCGTGGTGCTTGTGACGCTGAGTATTGCGATTACTCATTACAAATTGGTCAAACTGGTAAAGTTGTTACGCCAGACCTATACATTGCATGCGGTATTTCTGGTGCGATTCAGCATTTAGCTGGTATGTCTAACTCAAAAATAATCGTTGCGATTAATAAAGACCCAGAAGCAAGTATCTTCAAAGTAGCTGACTATGGTATTGTTGGCGATCTATTTGAAGTCTTACCTCTTTTAACAGAAGAGTTTAAAAAGTTAAAAGTACATTCATGATTTGAGTACCCTTGAGTTCCAAGTGAAGTACCCCTATATATAGAAAAGGTGAGAGATCCCCTGTCTCTCATCTTTTTAGTATTTAATCCGTATTTTTATATAGTATAAAGGAACACTTTTTTGTTACAATACATAACGATACATATTATTCGCCACGTATATAAGTTAATGATATACTCTTGGTAGAATATACTTGAAGGAGGAAATAAAATGGCAATTGTAAATGCAAATGACCAAAGCTTCGCAGCTGAAACTAGCGAAGGTGTTGTATTATTAGATTTCTGGGCACCTTGGTGTGGACCTTGTAAAATGATCGCTCCTGTATTAGAGGAAATTGATGCAGAATTAGGCGAAAAAGTAAAAGTAGTAAAAGTAGACGTGGATGAAAACCAAGAAACTGCTCGTCAATTCGAAGTAATGAGCATTCCAGCTCTTTTCGTATTAAAAGACGGTAAAGTAGTTGATCAAGCGTTAGGTTACAAACCGAAAGAAGCGTTAGTAGAATTAGTTTCTAAACACTTCTAAAATAAAGGGCTACCATTTGGTAGCCTTTTTTATTTTCCTTTTTTACACCTTTCCGTTACAATAAAAGAACGTATGTTGGGTGTTTTGGCATAGTATGTTTTCATGTGAAAATAAAGATGCTAAGCATGTAGAAATGGAGGGTAACGAGTGCACGAACATTTAAAAGAAAAATTGGCTATTTTACCAGATCAACCTGGTTGTTATTTAATGAAAGATAAGCAAGGAACGGTTATATATGTCGGAAAGGCAAAAGTGCTTAAAAATCGTGTGCGCTCGTACTTTACTGGTTCGCATGATGGAAAAACACTGCGGCTTGTAGGAGAAATTGTAGATTTTGAATATATTGTAACCTCCTCAAATCTAGAGGCTCTCATTTTAGAGTTAAACTTAATAAAAAAACATGATCCAAAATATAATATTCAATTAAAAGATGATAAAACATATCCTTTTATTAAAATTACAGCTGAGAAACAGCCGCGATTACTTATTACGCGAAATGTAAAAAAGGATAAGGGAAAGTATTTTGGTCCTTATCCGAATGCACAATCAGCTCATGAAACGAAAAAGCTGCTAGATCGTATGTATCCGCTTCGTAAGTGCTCAAATATGCCAGATAAAGTTTGTTTATATTATCATATGGGTCAATGTTTAGCGCCTTGTGTGAAAGAAGTGACGGAAGAACAAAACAAAGAAATTGTAGATGAAATTATTAAGTTTCTAAATGGTGGGCATAAAGAAGTTCGTTCAGAATTAGAAACAAAGATGTATGAAGCTTCAGAGAAACTAGAATTTGAACGTGCAAAAGAGTTGCGGGATCAAATTGCTCATATCGATGCGATTATGGAAAAACAAAAGATGATTATGAGTGACTTAGTGGATCGTGATGTGTTTGGGTATGCAGTTGATAAAGGATGGATGTGTGTTCAAGTTTTCTTCGTTCGAAAAGGAAAGCTAATTGAACGTGATGTTTCTATGTTTCCAATCTACGATGAACCAGAAGAGGGATTTTTAACGTTTATCGGTCAATTTTATGAGAACAGCAGTCATTTTAAGCCGAAGGAAATTGTCGTTCCAGGAAGTATAGACTCAGAGTTAGTAGAGCGCTTTTTAGAAGTTGAAGCGACACAGCCGAAACGTGGTAAGAAAAAAGATCTTGTAGAATTAGCAAATAAAAATGCGAAGATTGCTCTTGAAGAGAAATTCTACTTAATTGAACGTGATGAAGAGCGAACGATTAAGGCGGTAGATCATTTAGGGAAGCAGCTCGGGATTGAAACACCTTATCGTATTGAGGCGTTTGATAACTCAAATATTCAAGGGACAAATCCTGTTTCTGCAATGATTGCTTTTATCGATGGGAAACCAGCTAAAAAAGAATATAGGAAATATAAAATTAAAACGGTTCAAGGACCAGATGATTATGAGTCTATGAGAGAAGTTGTGAGACGCCGTTATACAAGGGCGCTGAAAGAGAGTTTGCCTTTACCAGATTTAATCATTATTGATGGTGGAAAAGGGCATCTGGCAGCTGTAAGTGATGTTCTAGAAAACGAACTCGGTTTATATATCCCGATGGCAGGGCTTGTAAAAGATGACAAACATAAAACTTCCCATTTAATTATTGGAGATCCACCTGAACCTGTGATGCTTGAGCGAAATAGCCAAGAATTTTATTTATTGCAGCGCATTCAAGATGAAGTGCATCGATTTGCGATTACATTCCATCGTCAATTACACGGGAAATCTGTCATTCAATCAGCACTGGATGATATTCCTGGAATTGGAGATAAACGAAAAAAGATATTGTTGAAACATTTTGGGTCGCTAAAAAAGATGAAAGAAGCTTCTGTAACGGAATTTGTCGAAGCGGGTATGCCGAAAAATGTCGCAGAGACGATTTATACTTATTTAGCGGATAAGAAGACGTTGTAGTTTACAACGTCTTCTATTTTTTGGTATAATTTCTGAAGATTTAAAATAAACCTAACTGAATGAAAATACAAAAAAGTCAACTAAACTTATATGTCTAGTTGACTGTAGGTAATGCTACACTTCAATGAGATCTTTTATATCCCATTTCACAAGAAATGTAATAGAGTCTGAACGTTTTTTCTTTTCTTCATAGGACTCTGCAACTACGTTTCGTTGCTTTTGAATTTGTTCAGCGATGAATCCAGCTTCTAATTGATAAGAAGAATGTCTGTTTTGTTTTTGACGTTCAGCGATGAGTGTGCCTTTAAGTTGGAACTGCATTTCACGACGCTTATGTTCAATAATGCTTAAAGTGCCCCAGCCAGCTTTTTCAAAGAACTGAATGACTTCTTCAATTGTTTCTAGTGGATATTTTCTTGCAAGGTTTCTACCAGACCAGTATAAAATACCATCTAAATCGTTACCGATTAAATCAGGTAGTAATTCTTCACGTAGCAATTCATAAGCGAAGGCGTTCAATGAAACATCTTCTAAAGATGTTGTATCGATTGTATTTTTACTCACAATATTCCCCTCTTTCTATAGGGATTATTATATAACATTTCTCATTTATAAAAACAGATTTTTCTTTGGGAAAATCTGAATATATAAGAAGGGAAAAAGAATTGGCAAATTATATGCAAATTATGTATACGTTTTCTTGACGCTTCGACAAAAATAGGGGTAAAATGAACTTGTTATCAAATTATGCTGAAATATTTCGAATAATTTTTTCAGTTTTTCTTATGCCAATAGTGAAAAAACATTATTGTTGTAAATTAATCTGAAAACAGCAGTCAAACATTCAAGGGGGTAATGGGGACATGAAAGGCCGCGAGTATACGTTTCGTAAGTGGCACTCATTAATGGGGGTCATCCCGGTTGGTGTCTTTTTGACGCAACATCTAATTGTAAACAACTTTGCAACAAGAGGAGCAGAGGCTTTTAACAAAGCTGCAGGCTTTATGGAGCTCCTTCCATTCCGGTATGCGCTAGAGATTTTCATCATCTTTTTACCGATACTGTACCATGCTATATATGGCTTATATATTGCATTTACAGCTAAGAACAATGCGGTTTCTTACGGTTATTTCCGTAACTGGATGTTCGTCTTCCAAAGAATTTCAGGTATCGTTACACTGATTTTCATTTCTTGGCACGTCTGGGAAACTCGTATTCAAGCAATGCTAGGTAAAGAGGTAAACTATGATATGATGGCAGATATTTTAAACAATCCAGCTATGTTTGCATTCTACTTAGTTGGTGTTGTTTCAACAATTTTCCACTTTGCAAATGGACTATGGACATTCTGCATAAGCTGGGGAATTACAGTATCTCCACGTTCACAAAGAATCTCTACTTATGTAACATTAGCTATTTTCTTAGGTCTATCTTATGTAGGTGTGAGTGCATTATTAGCGTTCATCGATCCACAGCTAGCAAACCAGTAAGGAGTGGGAGAGCATGAAAGGGAAACTTATAGTAGTCGGCGGTGGCTTGGCCGGCTTAATGGCAACGATTAAAGCGGCGGAAGCAGGAGTAAATGTTGAACTATTTTCTTTAGTACCAGTAAAACGTTCACATTCTGTATGTGCCCAAGGTGGAATTAACGGTGCCGTAAATACGAAAGGTGAAGGGGATTCTCCATGGATCCACTTTGACGATACAATTTATGGTGGGGACTTCTTAGCGAACCAACCGCCAGTTAAAGCAATGTGTGAAGCAGCACCTGGTATCATTCATTTAATGGACCGTATGGGTGTTATGTTCAACCGTACGGAAGAAGGACTTCTTGATTTCCGTCGTTTTGGTGGAACACAACATCACCGTACAGCATTTGCTGGTGCAACAACTGGACAGCAATTACTATACGCATTAGATGAGCAAGTACGTCGTCACGAAGTAGCAGGACTTGTAACGAAATATGAAGGTTGGGATTTCTTACGAGCTGTTGTTGATGACGAAGGTGTGTGCCGAGGAATCGTTGCACAAGACTTACAAACAATGGAGATTAAAAGTTTCCAAGCTGATGCTGTGATTATGGCAACAGGGGGCCCTGGTATCATCTTTGGGAAATCAACTAACTCTATTATTAATACAGGTACAGCAGCTTCTGCTGTATATCAACAAGGCGCATATTATGCAAACGGCGAGTTCATTCAAATTCATCCAACGGCAATTCCTGGAGACGATAAATTACGTCTTATGAGTGAATCGGCACGTGGTGAAGGTGGCCGTGTTTGGACATATAAAGATGGTAAACCATGGTACTTCCTAGAAGAAAAATATCCGGCTTACGGAAACCTTGTACCTCGTGATATTGCAACGCGTGAAATCTTTGACGTTTGCGTAGAGCAAAAACTAGGTATTAACGGTGAAAACATGGTGTACTTAGATCTTTCTCATAAAGATCCGAAAGAACTAGATATTAAACTTGGTGGAATTATTGAAATCTATGAGAAGTTTACAGGTGATGATCCTCGTAAACTACCAATGAAAATCTTCCCAGCAGTTCACTATTCAATGGGCGGACTATGGGTTGATTATAAGCAGATGACAAGTATTCCAGGTTTATTTGCAGCAGGTGAGTGTGATTATTCTATGCACGGTGGTAACCGTCTAGGTGCGAACTCACTATTATCAGCAATTTACGGTGGTATGGTAGCAGGACCGAACGCGATTGAGTATATGAAAGGTCTTTCTAAATCGTCTGATGCTGTTTCATCTACTGTATATGAGCAAAATGAATTAATCGAAACAGAGAAATTTAACAATATTTTAACGCTTGATGGTAACGAAAATGCATATGTTCTTCATAAAGAGCTTGGAGAATGGATGACAGATAACGTTACAGTAGTTCGTGAAAATAAAAAGCTACTAGAAACTGATGCGAAAATTGAAGAGTTAATGGCGCGTTACAAACGCATTAACATTAACGATACAGCGAGATGGAGTAACCAAGGTGCTTCATTTACACGCCAACTTGCAAATATGTTTGAGTTAGCACGTGTTATTACAATTGGCGCATATAACCGTAATGAGAGCCGCGGGGCGCATTACAAACCTGAATTCCCAAATCGTGATGATGCAAACTTCTTAAAAACTACGATGGCGAAATTTGAAGGAGAAGGAAATGCACCAGCATTCCATTACGAAGAAGTGGATGTTTCATTAATTAAACCACGTAAACGTGACTATTCCTCAAAACATGATGTAGCTGCTAAGGGTGAAGAGAAGGGGGATAAGCAACATGTCTGAGAAAACAATCCGCCTCATCATTACGAGACAAGATGGACCAGACGCTCAAGCGTTTGACCAAGAGTTTGAAATTCCATATCGTCCAAATATGAACATTATTTCGGCACTGATGGAAATTCGTCGTAATCCTGTTGATTCAAAAGGAAACCAAACGACTCCGATTGCATGGGATATGAACTGTTTAGAGGAAGTATGTGGCGCATGTTCGATGGTGATTAACGGAAAACCACGTCAATCATGTACAGCTCTTATTGATCAGTTAGAACAACCAATTCGCTTAAAACCGATGAAGACATTCCCAGTTGTACGTGACTTACAAGTTGACCGTAGTCGCATGTTTAACGCTCTAAAACGCGTTAAAGCTTGGATTCCAATTGATGGTACGTATGACTTAGGACCAGGACCAAGAATGCCTGAGAAGAAACGTCAATGGGCTTATGAGCTTTCAAAATGTATGACATGTGGTGTTTGCTTAGAATCATGTCCAAACGTAAATAGTAAATCTGACTTTATTGGACCAGCACCGTTATCACAAGCTCGTTTATTCAACTCACATCCGACGGGTGAAATGCATAAAGCAGATCGCTTACGTGCAATTATGGGAGATGGAGGACTTGCAAACTGTGGTAACTCTCAAAACTGTGTGCAATCATGTCCAAAGGGTATTCCATTAACAACTTCAATTGCGGCATTAAACCGTGATACAACAATTCAATCGTTTAAAGATTTCTTTGGTAGCGACAATAACTATTAATAAATATTGCCTCTTCATGTTGAAGAGGCAATATTTATAACTTTATTTTTCTGTTTATTCTGTTTATTTTGAGGGCGAAAAGGAGAGGAAACAATGAAGAGGATTTCTTATATTGAAGACTTTGAGCGATGGGAAAGTGGTTTTTCATTTTACAATCCTGTAAAAGTTCGTTTTGGTGAAGTAGATATGTTTGGGCATGTAAATAATGTCGTTGCCTTTACCTATTTTGAAGAAGCACGTATCGCATTGTTTAAAGAACTTGGATTTATGCAAGAATGGACGCATGAATCTTCAGAAACGATGATCGTTGTTGCAGATTTACAATGTAATTTTATTAAGCAAATATATTTTGATGAACAGTTGAAGGTGTATGTAAAAGCGGGATCGGTTGGGAATTCTTCTTTAGATTTGCATTACATGGTGAAGAATGCAGAAGGAGAAGCTTGTTTAGTCGGCCGTGGAATGATGGTTCAAGCATCGAAAAAAACGGGAAAAGGCGAACCGTGGCCTGAAGAATGGAAGAAAAAATTACTACAATGAAAGACAAAAAATAAGAGAGCAATTTGCTCTCTTATTTTTTGTCTTTCATTGCTTCTTCTAATGTTAAATGATGTTTATATATGTATGTAGCGTATGGATTACCAACGTAGCGCAAATGCCACGGTTCATATGAATATTCTGTTGTTTCTGTTTTATCTTCTAAATAACGAATTACAAAGCCAAATTCATGGGCATGTTTTGCAACCCATTTTCCTTCGGCTGTCTCTCCAAAAATAGGCTCTAATTGGAATTTAGCAGATTTTGAACTAATATCCATTGCTAAACCAGTTTGATGTTCACTCGTACCAGGAATGGCACTTACTGAATCAGCTTCAGCTTTTCCTTGACGTCTAACGTATGTATCATGTAATGATTTTTGGCGTTTGTATGAACGATAACCAGATACAGCTGTAAGTTCAAGTCCTTCTTTCTTTGCCGCTTCAAACATATTTTCAAGCGCATCTGCAGCATCTTTACGCAGTAGCGTTTTTTCTTTATCTTTTGGACTAGTAAATGGTACGTTTGGTCTTGTTAAGTCTTCAGGTGTGTATCCGTCTGGTAGTTTTCGATGTTTATTAACTAAGACAAGATTAGACTCTGGATTTGTTACAACGGAAAAATCATTTTCTAGCTTCTTTGCAGTATGATCAGCTTTTGGAAAAGCAGGAATCTCTTCTTTTTGGTGATTACTATGCTGTTGACTTTCGACAGCTTTCGCCTCATTTTGTAGTGGTGGTTTAGAACTAAAGTAAGCGAAAGAAGTGATACCGATTACAATAGTAGTGGCAGAAATAATGATTATCTTTTTCATGATACCTTGTAATCACAGTCCTTTCTTAATAAAATATGTATCGTTTTTTATTATAAGTCTAGTTTACTGAAAAAGAAATATAAGAGTCGTAACGTAATAGAAATGCAAAGAAAATGTCAGAAAATGTGTGAAATTGTAGTATTTTTTCATTTAATTCATTTCTTATCTTTCATGAAATGAATTTTTTATGTAATATATATACATAAGAAGATGTAGCGATTATCGAGAATAAAGAACTTCTTGTATAGACTAGGAGTGAATGGGAATGGATTTTGCAACAATTATTGGACTTATTTTAGGATTTGTAGCGGTAGTAGTAGGGATGGTCGTCAAGGGCGCTGACATAAATGCCTTATTGAATCCTGCCGCAGCATTAATTATTTTTATCGGTACATTTGCTGCAGTATGTATAGCATTTCCGATGAATCAACTAAAAAGGGTTCCAAAATTATTTAAAGTTCTTTTTGGTTCAAATAAAAAGGATTTAAGTTATGAACAGTTGCTAGAATTATTTGTTCATTGGACATCAGAAAGTAGAAAATATGGTATTTTGTCTTTAGAGCAACAATTAGACAAAATTCAAGATGAATTTCTTTTGCGTGGTATGAAATTTGTGATTGATGGCGTATCCGCAGAAGATCTAGAACAGATTTTAGAAGCTGAATTAGAAGCAATTGAAGAAAGGCATGCAAAAGGAGCGGCAATTTTTTCTCAAGCTGGTACATATGCACCGACATTAGGGGTTTTAGGTGCTGTTATTGGTCTTGTAGCTGCACTTGGCAATTTAACTGATATTGAAAAGTTAGGTCACGCTATTTCGGGTGCTTTTATTGCAACGATTTTTGGTATTTTTTCAGGCTATGTATTATGGCATCCATTTGCAAATAAACTAAAGCAAAAATCTGCAGCTGAATTAGAGAAAAAACGTTTAATTATTGATTGTTTATTAATGTTACAAGAGGGTACATATCCGTTTATTATGAAGAACCGCATTTTAGGTGCACTTTCTGCAACTGAGCGTAAAAAGCTAGAAAAAGGAGCAGAAAAAAATGCGGAGTAAAAAAAATAGAAGAGGCAAAAAGAAAAAACACGAAGAACATATCGATGAAACTTGGTTAATCCCTTATTCTGATATGTTAACGTTGTTATTTGCATTGTTCATCGTTTTATTTGCGATGAGTAGTATAGATGCTGCGAAGTTCAAACAGATGGCAGTAGCATTTCGAAGCGAATTAGCAGGTGGAACAGGAAATAAAGAGTTTTTAAGTGATCAGAAGCCAAATGATGAAAAGGAATTATCAGCAAGTAGCCTTGAGGCAGAACAAGCAAAAAAACAAGAAGAAGCTAGAGAAAAAGAAAAAAAAGAAATGGATGAATTGAAAGCATTACAAAAAAAGATTGATCAATATATTAATGAGAAACAATTATCCTCTTCTTTTCAAACTAAATTAACTGAAAAGGGATTAATGGTGACAATATTAGAGAATGTGCTGTTTGATTCGGGGAAAGCAGATGTGAAGTTAGAATCACTAGGGATTGCAAAAGAGATGTCTAGCTTACTTGTTTCAGCGTCACCTCGTGAGATTACAGTATCTGGTCATACGGATAATGTCCCTATTGCCAATGCGCAGTTTGCATCGAACTGGGAATTAAGTACGCAGCGTGCAGTTAATTTTATGCAAGTATTACTCCAAAATAAAGAATTACAACCAGAAAAATTTAGTGCGATTGGTTACGGAGAATACCGTTCAATTGCTCCAAACGATACACAAGAAGGAAAGGCAAAGAATAGGCGTGTGGAAGTGTTTATCTTGCCTTTAACAGAGAAGGGAAAATAAAGAGGATGGCGAATGCCATCCTCTTTATTTTGCATCAAATGATTTTAAGTTGTCGCGACGGATTTTATCTTTTTCAGCATCTGATTTTTTGAAATCATAATCATATAAAGCGCCTTCCCAATCACCATACATCGGATTCGGGAAAATAATAAATTTCTCACCAAATTGTTCTTTTGAATCTGCAACTGTTTGATTGCGATCTTTTACAGATTTCCCATCAAAACCAGTGAAATCAGATAAGTTATCACCGAAGAATAAGACGATATCATGTGTTTGCGAAACGAGTTCACGGCGTTTTTCTTTTCCTTTTTCTTTCGGATCTTGTAGTAATATATGTTCTTTCGTTGCTTGAGGAGCACCTACACGCTCAAGATTTTTAATTGTTGCATCTAGTTGGTTCGTTTTACGATTTGAGATGTAATAAATATCTACACCTTTAGATTCTGTATATTTTAAGAAATCAATTGCGCCTGGAAGGGCTTCAGCTTCAGCCTTATTAATCCAGTCATCCCATTTATACGGATAGCCTTTTCCTGTTTTTACGCTCATTGCTTGATGAGGACTGTTGTCTAAAACCGTTTCATCTAAATCAAGTACGATAGCAGGTTTTTTCTCTGTCCCTTTTGCAAGAGCTGCATCAAGCTTCAATTGACCGATATTGTATCCTTGGTAGTAAAGTGCTTTCGTTTCACCGGCTGTTTGATACCATAAATCAGCCATTAATTGCTGTTCTGTTAATTTTACTTTTTCTTCTTTTGCCACTGTTTTCTCTGGTGTTCCTGAACATGCTACAAGCGATGTAGATAGAACCGCTACAGATAATAAAGTGGTAATACCCCTCTTCATCTTCATATGTATCCTCCTTGATGTTAGAAAATCATCTTATATTATATATTAAAATATAAAAATTTTTTTATGAACATTTGCATATTGTCTTTTGTATATATAGTAGTATGTCCTATATTAGAAAGATGAGAAAAATAATGGAAATCATTTTGACAACTTTTATTGTCTAAATGACAATTATAATTGACAAATGACATGATATTATTTACAATTTTAACTAAATAGAACAAATGATGGATTAAGGAGATGTTACATACTAAGAGGATGAAGTGTAGTGCTATATTTTATCCTGAATAAACATAGTCTTTGAGAGAGAGTATGAATGATATTAAAGGGGAGGCTTTATACTTTGAGTTTACAAATTCAGAACTTAACGAAACTATTTGGGGAATCAAAAGCAGTGAACGGTTTGCAAATTTCGTTACCAAAAGGTGAAGTGCTAGGATTACTTGGACGAAATGGTGCAGGAAAAACAACGACAATCAAAATGCTTCTCGGATTATTAACGCCTAATGAAGGATCTATTACATGGGATGGAAAATCATTTGGGACTAGTGGGGTAATGATTGGGTATTTACCAGAAGAAAGAGGTTTATATACAAAAAGTAGAGTAATAGACCAGTTGCGATATTTTGGTAGATTAGAAGGAATGTCGAAAAAAGAAGTAGATCTTGCTATTGATCACTGGTTAGAGCGATTAGCAATACCGGAATATAAATTTAAAACGGCAGGAGAGCTTTCAAAAGGAAATCAGCAAAAAATCCAATTAATTGCTGCTCTTCTTCATAATCCTGAACTTCTCATTTTAGATGAACCATTTAGTGGACTGGATCCAGTTAATGCTGGAATGTTAGCTAGCATTATTGAAGAACAAGTACAGAGCGGAAAGACAATTATTTTATCTAGTCATCGTATGGAACAAGTAGAGGCTTTTTGCCAACATGTATGTATTTTGAAAAAAGGCGAAGCAGTCGTAAAAGGCCAGTTAAGTGATATTAAAAAAGAGTACGGTTTCCGTAATTTAACGATTGAAGATACAGAAGAGAATGCGAAGGGATTAGAAGCTATTCATGTATCGTATGAAAAACAACAAGGCCTTCTTTATGTGCAAGTACAAGATGATGCAGAAGCTCTAAAGATTTTACAACAGTTGCAAGAACAAGGTGTTACCTTACGACAATTTAAAATGTTAGAGCCGACGTTAAACGAAATCTTTGTAGAGAGGGCGAAATAACGATGCGTAAATTTTCTCACGTATTTTCATTTTATTTCAGGGAAGCATTTTTATCTAAAAAATCATTAATCATGAGCGCGATTTTATTTTTAATTGTTTTTGGGATTTTTGCGTTCAATCATTTTACTTCAAGTAATGATAAAAATAAGGATAAAGATAAAATTGCAGTTGTGACAGAGAGTTCTACATATAAAATACAAAAAGAAGAGTTAACTAAGTTATTACCATCAGCTAAATTAACAATTGGTTCAAAAGAAGATTTCAATAAACTGCATAAACAAGTAGAAGAAGGCGAGTTAGACGGTTTGTTTCGTGTAACTGAAAAGAATGGAGTTCCAGAAGTCACGTATATGTTTAATGGGTTCGCTAGTGAAACAAATTCTACAATTATAGCTAGTTATTTAAAGGGAAAATATATGGCGGTAACAGTTGCTAAACATAATGTTTCACCAGAAATTGCACAACAATTGCAAACCGAAATTTCTGTGAAACAAGAAGCAATAAAAGATCGTTCTGCCTCTGCCGGAATTGCATATTTCTTCATATTCGCTTTATATATGTTTATTGTTGCGTTCGGAAGCACAATTGCGATGAATATTGCTTCTGAAAAAGCTTCTCGCGTTATGGAAGTTATGATTCCGAAAGTAAAACCTCTTACGATGATGTATGCAAAAATTTTAGCGGTTGTTTCAACGGCGTTATTACAACTTGTCATATTGGCATGTGGTTATTTAGTTCCTTATTTACTAGGGTGGGTAGATTTAGAAAATGGTTCATTATTTGGCATAATTGATGTTACAAAGTTAGATGCAAAAATAATCGGTATGTTCCTAATTTATTTTGTTACAGGATATTTCCTGTATGCGATGATGTATGCAGCTGCTGGTGCGGTTGTTTCTAAGACGGAGGATTTGCAAGGTGTAATGCTACCGATTTCAATTTTAATAATTGCAGCATTCTTTATAAGTCTTAAATCGTTAGGTGACCCAAATAGTACTATCGTTGTTATAAGCTCTTATGTTCCGTTCTTTACCCCGATGGTTACATTCTCACGCTTTGTAGCTGGTGAAACTGGTATGTTAGAAATTATGATAACATTGGCGGGGCTTTTAGCGACAATCGGTATTTTAAGTGCTGTTACAAGTCGCATTTACGTAAATGGCGTAATGAATTACTCAGATAAAGTGAAATTTAAAGATTTAGCGAAGTTTATAAAGCGTCAATAATGAGAGAAAAGTATGATTTCCTATTGGAATCATGCTTTTTCTTTATGTATAAATTAAAAATAGTATATAATAATAAGAGTCGTCTTTTAATAGAATGAATACAAAGGAGGGTGTGCAGATGGGGATTAGTAGTCGTTTTACAGTAGGTGTTCATATGTTAACGTTACTTGCGATAGATCGAAACTCTCGCTGTACCTCTGAATGGATTGCTGGTAGTGTGAATACAAATCCAGTTGTGATTCGTCGCATTACAGGAATGTTGAAGAGAGCAGGACTTGTTGATGTACAAGCTGGTAAAGGTGGTACGACACTTGCTCGTGATTTAGAAGAAATTACATTACTTGATGTATATAAAGCAGTGGAAGTTGTAGAAGAAGGACAACTATTTTCCTTCCATGAAAATCCCAACATTGAATGTCCAGTAGGAGCTAATATTCAATCAGTATTAGAAATTATTTTAATGCAAGCGCAAGAAGCGATGGAAAACGTACTTGCAAATGTAACGGTAGATCAATTAGTTACAAACTTAAAGTCTAAAATGAAAGAGTAAAAAAGCGAGCAACCTCATAATGAGGGCTCGCCTTTTTTTATTCAGAAATATTGAAAATTCTATTTTTCAGTATTTAAAATGAATTTACCAACAATAGCTGCTACGATACCACCAAGAATTGGTGCTACGATGAATACCCATAGTTGAGAAAGTGCTTCTCCGCCAGCGAATAGAGCTGGTGCGATACTACGAGCTGGGTTAACAGAAGTTCCAGTTAACGGAATTCCTAATAAGTGAACTAAAACTAATGTGAAACCAATTACTAATCCTGCTAGAGAAGAACTTCCTTTTTTACCTGTTACAGCAACGATAACTAAAATGAATACGAAAGTTAAAATAAATTCAACTAGAAATGCTCCAGATAAACCAAGAGTTCCAAAACCATTTTGTCCTAAATTATCTAAAGGTGTTTTAGCAGAGCGTAAAATCGTTACTAACGTTGCAGTTCCTAATAAACCACCTAAAATTTGAGCTAATACATAATAACAAAGTTCCATAGCGTTCATTCTTTTGTTGATGAACATAGCTACTGATACTGCTGGGTTAATGTGACATCCAGAAATTGTTCCGATGCTATATGCCATAGCCACAATAGATAGACCGAAAGCCATAGCGATTCCTAATGTTCCAATTCCTTCAATTCCGCCGCCAATGACAGCTACTCCAGTTCCGAATAATACAAGTACAAATGTACCAATAAATTCAGCGATTGCTTTTTTTAACATAATTTACCTCCTAATATTGCGCATGAAACGTATTATAACATAGGTTTTAGTATAAATAGCTAATGAAATACTATTCTGATAAGACGAAATAGGGGGACAATAAAAAAAGAGTATAGTTCTTTGTTAGAGAACTATACTCTTTTTTATGCAGTTTTTTTCTGCCTAACGACTGGAGCAGAACGGTTTAAAACGCTATTTGCAACCATTCCTAACATAATAATAATCATTCCTAGTAGGGAAAGACCACCAGGAAATGAACCATTCAAGAAAACAATTTCGCCAAGCACGGTAAAGACCATCGTTCCAGCTTGCGTTGCTTCAACAGCTCCAAGTAGAGAGAGGTTATCTTTGGCTAAGTCAGTAGCAAAGAAAAATGTCATCGTCGCAATCACGCCAGAACATAAGGCTAACAAAAATCCTTGCAACATTTGGCTGGATGTTGGAATACCGGTAGTAGAAAATCCATATATACCAAGTAAAATTGTTATAGGTAGACTTCCTATTGCCATTCCTAATACACGTTGGAACGTATCAAGACGTCCGCCAACAAGTTCCATCATTTTTCGGTTGCCGAATGGATATAAGAAGGCTGCTACTACGACAGGTAAAAAACCTGAAATGAACTGAGTCATTGTAATATGACCTGCTGCAGTCGCTTGCATACAAATTACACCAAGTAAAATAAATAATGCGACATATAAACTACGAAGTGGAATTTTTCCGCGTACAAGTTTTGTGCCTGATTTCGTTTCTAATTTAACGAAGAATAATGGTGATAAAAGTAAACCTGCTAATATAGTAACTTGCCAAGTTCCAGCAACGAGCCAAGCTGGAGAAAAGACAGCTGCGAAACTTAATAAAGAATAGAAACCAATACCAGCAACGGAACCCCATCCGATCCACGCTAATGGATGTTTCTTTAATTCTTCCCATAAACCCCTTAAGTTTTTGCGAAATAAAACGATAAGGAATAAAATAGGGAGAGCAAATAAAAAACGGAAGGAAGCTGTCCAGGCCCAGCTCGTTCCAGATACATTCATCGCTCGATTAATAATAAAGGTTGCGGAAAAAAAGGCTGATGATAAAAGGCCTAATAAAATTGCGCGCATGAAGTATAGCACTCCTTTCGGAATTTGATAATTATGTATAGTATAATATACTTAAAAATGATAAAAGTAAACTATTTTATACTTTAAGGTGGTTTTATAGATGAAAGAACATGAAGATATGCAAACGAAAGAAGTCATTCAGCAAGTAGGTCAGCTGTTAAGACAAATTCGAAATGAACAAAAATTAAGTTTAGAAGAATTAGCCCAAAAAACAGGGGTTAGTAAATTAACATTAGGAAAGATTGAAAGAGGCGAAACGAATCCGACGTTAGCTGTCATTTGGAAAATAACGAAAGGGTTATCGATTCCTTTATCGAGATTGATGGTTGTTGGAGAACCTGTAGCTGTGGCGCGCTGCGGAGAAGGATTTGCAGTAGATGTAGGACAAGCATGGCATTTAGAAACGATGTTCCGCTATACGAAAGAAACGGGGATGGAAATGCACCGTGCTTGTTTAAGATCGAATAGTATATATGAACCAGAAGCTCATCATGAAGGTGCTATTGAGCTTGTAACAGTAATGAAAGGGAAAGTATCGATTCAAGTAGAAAGCGATGTATACGAATTAAATGAGTTTGACTCTATTCAATTTGAAGCGAATAAAAAACATAGTTATAGAAATGAAGAAGATCAAGTAGCAGTATTACATTTAACGATGAAATATTCTTCATAAAAAAATCACCTATAGAATTCTATAGGTGATTTTTTATATTTCGATTAAGTATATGCAGGATGCCACTAGTACGAACGTGGCATAAGTAATAAACAAATAAAATAAACTAAAAACCCCGTCCCAAAACATAAAATAGCAATGACCCAAAGTATGCGAATGAGAGTAGAGCTAATATCAAAATATTCCCCTAAACCACCACATATACCAAATAGCATTTTATCAGTTTCGGATTTACATAACCTTTTTGACATCTTCCAATCCACTCCTTTTTATCCCGCTTTAACGGGTAGTAAGAACTCCACCTAAAAATTCAGCGAAAGCAAAGAAGTTAGGTGGGGATTAACTGCCTGTAAAAGCCCGATTGGTTTAACTAATGATCAGTGGGGGGATGAACAACCCCCCACTGATCAAAGTTTCACTTTATAGCAAGCTATATACTTCTATTCTATATGGAAATTTATGAGAAGACTATGCGGTTGTATTACATTTTTTTTTGGGAACAGTCGTATTAATTGTCTTAATTTTCAGTTGATATTAAAATTATAGTAAGAGGTAACTTTTAATAAAGGGTGGGGGAAATAGAGATGACAGTATATTGGCTGACTAATGTAATGCTTGAATCGGGGTATACATATGAAGAGGGGAGAATTTCCCAAACAGAAACAGAGTTATGTAGTTTACTCATTGAAGATGGACGAATTAAAAAAATGATAGCAGGGGCTGTTCAAGAGGAAGGAGTATTAATTCTTGATGCTAATCGTTTATTGATTTTGCCAGCTTTCGAAGAGATGCATATTCATATTGATAAGACATATTATAGTGGCCCTTGGAAAGCTTGTATGCCAGCAGAGAATATTTTTACGCGTTTTAATGAAGAAGAAAAAATTCTGCCGAAGCAATTAGCAACTGCTCAAGATAGGGCGGAAAATATGTTAGCGTTATTGCTTCGAAATGGTGCAACGAATATAAGAACGCATTGTAATGTTGATCCGATTATTGGACTTGGTAATTTGGAGGCGACGTTAGCGGCGTTGGAAACATATAAAAATCAGGTTTCTGGTAGAATTGTTGCTTTTCCGCAACATGGATTATTGCGCAGTAATTCTGTACAACTTGTGAAAGATGCGATGCGTATGGGTGCGCATCTAGTCGGTGGAGTGGATCCAGCTACAGTGGATAATGATATTGAAAAATCATTACATACCATTATGGATATCGCAGTAGAATTTAATGCGGATGTTGATATTCATCTGCATGATGCGAATAATCTTGGGACGTTTACGATGAAGCGATTGGCAAGTTTAACAGAAGAAGCGGGATGGCAAGGTCGCGTAACAATTAGTCATGCACTTGGACTTGGTGGTGTTACGGATAAAGAAGTTGAAGAAGTGGCGGAAAGACTAGCTGCTTTAAATATTGATATTACTTCAACGGTGCCAATTGGGAAACAAGTAATCCCAATTCCGTTATTAGATAAAAAAGGTGTGAAAGTTTCATTAGGAAATGATAGTATTACTGATCATTGGTCACCGTTTGGCACAGGTGATATGCTGCAAAAGGCAAATCGATTAGCGGAACGTTTTGGGTGGAGTGACGAAAGGTCTTTAGGAAAAGCCCTTCACTTTATTACGGGAGGAAAAGAAACGTTAAACAATGAAGGGAAGCGAGCATGGCCGAATGTAGGAGATGAAGCGAGTTTTGTTTTGACGAATGCAACATGTACTGCTGAAGCGGTAGCGCGTCAAACAGAGAAACGTTTAGTCGTGCATAAAGGGAATATTGTTGTTGGAAGTTTAAATGAGGTGGAATTAAATAATCTTGTGTAAAAGAATCGTGTAAATGTTTTGAGGAGGGTTCTAATTGTGAGTGTAGAACCCTTCTTTGTTATGCTTGCAATATATTTCTTATAGGGAAGCTAGAAAGGATGAAAAATTTGGACAATCAACATAACCAAAATCATATTATGGGAACTTTGCAATGGTTTATATTTTTATTAGCGAATTCAATCGCACTACCAATTGTCGTTGGCGGATTATTTCATCTTACAACGGAAGAAATATTTTATTTAATGCAGCGTACGTTTTTGGTAGTTGGTATATCTTCTTTTTTACAAGGGTGGCTTGGACATAGACTACCAATTGCGGATGGACCAGCTGGATCGTGGGTTGGAGTATTTACCGTACTTGCTTATGCAACGGCCGGGCAAGATCAATTACATAGTACGTTGCAAATTTTAGAATTAGGAATGATAATTTCCGGTGTTATTTTAATAGGATTAGGAGTCACTGGTTTTATCGGACGTATTTTATTTTTATTCACGCCGCTTGTGACAGGGACGTTTTTACTTTTACTATGTTTACAATTAAGCGGTGTATTTCTAAAAGGAATGCTAGGAATTACTGCTACTGTTTCTCAAATCGATGGATTTACAGCGATAATTGCGTTTAGCATATTTCTTTTCGTTATTATACTATCTAACTTCGGAAAAGGTTTTGTCAAAAGTTATGCTTTTTTAATAGGATTAATTAGTGGGTGGATTCTTTTTCTCATTGCAGGAAAAATGACGATTCCATCTCAAGTAACTCATTTTGTGCAACTTCCACATGTATTTGCTTGGGGACTTCCAAAGTGGAATACAGGTATGGCTGTATCCAGTTTCGTTATGGTATGTATTTTAGTTTCAAATACAGTGGCAGCTATTATAGCAATTAATCAAGCTACCATTCAAAAGGGGACTATTGAACAAAAACAGTTGAAGGGTGGTACGTGGGTTGGAGGGATTTCGCATATCATTTCTTCTGTATTTTCAACTGTAGGTGTCGTGCCGTTACCAGCAACGGCAGGATTTATACGTTTAACGAAACAAAAATATATACGATCGTTCTTACTAGCATGTTTGTTACTAGTCGTAATGTCGTTGTTTCCAAATATTATTCGTTACTTAGCATCGTTACCACCCGCTGTCGCATCTGCGGTTTTAATGGCTTCGTTCGTACAGTTAATTGGAATTGGGTTTCATAATATAAAACAAGTGCCAATGAGCGAAAGGAATGTAACGGTTTTAGGAGTTTCTGTATTATTTGGAAGCGGTGTTATGTTTTTACCGTCTGGAGCACTCCAATCACTGCCGTCTGTTATGCAATATATATTCGGAAATGGTTTGTTCGTAGGTACAGTTGTCAGCATATTACTAGAACAAATATGGCGTAATGAAAAGTGAGTGGATACAAAGAGTGTCTGCACTGTATAAAAGTCTAAAATAACATGTGAAATAAAGCCTATTTTCATTCACCACCCGCACATTTCGTTCATACAATATCTTGACTAAATAAACACCCAACTTACACATACACGGCTCTGGCTTAAGCAAGGAGGTTTATACCAGTTGAAGGAAAAAGCGTATCAATCTAAACCGTTACTCACAAAGAGAGAGAGAGAAGTATTTGAATTACTGGTTCAAGATAAAACAACGAAGGAAATTGCAGGTGAACTTTTTATCAGTGAAAAAACAGTACGCAACCACATCTCAAACGCAATGCAAAAGCTAGGAGTTAAAGGACGTTCACAAGCAGTTGTTGAGCTTCTTCGCATGGGAGAGCTCGAACTATAAAAAGAAAGCCGACTTTTATATGAAGAGTCGGCTATTTTTCTGTTTATATTTTGAACTTAAAAAGGTATTTCAGACTTTGAGAAGGAAGATATGTTTAAGAAAGAAACGTTAAAAATAACTACTTTAGAACATGATGAGGCATTCAGGGTAGGTATCTTTGTCATTTACAAATAAGAAGGTGCAAATATGAAGTTGTATTTTAAGGATATGGAGATAGGTGAAATTAAAGATGTTTTTGGAGACATGCCATGGATGTATGGAACAATTCGTCTATATGAAAATAGTAAACCGTTCCAAAAATATTTTCGTGAGATGGTAGACGAAGATAGTGGATTTGATTTTGAAAGCATAGATCCTGAATTTTTATATGAAGGAAATTGGTCTGTTTTTGATGAGGATAATCAGCGGTATTTAGGGATTGATATACCTGCTATTCATATGGAGGATAACACGATTGCGTGGCGTTGGAGATAAAAGTTATAAGGTTGTGAAAAGCTTCGTACGAAAGAATTCAAACGATAACAACAAGTTGACTTTTATACAAAAGGTCAGCTTGTTGTTATCGTTTTTTCCGCTTGCTATATGAATGATAAGAACATTCCATACATAAATAGGTAGTAAGGAGGGGGATATGTTGAAAAGGATATTGTTAGTTTCAACAAGCGCTCATGATATGAATGGACACCCGACTGGTTTGTGGTTGGAAGAGCTCGCAGCTCCTTATAATGTATTTAAAAAAGCTAAGTTCGATGTTGATATTGTGTCGATAAAGGGCGGTAAAGTACCTATTGATAGAGTGTCTATTCCGAACGGGATACCTCGTGAATTTAAGTATGTCACTTCTTTATTGCAAAATACGAAGCCGATCTCAAATGTTCATTTTTCGGATTATGATGCGGTTTTATTTGGTGGTGGGCACGGGGCAATTGTAGATTTTCCAGGTAATCCATATGTTGCAAATTTGATTGAGAATATGTACAACAATAACCGGATTGTAGCGGCTGTTTGTCACGGAGTAAGTTCTTTAGTCGGTGTGAAAAATAAAGATGGCTCGTTTTTGTTGCCGGTAAGCGTATAACAGGTTATACAAACGATGAGGAAAAAGCTGTGCATTTAGAAAAGCGAGTGCCGTTTTTATTAGAAAGTAAATTGAAAGAAGAAGGAGCTTTGTTTTATGTTGCTCCAAATTTCACACCGCATGTAGTAGTAGATGGGCGTTTAATTACAGGGCAAAACCCGCAGTCTAGTATGGAAATAGGGAAAGCTATAAGAAGAGCTGTAAATAAATTATAGAAAAGGTGCTCGCTACTCATAAAGGTAGCGGGCATTTTTTCAGTAGTGTAAATGAAAAAGATTTAAACTAAAAAGATGTATTGAGTATAGTGACTTCATTTATAATTAATCGTGAATTTGCTATACTATTTTGTATGGACAAAAGGGGAGGCTCTTTTAATGAGAAAAGTTGCGTGTGCAAATACTTATATTAATAAAATAAAGCCCGTTATTAGAAAAACGAGTTTTAGTCAATTGAAAATAGATGAAATTGCGAAATATATGGATATTAGTAAAGCTACTTTATATAAACGTTTTTCTTCAAAAGATGAGATTATTGAAGCTGTGGTAGAAGATTTTATGAATTACCTTCTTGAGGGAGATGCGGATAATCAAGATGAAAGTATGTCTTTTGCAGAACGTTTCCAAAAGACGTTTATCCACTCTTTAAAATGTGTGACATATATTTCTGATGTCTTTTTACAAGATTTGAAAGAGGCATATCCGCACTTATTTGATCAGTTAGTTGCTGCACAACAAAATCGTAATCAAAATTTGCAAATGTTTTTTGAAGCTGGTATGGAACAAGGCTACTTTAATAAAATGAACGCACAATTATTTATGGTGCAAGATGATGTGATGTTAAGACGTATTATAAATCATTCTTTTTGTATTCAGTACGATATTACGTTAAAGAAAGCGATACTTGATTTTTATCAATTGAAGAAGTATCAACTTTTTAAACCAGAGTATATAGATGCAATTGATGATTCGGAAATTGAAAAAGAAGTTATTGCTATTTTGCAAATGATTTCGTAAAAAAGCAGGTTTTCCTATAGTAATGGAAAACCTGCTTTTTTATTACCTGTTATTTGTTTACGTGTTGTAATACTAATTCAGCTACTGGACCACCTGAAGCTGGGTTTTGACCAGTGATAACACGATTATCTTCTATAGCATAAGCTTCCCAAGGTTGCGCAGCTTTTTTGTAAAGTCCTCCATTTTTAATGAGTTCATCTTCTGTTAAAAATGGAACAAATTGATCTAATTCAGCTAGTTTTTCTTCTTCGTTTGAAAAACCTGTTACTTTTTTACCACTAATTAAACGTTCCCCATTACTTAATGTGATATGAAATAAACCAGCAGCTCCGTGACAAACAGAGGAAACGATTCCGCCATTTTCATAAATGTTGCGGCTAATCATTTGAAGTTCTTTATTTTCTGGGAAGTCCCAAATCACACCGTGACCGCCTGCGTAATAAATGACGGCGTAGTCTTCTGGGTTCACTTCACTCGGTTTCATTGTAGAACCGAGACGATTCATAAATTCTTTCTTTTGATACCATTCCCAATCGACGCTCTCTGCCATTGCTAAACTATGCGGATCAATTGGTGTATAACCGCCTTGTGGGCTGACATAATCTACTTCGTAACCAGCTTCTTCTACTTTTTTAACGAAATGGACAGCTTCACCAAGCCAAAGCCCAGTAGCTCTATTTAAATTTGGATATTTTTCTACGCTCGTTAATACGACTAACATTTTTTTCTTCATCATAATCCCCCTATAATGTTTCTTCTATATAAAAGCTCTTTATTTACTTAATTTTATTAAGTTAGAAATTGCAAACTTGAATAACCACGTCAGTCCTCCTTATATCGGATTCGAAATTAGTGTATAACAATTTTTGAACAAAGTAAACTAAAAACACTAATTTAGTTTACTTTGTATATTTTTCGTTGACAAACTGTAATGCTGAAACTATGATAGTTCCATGAATATCGAACAACGTACATGTTTCGTTTCGAATTCAGTTTGTCGCGCGATAAATTTATACATTTGATGAAGTTGTTTAGTGTTGAGAGAAGCGCTAAACAACTTTATTTTCATTTGCAGCTACTACAATCAGGAGAGGTGTTACACATGGGGAAAGATATAAGTAACCATTCAAAATGGTTTGTTTTCACATTATGTTTTATCGTTTTATTAGGACCGATGAATGCGGTTTTATTTAATGTAGCGTTAGAAGATATTGCTAATGATTTATCCATTAGCCAATCGAAAGTAAGCTGGGTTGTAGTAGGTTATTCCTTGGTTGTCGGTATTGGTTCGATGATCTATGGGAAGCTGGCTGATCGTTACAGTGTAAAAAAACTATTAATTATTTCAATCATCATATTTGTAGCGGGTTCTATTATTGGATTTATGAATCAATCTTATACGATTACCATTCTTGCAAGATTAGTGCAGGCGAGTGGAGGAGCGGCGTTTATTGCGCTTAGTATGATTGCAGTGGCAAAATTAGTTGTTCCTGATAAGAAGCCTGATGCATTAGCGATGATCAGTTCTTCTATTGCATTAGCAATAGGTATTGGTCCTTTAGTTGGCGGGGCTATTACAAATACATTGGGTTGGCCATATTTATTTTTATTTATGGTTATTTCAGTAGTTGGGATTTTCTTACTTATAAAATTTATGCCAGAAGAAGCACAGCATACGGATGAAGCGTTTCATTTTGATTACATTGGAGCGGTGTTATTATTTGCGTTCATTACGACTGTTTTATTAGGTGTAAATATTAATAGTTGGCTATTTGTGTTATCGGTAGTTTTCTTATTTTTATTCACGGTTCGTATGAAGAACGCGGAGCATCCATTTATTGATATTGAGTTGTTTGCAAATAAACCATTTCTTCGTTTAATAGCGGTCGGATTTATAATGAATGTGGCGTTATGTGCTAGTTTATTATTATTACCATTGCTGTTAGGAAGAGAGCACGGATTGTCTCCATTCGTTATCGGAATTGCATTGTTTATTGCATCACTCTTTGGTATTGTATCTAGTTTTATTACTGGAAAAATTGTCCCTTCCTTTGGAAATGTGAATATGATTTATGTAGCGTCTGTCATTATGATCGTTGGCTTTTTAATTTTAGGGTTTATTCCGAATGGGAACATAGTCGTTATTGTAGTGGCGATTATTTTAACATTTATGAGTTATTCAGCTATTCAAGTATCATTAAACACATTTATACCGAAAACATTACATCCAACTAAAGTTGGAGTCGGTCTTGGTTTATATAATTTAATTAACTTTTTCGGTATGGCATTTGGACCAGCTGTAGCGAGCAAAATTATGGAATCTACAAATAGTTATCGTTTGAATTTTATTTTAATTGTCATTTTAATTTCTTCTCATTTCTTCTTATTAATAGGAATGTCTTCTTTCCAAAAAAAGATGGAGCAATAAATACGCGCTTTATATAGAAGAAACCGACTTTCATATAGAAGGTCGGTTATTTTTCTGTCTTGCAAATTATGAAAAAAAGGAGCAAAATAAAAAAGTCCTAGTCTATACAGGTACAAATGAAAATTTTCATACAGAAGCAGTTTAAGTTAGCGAACTTAAAGTGTGTAAAATATAATGATAAAATAAGATGATGAATGAGAAAACGGGTGATGAAGTTGAATAGAGCAATCGGTGTTATCGATTCAGGAGTTGGCGGTTTAACAGTAGCGAAGGAATTAATTCGTCAGTTGCCGAAAGAGCGTATTATATATTTAGGGGATACGGCACGTTGCCCTTATGGTCCACGTTCTCGAGAAGAAGTGCGTCAATTTACGTGGGAAATGACGGAGCATTTACTAGATTTAAATATCAAAATGTTAGTTATTGCGTGTAATACAGCAACCGCGGTTGTATTAGAAGAGATGCAGAAACAATTACCAATTCCAGTGGTAGGAGTTATTCACCCAGGATCACGTACAGCTTTAAAAGTGACAAACACGTATCATGTTGGGATTATTGGAACGATTGGAACGGTGAAAAGTGGTGCATACGAAGAAGCGCTAAAGTCTATTAATAACCGTGTTATGGTAGAAAGTTTAGCGTGTCCGCCTTTCGTTGAGCTTGTAGAGAGTGGGAATTTTGAAAGTGAAATGGCGTATGAAGTTGTACGAGAAACGTTGCAACCGCTGAAAAATACTGATATTGATACACTTATTTTAGGTTGTACACATTATCCAATTTTAGGTCCTGTTATTAAAAAAGTAATGGGGGATAAAGTACAACTCATTAGTTCAGGTGATGAAACAGCGCGCGAAGTAAGTACAATTTTATACCATAGTAAAATGTTGAATGAGGGAGAGGAACAAAGTGATCATCTCTTCTTAACGACAGGAAAAATAGGCCTATTTAAAGAAATTGCATCAAAATGGTTCGGTCAACCGATTGAAAATGTGAAACATATTCATTTAGAAAAAGAATAATAGTAGAATCCATATAAGTGAGCTCCTGAGAAATCAGGAGTTTTTTTGTTTATAGGAAGCACAGCTTGTTCTAAAAAGTGAAACAGCTCGTATACATAATAGTACAAACTTAGATTTTAGGGGGGAATGGCATGCCTAAATCCACTTTTAAATGGGTTGTTGGTGCTACTGTGAGCGCTGTTTTACTAACAGGGTGTGGCTTTATAAATCAGGAGAAAGCAACGGAACAAATTGATCCGCCAAAACAAGTTACGTATACAGAGGGTGGAAAGAAAGAAGTAGCTAAGAAAGATAAGCAAGGACAAACGGTGAATAGAGAACTATACCTTGTTGATAAAAATGGCTATGTTGTACCGCAAACGTTAGCTATACCTACTCCGAAAGCGAATGAGGTCATTCAGCAAACGTTAGAGTACCTTGTGAAAGATGGACCGGTAACGAATTTATTACCGAATGGGTTCCGTGCAGTCATTCCAGCGAATACATCGATGACACTAGATTTGAAAAAAGATGGGACGGCAGTCATTGATTTCTCTAAAGAAATGAAAAACTATGCAAAAGAGGAAGAGCGTCAGATGGTTGAGTCAATAGCCTGGACGTTGACGCAATTTAAAGAAATAAAACAAGTGCAGTTCCAAATAAATGGTGAGAAATTGGCAAAGATGCCTGTTGGTGGTACACCGATTGGTGAAGGGGTGAGCCGTGCTAATGGTATCAACTTCGATGATGAACAAGTAGCGGATGTAACAAATACAAAACCGGTTACACTTTATTTTATGGCACAAAATAATAATAAGCAGCAATACTACGTACCAGTAACACGCCGCGTTGTAGAAGGAAAAGAAAATGATTATGCAGCAATTGTAGATGAACTTGTAAAAGGACCGATTCATCAATCGCTTCTGAATGATTTTAATCCAGGAGTTAAGTTGATTACGAATCCGAAGTTACAAGATGGAAATCTTACATTAAACTTTAATGAAAATATATTTATAAACCCAGATAAAAATATGGTTTCAAATTACGTATTGAAGTCGTTAGTTTTATCTTTAACAGAAAAGAAAGGCGTGAAAAGTGTTTCTATTGAAGTAAATGGTAAAGCGAATCTTATAGATGAAAAGGGCGGAAAGTTAATAAAACCTGTCGATCGTCCAGAAAACGTGAATACAGGTAGTTTTTAATCTTCAATAATTTGATATACTTAAGTAAGAAAGGGGAATTGCTTTTTGGGTTCCTCTTCTTTTATTGTATACATATCATACATTTAAATTTGGCTATACTAACAAGTAGTTATGAGGAGGTTATTTTTATGCGAGTAGATGGTAGAGAGAAAACAGAATTACGCCATATACATATTCATACGAATTATTTAAAACATCCAGAGGGATCAGTATTAATTGAGGTTGGGGATACAAAGGTAATTTGCTCAGCGACAATTGAAGAGCGTGTCCCACCGTTTATGCGTGGAGAAGGAAAGGGCTGGGTAACAGCTGAATATGCGATGATTCCACGTGCAACAGAACAACGTACAATTAGGGAATCAAGTAAAGGGAAAGTAACAGGACGTACAATGGAAATCCAGCGCTTAATTGGACGAGCATTACGTGCGGTAGTTGACTTAGAAGCACTTGGTGAGAGAACGGTTTGGATTGATTGTGATGTTATTCAAGCGGATGGTGGAACGAGAACTGCTTCTATTACAGGTGCATATGTAGCAATGGTATTAGCGTTTGAGAAGTTATTACAAGCAGAAAAAGTATCTAAAATTCCAGTAAAAGATTATTTAGCAGCAACGTCAGTAGGAATTGTTGAAGAGCAAGGTGTTGTTTTAGATTTAAACTACGCAGAAGATTCTAAAGCAGACGTTGATATGAACGTAATTATGACTGGAAAAGGTCAGTTTGTTGAAGTGCAAGGAACTGGAGAAGAGGCGACGTTTAGCAGAGCGCAGTTAAATGAATTACTTGATGCTGCGGAACAAGGTATCTTCCAACTAATCGACATGCAAAAAGAAGCGTTAGGTGACATCGTATCTCATATAGAGTAGAGGTGGAAAGTATGAAACAAGTTGTTGTAGCGACAAAAAATATAGGGAAAGTACGTGAATTTGCTGAGTTATTTGAGCGATTTGATTTAGAAGTAAAATCATTGCACGATTTTCCTCATATTGAAGAAGTCGAAGAAACTGGTGAAACATTTGAAGAAAATGCGATCTTAAAAGCGGATAGTCTGAGTAGACAGCTGAATGCGATCGTAATCGCGGATGATTCAGGTCTTATTGTAGATGCTTTAAATGGAAAACCAGGCGTGTATTCAGCTCGTTTTGCTGGAGAGCCGAAAGATGATCAAGCGAATATTGATAAAGTGTTACAAGAATTAAATGAAATAGCGTTTGAAAAGCGTAAAGCTCGTTTCTACTGTGCATTAGCAGTGGCTTTCCCTGAAGGGGATAAAAAGCCTGTCATTGTAAACGGGACGTGCGAAGGGTATATTTTAGAGCAGCGCCGCGGGGAAAACGGCTTTGGATATGATCCGATTTTTTATGTGGAAGAATATAAAAGAGCGATGGCGGAACTAAGTTCAGATGAGAAAAATGCCATTAGCCACCGTGGACGTGCTCTTCGTAAGCTAGAAGAAAAAATCCCTGAATGGTTTTTAGGAGAATAAGGGAGAGAGATTGATGAAAGCTTTAATCGTAAGCGATAGTCATAGCTCCGTGAAGGAATTACAGCAGTTGAAAGAGAACTATGAAGGAAAAGTAGATGTCATGATTCATTGCGGTGATTCAGAGCTAACGCCTGCTCATGAAGAGCTGCAAGGTTTCCATGTTGTAAAAGGGAACTGTGATTACGCTAACTTTCAAGATGAAATTGTAACTGATGTAGATGGCATTCGTTTCGTAGTTGTGCACGGACATCGTCATAACGTGAAAATGACATTACAAACATTAGCGTACCATGCGGAAGAGGTAGGGGCGCAAGTTGCATGCTTCGGACACTCTCACGTATTAGGTGCAGAATTAATCGATGACGTTTTATTTATTAATCCAGGCAGTATTTTATTGCCACGTCAGCGTGTAGAAAAGACATTTGCTTTATTAGAAATGGATGAAAATCAAATGGAAGTTCGTTTTGAAACATTAGACGGACAACTAGTTGAACAAGCAGTTTTTAAAAGAGGATAAGAAAAATTATCCTCTTTTAAAAAAGGTGTTGACTTTATGTATGGTTATACATATAATAAATATTGTCGATAGGGCAACAGCGCTAACGAAGAAAAATAAAATAACATATGCGGGTGTAGTTTAGTGGTAAAACAAGAGCCTTCCAAGCTCTGGTCGAGAGTTCGATTCTCTTCACCCGCTCCATGTCCCAGTAGCTCAGCCGGATAGAGCATACGCCTTCTAAGCGTACGGTCGGGAGTTCGAATCTCTCCTGGGACGCTAAAAAAACCTTGTTATCTTTTGATAACAAGGTTTTTTGTTTGTTTAAAAATTGATGTATGTGCAAGAGGTGTAAAAAATATAAAGTAACATATGATAATTATTATATACAACAGATTAAAGTGCATTAAGAAAAGAGCGCTATTTATGCGCCCTATTTCTCTTGTTTAATTTAAAGAATCAATAGGCTTATGATGAAACTTAAATCCATATCTATATTATCCCAATTGTTCACTTAGAATATTATAAAACTTTTTACCATTCTAGTACGATTAAGCAGCCGTTATCGGAACTTATCCCCGACAGTGTGTTACAATTAATAGAAGCGGAAAACGAGAATCTCCAATTGACTGGACGTGTGATTGGTTGGACAGTTTAAGAAGGTTGTATAAAAAAGGGAGATGGCGCAAAGATGGCTAGATCAAATGAGAATGATTTAACAGAGAAATTGGCAGAAGGTCACCGGAAATATGGTGATGGCAACTTTACAGTACAGAACATCGGTGATGAAACTAACCCAGATTGGACTGTTGTAAAAAATGTGAGGAAGGGATCGGCAGGCATTCGTGAAGGAGAAGATATATTAAGACTGCGATCAAAATATATAAAATAGTACGGAAATGGGCGGAGTGGGAGTTCAAATCTCTCCTGGGACGCTAAGAAACCCTTGTTATCTTTTGATAACAAGGGTTTCTTGTTTAGTTATTAATAAACTTCTCAAATACAAAACCATAATCTTTCACGTTATATTGTTTCTTCGTATCAACGAGCCAGTTAAAGGCGATCTCGTTCATTTCTTTAAATTGTTCTGCTAAATTTACTTGTGCGTTTGAAATACGGCTGAAAGCGTTAGATGCCATATCTAGACTTTTATGTGCATACTGTAATGTAATATCGTTGTCGTATGAAATTTCTTCTATTTTAAGTAAAGCCTTATATAAATCTTTTAATTCTTCAATATGTTTTTTATGAACATCAATTGAATAATGCTCATCCCCCATCTGGAACTTAATTTCTACGTCTAAATCAATCGTTCCTGCAGTTTCAAGTGCTACGTTTTTAATTTGATACTTACTATAACTAAAGCGGCGTAGTGTACGTTTTTTACTTGTTGCACTTGTACCATCTAGGTGGATTAATCCTTTGTTTGTGAAACAATATTCATCTGATTTTGATTTGATTAAAAAATAAATTTTCTCCCCATCTTCATGCATCACGTAATCATCAGCATCAACTTTATCGTAATCTTTCGGTGTAATGACAGAACCTACATCGCTTAGCCCTAATACATCTGCAGCCATTTTTTTAAACATACATAATCCCCCTTTTAAATTAAATTCTTAATTGTATAAAAATATATTAACACGATTTCAATAAAGTGTTTTCTTATAATTAAAAACATTTGAAGGTAAGTTAAGAAAAGTAACAAATAATTATTTCAACCCTAAGTTATTTAGTAAATCTATCAGTTTAAGAGTGGATTCTCCGAAAAATAACCAGGAGAAAAAGTTAATTTTGCAAGTAATTATAGAGAAATTCCGTGAAAACCTCTCAAGTAATATGAGGTTTTTTTCTATCCATTTTGAAATCTTACAATTCTGTAAGGTAACTGTAAGGAAGTTCGATGGTAACAAATTGCTAATCCTCTATAATAAAGGTAACAACGATAAAACGAGGAGGAAGAAATGATGAAAGGATTAATTGTAACGGGTTTAACAGTTGCTTTTGGATTTGTAGCGTATGAGAAATTAACGTATGTAGTTGATGTTGTAAAACATTTAATCGCTTAGTAAAAAAACTGCCATGAAAGGGAAAGGGAATGAGTGAATGAATGGAATGGTTATTTGGAATTATAGGTACTTGTAGTGTAGTGTTATTGTTCTTTGTCCCGAGTGGTATACTTAGTTCGACAACGAGTTTGTTCTTCTTAAGTTTGTTTGCTTGTACGATGCTTATTATTATGTTTTTAATGAAGCGAAGTAAACCAATCTTCTATTTTAGCATGATTGTTATGGCAATTATTGTTCTCCAAATTATTACCCTTGTTATATACCCCACTATTATAAAAGCTTTCCATTAATGATGAATCCTCTGCTTTAATTGCTGAGGATTTTTATTTGTACATTTTTAATTTTTAGTAAGGATTTGTTTATATCGAAATGTAAAAATTAAATATTCCCATATTTCAAACAAAGGGTTTTGGGATGTTGTGTTCTTATTACTCATTTGATATATTTACTTTAAAGATAATTAAAATCTAGAAAAAGAGGCGGACGTATGGATAAAAAAGAAAATACGGTCGTATTGTTTCCACAACTATCAGAGCGATATATTGATGAAGGTTTTTTAGCACTGAAAGAGCGGAAATTCGAAGATGCATTGCGCTGCTTTGAAATATTACGTCAGTATAATGCAGAAACGGAACAAACGGAACTCGCTTCTGTTATTTGTTTGTTAGAATTAAAACATATGGAAGAAGCGAAAGACAAATGTGAACAGTTACTTGAAACAGGAGCTGTATTATTTGGTGATATTCTTGAAACATATGTGACGATTTTAGTTCAAACAAATGATTATGAAGGTGTCATTGAAATCGTTGAAAAGGTTTTGCAAACGAAAGATGTAATGCCTGAGCAAAAGGAAAAATTAGCACAGCTCGCTTTATTTGCAGAAGGTATGTTAAGTGAAGTAGATACGTCACTAGTCGATTCGAATTTTGAATTGGATGAGTTTACTAATGAAATGTTTGGAGAAAACTTTGGGCAAAAGCTAAGAGCGATTCAGCAACTTTCGTTAAAAGACTTGGATCTTGCATTACCTATTTTAAAGAAATTTTTAATAGACGAAAAACAGCACCCTTATTTGAAAACTTCTATTTTATATAAAATGATAGAAAATCAAATAGAAGAAGAGATAGAGGTAGAAAAGTTTGGAAATACGATCAAGGTGATTCCAGCATTTACAGGTCATAATGAGGAGCAATCCAATAACATTATACATACATTATCAAGCCGATTAGAGCAAAATTATCCCGATATATTTGATGCGATGGTTACATATTGGAAAGAATTGCGAATTAGCGTTTTCCCATTCGCTCTATTAATGGATAAAGTGGAGATTTGGGCTGCTGTTTTAGAGAGAATTGGAAGAAAGCGTTTCGGATTGACTATTGATGAAGAAGAGCTTATGACAGCGTATAATATTGAATTAGAAGAGTTTCATATTGCCTATCAATGGTTATTACGTGTTGAAAGAGAAGGATATTTGCCCGTATAATTATGAAAAAGAATCGTTCGGTTCTTGAAACGAGCATATTCTATGTTATAATGTAAGGGTTGCAAAAGGCAGAAATCTGCCTGTTTGTAAGAGAAGAGAAGTGTAATTCTCTTACTTAATATGTTTCATATTATTCTCGAACAAAATATACCGTAGTTGTCTTTTAGGCAATTAGTAGATTGGAACATTATATCTGAAAGCTTTTGCTAGAGGATTATTTGTACTTTTGTTATTTCAAAAAAGAGATAATGAAGATTTTAATCTATAGAGGTATGTGCATACATTATTATAGTTGGAGGGAAAGAATAAATGGCTGCAAAATGGGAAAAATTAGAAGGTAACGTAGGCGTTTTAACAATCGAAGTTGATGCTAAAGAAGTAAACAACTCTATCGACGCTGCGTTCAAAAAAGTAGTACAAACAATTAACGTACCAGGTTTCCGTAAAGGGAAAATGCCTCGTCCGTTATTCGAACAACGCTTTGGTATCGAATCTTTATACCAAGATGCTTTAGATATCATCTTACCAAAAGCATACGGTGAAGCGATCGATGAAGCTGGTATCTTCCCAGTTGATCATCCTGAAATCAACATCGAGAAGTTCGAAAAAAATGCTAACCTTATCTTCACTGCAAAAGTTACAGTGAAACCTGAAGTTAAATTAGGTGAGTACAAAGGTTTAGCAGTAGAAAAAGTTGAAACAACTGTAACTGACGAAGATGTAGAGAACGAATTAAAATCTTTACAAGAGCGTCAAGCTGAACTAGTTGTTAAAGAAGAAGGAACTGTTGAAAACGGTGATACAGCTGTAATCGACTTCGAAGGTTTCGTTGATGGCGAAGCATTTGAAGGCGGAAAAGGCGAAAACTATTCTCTTGCAATCGGTTCTGGTACTTTCATCCCTGGTTTCGAAGAGCAAGTAATTGGTCTTAAATCTGGTGATTCTAAAGAAGTTGAAGTATCATTCCCAGAAGAGTACCACGCTGCTGAATTAGCTGGTAAACCAGCTACATTCAAAGTAACAATTCACGAAATCAAAACAAAAGAACTTCCTGAGTTAAACGACGAGTTCGCTAAAGAAGCTGACGAAGAAGTTGCAACTCTTGATGAATTAAAAACAAAACTTCGCACAAACTTAGAAGAAGGCAAAAAGCACGAAGCTGAGCACAAAGTACGTGACGAAGTAGTAGAATTAGCTGCTGCTAACGCTGAAATCGAGATTCCAGAAGCTATGATCGACACTGAGTTAGATCGTATGGTTCGTGAATTCGAGCAACGTTTAAGCCAACAAGGCATGAACCTTGAGCTTTACTACCAATTCACAGGTACTGACGCTGACAAGTTAAAAGAGCAAATGAAAGAAGACGCTCAAAAACGCGTAAGAATCAATCTTGTTCTTGAAGCTATCATTGAAGCTGAAAACATCGAAGTTACTGAAGAAGAAGTAACTGCAGAAGTTGAAAAAATGGCTGAAATGTACGGTATGCCAGTAGACGCTATCAAGCAAGCTCTTGGAAGCGTAGACGCTTTATCTGAAGACCTTAAAGTGCGTAAAGCTGTAGACTTCTTAGTAGACAACGCTGCATAATAAAATAACAAGGCGCGATTTTAATCGTGCCTTGTTTTATAAATATAGAAATATATTTATAAAACTTTTCGATGAAGAAGGAAAACTTCCTTTACAAGTCGAATATACATATTTCAAAAGTTTTAAAATTTTTTTATTTGTACATAACTAGTCATATTATTTGTATTTCTCGCCACGTAGTGACATAATATGTATTTACATACGATACATTTATCGTGTACATACGAAGGCAAGAGGTTAGCACTTTGTAAGGGGTGTGAAAATATGTTTAAATTTAATGATGAAAAAGGTCAATTAAAATGTTCTTTCTGTGGTAAAACACAAACGCAAGTTCGAAAGTTAGTTGCAGGTCCAGGTGTTTACATTTGTGACGAGTGTATCGAACTTTGTACTGAAATTGTACAAGAGGAGCTTGCGAAGGACGAAGAAGTAGAATTCAAAGATGTACCGAAACCGGTAGAAATTCGTGAAATCTTAGATGAGTATGTCATCGGACAAGATAACGCGAAAAAAGCACTAGCGGTAGCGGTATATAACCATTACAAACGCATTAATTCTAACAGTAAAATTGATGATGTAGAATTAGCGAAGAGTAATATTTCACTTATTGGGCCAACTGGTAGTGGTAAAACATTATTGGCACAAACATTAGCGCGTATTTTAAATGTTCCATTTGCAATCGCGGACGCAACATCTTTAACAGAAGCTGGTTATGTAGGGGAAGATGTAGAAAACATCTTACTAAAATTAATCCAAGCAGCTGATTATGATGTAG
Source organism: Bacillus sp. AR2-1 (assembly GCF_008368755.1). Lineage (NCBI taxonomy): Bacteria > Bacillati > Bacillota > Bacilli > Caryophanales > Bacillaceae > Bacillus > Bacillus sp. AR2-1. The sequence continues at coordinate 191,242 of NZ_QORY01000020.1, forward strand.
AGAAAGCGGAAAAAGGAATCATTTATATTGATGAGATTGATAAAGTGGCACGTAAGTCCGAAAATCCATCAATTACACGTGATGTATCTGGTGAAGGTGTACAGCAGGCACTTCTGAAAATTTTAGAAGGTACTGTAGCGAGCGTTCCACCTCAAGGTGGTCGTAAGCATCCGCATCAAGAGTTCATTCAAATTGATACAACGAACATCCTATTCATTTGTGGTGGAGCGTTTGATGGCATTGAGCCAATTATTAAACGTCGCCTTGGTGAGAAAGTAATTGGATTTGGTGCCGAGAAGAAAAATGCTGATGTAAATGAGAAGCATGTTTTATCTCACGTTTTACCAGAGGATCTTTTAAGATTCGGTTTAATTCCGGAGTTTATCGGTCGTCTTCCAGTTATTGCGAACCTAGAGCCGCTTGATGAAGATGCTCTTGTAGATATTTTAACGAAACCGAAAAATGCACTTGTTAAGCAATTCCAAAAATTATTGGAGCTTGACGATGTTGAGTTAGAGTTTGAAGAAGGTGCACTAGTTGAGATTGCGAAAAAAGCAATTGAACGTAAAACAGGTGCTCGTGGACTTCGTTCTATTATTGAAGGCTTAATGCTTGATGTAATGTTCGAACTTCCATCTCGCAAAGATATCGAGAAGTGTATTCTGACGAAAGAAACAGTAGCTGATAATGAACCGCCGAAATTGGTGTTACAAGACGGTACTGTACTTGATACAAAAACATCTGCATAGTGCGAAGAAGAAACAGCAATTTTTATAATTGCTGTTTTTCTTTATGTTTAGCTATGTTCCTCCGCGGAAATACTAAATGATAAAACATTGCGGGAGGAAATAAATTATGAGCTGGACAAATATATTTTTACTTGTTCAACTTGTTTTTGGTGTAATTGTCGGATTGTATTTTTGGCATTTACTTCGAAATCAGCGAACACAAAAAGTTTCAATTGATCGAGAATCGAAAAAAGAATTAGAACAGCTTCGTAAAATGCGTGAGATTTCTTTAACAGAGCCGCTTGCGGAGAAGGTACGTCCTACATCCTTTTTAGATATTGTAGGGCAAGAGGACGGGATTAAGTCGTTGAAAGCGGCTCTTTGTGGTCCGAATCCGCAACATGTAATTATATATGGTCCGCCAGGTGTCGGGAAGACAGCGGCAGCACGCCTTGTATTGGAAGAAGCGAAACGCAATCCGAAATCTCCATTTCGTACGAATGCAACATTTATCGAACTTGATGCGACGACAGCAAGATTTGATGAACGTGGTATTGCAGACCCATTAATTGGTTCAGTCCATGATCCGATTTATCAAGGGGCAGGTGCAATGGGGCAAGCGGGTATCCCACAGCCGAAAAAAGGGGCTGTAACAGATGCGCATGGTGGTATTTTGTTCATTGATGAGATTGGTGAATTACATCCAATTCAAATGAACAAAATGTTAAAGGTGTTAGAAGATCGGAAAGTATTTTTGGAAAGTGCGTACTATAGTGAAGAAAATTCGATGATTCCAACGTATATACATGATATTTTTCAAAAAGGTTTGCCAGCCGATTTTCGCTTAGTTGGGGCGACGACACGTTCGCCAGAGGAGATTCCTCCTGCTATTCGGTCACGCTGTTTAGAAGTGTTTTTCCGTGAGTTAGATACAGAAGAGATTCAAAAAGTAGCGAAGAATGCAGCTGATAAAGTGGAAATGCAAATAGGTAAAAATGGTGTTGAAATGATCGGGATGTATGCAAGAAATGGACGAGAAGCAATTAACCTTGTACAAATTTCTGCTGGTATGGCAATAAATGAAGAACGTTCTTTCATTAAAGATGAAGATATAGAGTGGGTTGTTCACTCTAGTCAACTTACACCGAAATATGAAAAACGTATTTATCCTATTCCGAGAATCGGTCTTGTAAATGGACTTGCTGTATACGGACCAAATACAGGCGCGTTATTAGAAATTGAAGTAACAGCAATCAAGGCGAAAGATAAAGGGTCGGTAAATGTTACCGGGATTGTGGAAGAGGAAAGTATTGGTAGTCAAACGAAATCCATCCGCCGTAAAAGTATGGCGAAAGGTTCTGTAGATAATGTATTAACAGTACTTCGTTCTCTAGATGTGTTGCCAGAAGGGTACGATATACATATTAATTTTCCAGGTGGTATCCCAATTGATGGGCCTTCGGCAGGTATTGCTATGGCAACAGGTGTATATTCAGCAGTGCATCGTACGTATGTGAGTAATGAAGTAGCGATGACCGGTGAGATAAGTATACACGGGGAAGTGAAACCTATTGGTGGTGTGTACGCAAAAATAAAAGCTGCGAAAAAAGCAGGTGCTAAGAAAGTCATCATTCCTGCTGAAAACATGCAACCGTTTTTGTATACAATAAAAGGAATTGAAATCATTCCTGTTCGTAAGTTAAAAGAAGTATTTGAGCTAACATTTATGCAGGAAAATATGCATCGAGACCTTGATATACATACTACTGTAGACGAAACAGATGCACAATCAATGTGAGAATGAACGATAATAAAATTTGCCAGACTTCGTTTAAGTTTGTATGCTTAAGCGGAGTCTTTTTTCCTTTTTAAAAGGGAGAAAAAACGAGGGATTTACAATTGCGGAAAATCTCTGCAATTGCATCTAGATGTATTGTAATATAAAATAGTTGAACAGGAGTTTAATTTATTATGGAGGTGCTATGTCTAGTATGAATACGAATGAAAGAATCGTACCCCTCCTACCATTAAGAGGCGTTCTCGTATATCCAACGATGGTTCTGCATCTTGATGTAGGACGTGATAAATCGATACAAGCACTAGAGCAGGCGGCAATGGATGAAAATATCATCTTTTTAGCGATGCAAAAAGAAATGAATATCGATGATCCGAAAGAAGATGACATATATAGTGTAGGTACAGTGGCGAAAGTGAAGCAAATGTTAAAATTGCCGAACGGTACGCTTCGTGTCCTTGTAGAGGGTTTACATAGAGCTGAAGTAGTAGAGTTTATCGAAGAAGAGAATGTAGTGCAGGTTTCTATCAAAACGGTAACTGAAGAAGTGGAAGATGATCTAGAAGAGAAAGCTCTTATGCGTACATTACTGGAGCATTTCGAACAATATATTAAAGTTTCGAAAAAAGTTTCAAATGAAACATTTGCAACGGTAGCTGATGTGGAAGAGCCAGGAAGATTAGCTGATTTAATTGCTTCTCACTTGCCGATTAAAACGAAGCAGAAACAAGAAATCTTAGAGATTGTATCTGTGAAGGAACGATTACATACACTTATTTCAATTATTCAAGATGAACAAGAGTTACTTAGTTTAGAAAAGAAAATTGGACAAAAAGTGAAACGTTCAATGGAGCGCACGCAAAAAGAATATTTCTTACGTGAGCAAATGAAGGCGATTCAAACTGAACTTGGTGATAAAGAAGGTAAGGGCGGGGAAGTTGAAGAACTTCGTGAGAAAATTGAACAATCAGGAATGCCTGAAGAAACAATGAAGGCTGCACTGAAAGAATTAGACCGTTATGAAAAGTTACCAGCAAGTTCTGCGGAGAGCGGTGTTATTCGTAATTATATGGATTGGTTATTAGCACTTCCGTGGACAGAAGCGACAGAAGATATGATTGATCTTGCTCATTCTGAAGAGATTTTGAACAAAGATCATTACGGGCTTGAGAAGGTAAAAGAGCGCGTACTTGAATATTTAGCTGTGCAGAAGTTAACGAATTCATTAAAAGGACCTATCCTTTGCTTAGTAGGACCTCCTGGGGTCGGGAAAACATCGTTAGCGCGTTCGATTGCAACATCATTAAATCGTAATTTTGTCCGTGTATCCCTTGGTGGTGTACGTGATGAATCTGAAATCCGTGGTCACCGTCGTACGTATGTTGGAGCGATGCCAGGACGCATTATTCAAGGTATGAAAAAGGCGAAAACAGTTAATCCAGTCTTTTTATTAGATGAGATTGATAAAATGTCTAACGACTTCCGTGGAGATCCATCAGCGGCATTACTTGAAGTGTTAGACCCAGAACAAAACCATAACTTCAGTGATCATTACATTGAAGAACCGTATGATCTATCGAAAGTTATGTTTGTAGCAACTGCGAATACACTTTCAAGTGTTCCAGGTCCGCTGCTTGACCGTATGGAAATTATTTCGATTGCTGGCTATACAGAACTTGAAAAAGTTCACATTGCCCGTGAACATTTATTGCCGAAACAATTAAAAGAGCATGGCTTACGAAAGGGTAATTTACAAGTACGTGATGAAGCACTTCTTGAAATTATTCGTTATTATACACGTGAGGCCGGTGTTCGTACGCTAGAGCGTCAAATTGCAAAAGTTTGTCGTAAAGCAGCAAAAATTATCGTTACAGCAGAACGCAAGCGTATTGTAGTAACAGAGAAAAACATTGTTGATTTACTTGGTAAGCACATATTCCGTTATGGGCAAGCTGAAAAAACAGACCAAGTTGGTATGGCAACAGGGTTAGCGTATACAGCAGCAGGCGGTGATACACTTGCGATTGAAGTGTCTGTAGCGCCAGGTAAAGGGAAATTAATTTTAACAGGGAAACTTGGGGATGTTATGAAAGAATCCGCACAAGCAGCGTTTAGCTATATTCGTTCTCGTGCAGAAGAACTTCAGATTGATCCGAATTTCCATGAGAAAAATGATATTCATATTCATGTTCCAGAAGGAGCAGTTCCAAAAGATGGACCGTCAGCAGGTATTACGATGGCAACGGCACTTATTTCTGCACTAACAGGTATTCCTGTAAGTAAAGAAGTGGGGATGACAGGTGAAATTACACTTCGTGGTCGTGTATTACCAATTGGTGGTTTAAAAGAAAAAACATTAAGTGCTCACCGCGCAGGCTTAACAAAAATTATTTTGCCAGCAGAAAACGAGAAAGATTTAGATGATATTCCAGAAAGCGTAAAAGAAAACCTTACGTTTGTGCTTGCATCTCATTTAGATGAAGTATTGGAGCACGCATTAGTAGGAGTGAAACAATGAAAGTAACAAAAGCAGATATTGTAATTAGTGCTGTTAAACCAGAACAATATCCAGACAGTGATTTACCAGAAATTGCATTAGCAGGTCGTTCAAATGTCGGGAAGTCTTCCTTTATTAATAAAATTTTAAATCGTAAAAAGTTAGTACGTATTTCTTCTAAACCAGGGAAAACGCAAACGTTGAACTTTTTCTTGATCAATGAGATGATGCATTTTGTTGACGTTCCAGGTTATGGATATGCGAAAGTATCTAAAACAGAGCGCGCAGCATGGGGCAAGATGATTGAGACTTACTTTACAACACGTGAGCAATTAGACGCAGCTGTATTAGTAGTTGATTTACGTCACCAACCGACAAATGATGACGTGATGATGTATGATTTCTTAAAGCATTATGAAATCCCAACAATTATTATTGCGACGAAAGCCGATAAAATTCCGAAAGGGAAATGGCAAAAGCATTTAAAAGTTGTAAAAGAAACGCTTGCTGTTGAAATTGGCGATGAAATCGTTCTATTCTCTTCTGAAACAGGACTTGGAAAAGAAGAAGCGTGGAAGGCAATTCATAGAATGACAAAAACAAAAAACGCGTGACGAATGTCGCGCGTTTTTTTTATTTACTAAATTTTTTTATCGTACGTTTAATGTAACCTCAATATTACCTCTTGTTGCTTTCGAATAAGGACATACACCGTGAGCGGCTTCTACAAGTTCTTGTGCTTCGTCATGAGAGACGCCAGCAACATGTACATCAAGTACAGCAGATAGGCCGAAACCACCATCTGTATCTTTTCCGATAGAAACGTGAGCAGTTACTTCTGTACTTTCTACTTTCACACGTTTTGTACGAATGACAAGTTGTAATGCACTATCAAAACAAGCGGCATAACCAGCAGCAAATAGTTGTTCTGGATTCGTTGCCTCTCCGCCTGCACCACCTAGTGCTTTCGGCATTTTTACATCAAGATTTAATATGCCATCATCTGAAATTACTTTTCCGTTTCTTCCACCTGTAGCAGTTACTGAAGCAGTATATAATTTATCCATGTTTATTCCCCTTTTCTATCATTAATTGTTTTCATTGTTTCAATTAGTTTATTTAATTGAATTAATAAAGAACGATATTCTTGTTCTGTAATTCCTAAATTTGTTGCCATTGTTTTCGGCAATGAACAAGCCTTTTCTTTTAAGTCTTTACCTTGTTCTGTTAATTTAATACAAACTTTGCGCTCATCTTCTTTGGAACGAACGCGTTTTACAAGTTTTAATGATTCCATTCGTTTTAACATAGGTGTTAACGTACCGGAATCTAAAAATAGACGTTCTCCAATTTCTTTTACTGTTAGTCCATCTTGCTCCCATAGTACGAGTAAAGTAATGTACTGGGGATACGTAATACCCATATCTTCTAAATATGGTCGATAAAAGCGGGTAACTTCTTTAGAACAGGCGTAAATAGAAAAACAAAGTTGGTTATCTAGATGTAAAGAATTCTCTGTCATACATAACTCCTTTCTAATTAAGTTGTGCACAATTTAATTTTATAAAATCAATATAACGAAAAAGAAATACAATGTCAAATACATTGTATTGAGAAAGTTTGTGCTACAATTTGGAACAATCATACATATTTTTCTTCATGATGAAAGAAGATAGGAAAGATGATGTTATAATTCATATGGAATAGTTTCCATCACTTGATTATGAGGGCTTTTTTTGGTAACGTACAAATAGAGTTATTAATTTATAATCATTATAAAGTAGAAAGTCTTTATTAGTTTTACTGAATCTCCTTTATTACATACGGAGAATAAATAAAAAATAATCGGTTGTTCACACGATTGTCAGATTCATAAGAGGAAAGTTGTATTATGATAGTAGATAAAGTGATAAAACGGGTGAAGGGGGACATGCTGCGTGCATATTCTTGTTGTTAGTGTAAATTATCGAACAGCCCCTGTAGAATTTCGTGAGAAACTCACATTTCAGGCAGCAGAGCTAGAGCAAGCAATGACTACATTACAAAATCAAAAGAGCGTGTTAGAGAATGTCATTGTATCAACTTGTAATCGCACTGAGATTTACGCTGTTGTCGATCAATTACACACGGGACGGTATTATATTAAGAAGTTTTTAGCTGATTGGTTTCAGCTTGAAATAGAAGAAGTCGCACCATATTTAACCATTTTTGAACAAGACGGTGCAATAGATCATTTATTCCGCGTGACGTGCGGTTTAGATTCTATGGTAGTTGGAGAAACACAGATTTTAGGCCAAATAAAAGATAGCTTTTTAGAAGCGCAACAAGTAAAAGCGACAGGCACAATTTTTAATGAGTTGTTTAAGCAGGTGGTTACGTTAGCGAAACGTGCGCACTCAGAAACGACGATTGGTGAAAGTGCGATGTCTGTTAGCTATGCTGCTGTTGAGCTCGGAAAGAAAATATTTGGTGAGTTAACAGATTGTCATGTGCTTATTCTTGGTGCTGGTAAGATGGGTGAGCTGGCACTGCAAAACTTATATGGAAGCGGTGCTCGAAAAGTAACCGTCATGAATAGGACGTTTACGAAAGCGGAAGTAATGGCTGAGAAATATATGGGACATGCAAAGCCTTTAAGTGAATTGCAATGTGCATTATTAGAAGCAGATATTTTAATTAGTTCAACTGGTGCATCTGAATATGTCATTACGAAAGAGATGATAACAAAGGTAGAGAAAATGCGCTCTGGTCGTCCGTTATTTATGGTGGATATTGCAGTGCCACGTGATATTGATCCAGCGATTGATGAACTAGAAGGTTCTTTTTTATATGACATTGATGATTTGCAAGGAGTAGTGGAAGCAAATCGTGCTGAGCGTTTGAAAGAAGCAGAGAAAATTCAATTTATGATTGAAGAGGAAATTGTTTTATTTAAAACGTGGTTAAGTACACTTGGTGTTGTTCCGTTAATAGCAGCTCTTCGTGATAAGGCACTTGCTATCCAAAGTGAAACGATGGAAAGCTTGGAACGAAAAATACCGAATCTTAGTGATCGTGAGAGAAAAGTAATTAGTAAGCATACGAAAAGTATTATTAATCAATTATTAAAAGACCCAATTTTAGTAGCGAAAGAAATTGCTGCTGAAGAGGGAGCAGACGAAAAATTAGCGTTATTTGCAAAGATTTTCGACTTAGAAATGGAAGATGTAGAGAGTTGTGCGGAAGAAGTAGAACATAAAAGAGCGTGGACACCATCCGTTCCATCTTTATAATTTGGAAGGATGATCGGATGAGTTTTTTAAATAACAGTATTATTTATCATATTGCAATTATTTTATATGCTTGTAGCATTAGTTTATATTTTATAGATTATTTCCAAAGTAACCGAAAGGCGAACCGATTAGCTTTTTGGTTACTTTCGATTGTATGGGTTCTGCAGTCTATCTTTATGTTACTTAGGGCTACAGATTCAGAAACGAACCCTATATTAACTTTATTATCAGGGATTTATTTTTATGTTTGGCTATTGATTACGATGTCGTTAGTCATTAATCGATTTATGAGAATTGACTTTCTAGTCTTTTTTACAAATGTTGTCGCATTTGGCGTAAGCGCTTTTTCTATTTTTACACCGCTCGGAAAGATGTCGCCGGTACTGGCAGAGCAATTAGTTTCAGAACTTGTATATGTACATGTCGGTATGGCTATTATTTCTTATGCAACTTTTACTGTATCGTTCATTTTTTCTATTATGTATTTATTGCAATATCGCCTATTAAAAAAGAAAAAATGGAATGCGAGATTAAGAAGGTTAGGGAATTTACCGAAGCTAGAATCGATGTCTTACGGATTAAATTTATTTTCTGTTCCATTTTTCTTATTAGCTATTTTATTAGGATGCATATGGGGATATACGAAATTGGACAATTTCCATTGGTATGATACGAAAGTGATTGGGTCTTTTGTCGTTCTATTTGTATATTGTGCTGGCCTATATTTACGAGTGGCAGATGTGTTGCAAGGGAAGAAAATCGTGCAGTGGAACATCGGAGCATTTCTCGTAATGCTAATCAATATTTTTCTATTAAGCAGTTTATCCAACTTCCACTTTTGGTATTTATAATGAGGAGAGAGAATTATGCGCAAAATTATTGTAGGGTCACGAAAGAGTAAATTAGCATTAACGCAAACAAACTGGTTTATTGATCAGTTAAAAGCACTAGGTTTACCATATGAATTTGAAGTGAAAGAAATCGTCACAAAAGGTGATGTTATTTTAGATGTTACTCTTTCAAAAGTAGGCGGAAAAGGCTTGTTTGTTAAAGAGATTGAACATGCGTTACTTACGAAAGAAATTGATATGGCTGTACATAGTATGAAAGATATGCCGGCCGTACTTCCAGAAGGATTAATGATTGGTTGTACACCGAAGCGTGTTGACCCTCGTGATGCTTTTATCTCAAAAAGCGGAGCAGCGTTTAAAGAGTTAGCAGAAGGCGCTATTTTAGGTACGAGTAGTTTAAGACGCAGTGCACAATTATTAGCTGCGAGACCAGATTTACAAGTGAAGTGGATTCGAGGAAATATCGATACACGTTTACGTAAATTACAAGAAGAGGATTACGATGCAATCATTTTAGCAACAGCTGGATTACAAAGAATGGGCTGGGATAATGAAGTTATTACAGAACATTTAGATGAGACGTTATGTGTACCTGCTGTAGGACAAGGTGCATTAGCGATTGAATGCCGTGAGGATGATAAGGATTTACTACAGTTGTTAGCGCATATGAATGATGCAGTAACAGAAAGAACAGTGGCGGCAGAACGAGTATTTCTTCATAAACTTGAAGGTGGCTGCCAAGTTCCGATCGCTGGATATGCAACTCTTACAGAAAATGATGCAATCGAATTAACAGCTCTTGTCGGTTCTATGGACGGTTCTATTTTATTGAAAGAGATAGTAGTAGGAACTAATCCAGAGGAAGTAGGATTAGAGGCTGCGGACCGTTTAATTAAACAAGGCGCCAAAGAACTCATTCTTGCTGCAAATAAGGGGCAACAATAAATATGAACGCTCTCGCTGGCAAAACGGTATTAATTACACGTGCCCAGCATCAAGCGAAACAAATGAGTGTAGCGGTGAAAGAAAAGAGCGGAATTCCATTGGAAATTCCGCTTTTGCGTATGGAAGGTATGTCTCATAGGCAAATTCAACATATAGCAGGGCACCTGCATTCGTATGACTGGGTTATTTTTACGAGTAAAAATGGAGTAGCTTTTTTTCTAGATAGTTTGAGAAAGAAGCTACCCGCAAAGACTAAAATTGCTGCAGTAGGCGTGAAAACAAGGTTAGAGTTAGAAAAGCGGGGCTATCAAGTGGACTTCGTTCCAACTGCATTTGTTGCAGAAGTATTTGCAGAAGAGTTTGTAAAAAGACTAAGTGGAAACGAGTGCATTTTATTTCCGAAAGGGAATTTAGCAAGAGATGTAATTCCAGTTGCACTTCGCGAAATTGGTGTTTCTCTAGATGAGCTAATCGTATATGGTACGAAAGAGAATGTAGGGAAAAGGCAAGAGCTTATAGTAGCGTTAGAAGTAGGGAAAGTAGACATTATTACATTTACAAGCCCTTCAACTGTTACTAGTTTTGTTCGTTTACTTGAGGGTACAAACTGGAGAGAATGGACAAAAAACTGTACAATTGCTTGTATAGGGCCTATTACGGAAAAAGAGGCGATCCTTTATTTTCCACATGTTATTATGCCGAAAGAGTACACTGTAGAAGCATTACTACAATGCATTTGTGAATCTATAAAATAAAAGAATGGGGATAGAAATCTATGAACTCTTTACAATTTAATCGTCATCGTCGCTTAAGACAAAGCGGTAATATGCGTGCGCTTGTGCGTGAAACGTTTTTACATACGGAAGATTTTATTTACCCTATTTTTGTATTAGAAGGAGAAAATGTTCGTAATGAAGTGCCTTCTATGCCAGGCGTATATCAAATATCTTTAGATTTATTGCAAGCTGAAATGCAAGAGGTTGTTGATTTAGGTATTCGTTCTGTTATTGTATTTGGTTTACCTGCTGAAAAAGATGAAGTTGGATCATCAGCATATTGTGATCATGGAATTGTGCAACGTGCAATTAAGCAAATTAAAGGTGAATTCCCTGAGCTAGTAGTAGTTGCAGATACATGTTTATGTCAATTCACAAGCCATGGTCATTGCGGTGTAATTGAAGATGGTATTATTTTAAATGACGAGTCTCTTGCAGTTCTTGCGAAAACAGCTGTAAGCCAAGCGAAAGCAGGAGCGGACATTATTGCGCCATCAAACATGATGGACGGATTCGTAACAGCAATTCGCCATGCATTAGATGAAAATGGTTTTGGACACGTACCAGTAATGTCGTACGCTGTGAAATATTCATCAGCATTTTACGGACCATTCCGTGATGCGGCGCACGGTGCTCCGCAATTTGGTGATCGTAAAACATATCAAATGGATCCAGCGAACCGTATGGAAGCATTCCGTGAAGCAGAATCAGATGTAATGGAAGGGGCAGATTTCTTAATTGTAAAGCCAGCTCTTTCTTACTTAGATATCGTTCGTGATGTGAAAAATAACTTTAATTTACCAGTCGTTGCTTATAACGTAAGTGGTGAATATTCGATGATTAAAGCAGCAGCGCAAAATGGTTGGATTAATGAAAAAGAAGTTGTACTTGAAAAATTAATTAGCATGAAACGTGCAGGAGCAGATTTAATTATTACGTATCATGCTAAAGATGCAGCAAGATGGTTACAAGAAGGAGGCGCTAAATAATGAAAAAGTTTGATAAGTCGATTGCGGCGTTTGAAGAGGCGCAAGATTTAATGCCTGGTGGCGTAAATAGCCCCGTTCGTGCTTTTAAGTCTGTTGGTATGAATCCGTTGTTTATGGAGAGCGGAAAAGGCTCTAAAGTATATGATATCGATGGAAATGAATACATCGATTACGTATTATCATGGGGTCCTTTAATTCATGGTCATGCGAATGATCGTGTTGTTGAAGCTTTAAAATCTGTTGCTGAAAGAGGAACAAGCTTCGGTGCCCCAACGGAAATTGAGAATAAATTAGCGAAACTTGTTATTGAGCGCGTACCATCAATTGAGATTGTACGTATGGTTAACTCTGGAACAGAAGCGACAATGAGTGCGCTACGTTTAGCTCGTGGTTATACAGGACGTAATAAAATTTTGAAATTCATCGGTTGTTACCACGGTCATGGTGATTCGTTATTAATTAAAGCCGGTTCTGGTGTGGCGACGCTAGGTTTACCAGATAGCCCAGGTGTACCAGAAGGTGTAGCGAAAAATACGATTACCGTAGCGTATAACGATTTAGAAAGTGTGAAATACGCTTTCGAACAATTTGGTGATGATATCGCTTGTATAATTGTAGAACCAGTAGCAGGAAATATGGGTGTTGTTCCTCCGCAACCAGGATTTTTAGAAGGTCTTCGTGAAGTAACAGAGCAAAATGGTGCATTGCTTATTTTTGATGAAGTCATGACAGGATTCCGAGTTGCTTATAATTGCGGACAAGGTTATTACGGTGTAACACCTGATTTAACTTGTTTAGGTAAAGTAATCGGTGGTGGCTTACCAGTAGGAGCATACGGTGGTAAAGCAGAAATTATGCGCCAAGTTGCACCGAGCGGACCGATTTACCAAGCAGGTACTTTATCAGGTAACCCACTTGCAATGGCAGCAGGTTATGAAACGTTAGTACAGTTAACGCCAGAATCATATGTAGAATTTGAGCGTAAAGCTGAAATGTTAGAAGCTGGCTTACGTAAAGCGGCTGAAAAACATGGCATTCCGCATCATATTAATCGTGCGGGTTCTATGATTGGTATCTTCTTTACAGATGAACAAGTTATTAATTACGATGCAGCAAAATCTTCAAACTTAGAATTCTTTGCGGCTTACTATCGTGAAATGGTAGAACAAGGTGTATTCTTGCCACCATCTCAATTCGAAGGCCTATTCTTATCGACAGCACATAGTGATGCAGATATTGAAGCGACGATTGCAGCAGCTGAAATTGCAATGTCAAAATTAAAAGCCTAATTGTTGAAAGAAAATCGCTCTCCATAAGGGGAGCGATTTTTTTTATTCATAAAGTCAGCTTTCCATACATAAATCTGTAATGACATATAGTTTGGGAGGGGGAAAAGAAGTGGCAACAGATCATTCATTACGTTTTTCATTAAAAGAATCTGTTTGGTTCCAAAAAGGACAGGAAGTCGAAGAACTTTTGTCAATTTCGTTAGATCCAGACGTTGAGATAGAAGAGCTTGATCATGAAGTTATCGTGAGAGGGCAATTAGATTTAACGGGAGAGTATGTTGCGCGGCAAGATGATTCGGCTTATTCATTAAGAGATTTATCGCCAGCGAAGTCGATTGATTATGTAGAAACAAGGGAAGATGGGGTTAATGAACTTGTTCATTCCTTTCCGCTTGAAATATCAATTCCGAGAAACCGTGTGAAAGTAATTGAAGAACTATATGTATCTATTGAGGAATTTGATTATGAATTAAAGGAAAATGGTTGCTTACAATTATTAGCGGATATATCTATCACTGGTTTATGTGATGAAGAAAGAATCGAGGATGAAGAGGAAGAAACAGCGTATGCTGAGTTAGAGGCTGATTCCGCACAAGAAGATGAAAATAGACCCGCCATGCACGTAGAAGAACCAGTCTATAAGGAATCAGATGAGTGGGAAGATTACGCATTTGAACCGTTTCAACTAGAGGAAAGAAAAGAGCAGGAAGTAGAGGAAGAGGAAATAGAAGAACATGAATTTGTGGAGCGTGAAGAGGAGAAAGAATCAACGCCACAATTTGAATTGTTCGGAAGAAAAGATTTCAAGAAAGAAAAAGCGAAAAAACAAGAAGAGCAAGAAGAAGCGTATTCACAGCGAGATGAAAATGCACTTTATTTAACGAAAATATTTACGAAAGAACCGGAAGAAGAATTTACAAAGTTAAGAATGTATTTCGTGCAAGAAGGGGATACAATCGAATCTGTTGCAGACCGTTATGAAACGTCTGTACAAAACTTATATCGTGTCAATCAAACAGAAGATATATATTTAACTGCGGGACAAATTATTTATATTCCTGTTTCAAGGGCAAAAGCGAAATAAGTGAGTGTTTTCACTCACTTATTTTCCTAAAGGCAATGTTTTGAATAGAAAGGGTTATTCGTATGGATATTGAATTACGAAATCGCTATGAACCCATTGTAAGGCAATATAGATTGGATACACAGCATATGGAAGAGCACGGAAGTGTAACGAAAATTTACACGAATCAAGGTCCGTATGCGCTCAAGAAAATAGAAGACGGGAAATTAGAGAGGAATAACTTTTTGCACCATATTCAATATTTGAAGGAGAACGGTTTTTCAAATTATGTACCTATATACCATGCGACGGATGGAAATTATATTTTAAGTGACGGGACGTATAATTATTATTTAATGCCTTGGTTAGAACGTGCGGAAGGCAATGGCGAGGATAATGATCAATACCATAAAATGTTTCAAACTCTCGGGACGTTACATCAAAAAACGGTGAAAGAAGAAACGTATACAGAAGAAGATTTAGAAAAACATTATACAAATATATCCGATCGCTGGGAGAATGATGGTGAGATGTTAGAAGAGTTTCTCGTAGAATCTGAAGCGAAGTGGTATATGTCTCCGTTTGAATTGCAATATTGTACGTACTATCATCATGTAATGAGGGCGCGTGAGTTTGCAATGAAGCAATTAACTGAGTGGAACGATGCGATGAAAGAAAAAGAAAAAACACGTATTACTTTTGTACATGGTAACGTATCGCTTAATCATTTCTTATTTGATTATGAACGGAATGGCTATTTTATTAGTTTAGAAAAATCTAAGTTTGCCACACCGGTGCAAGATATAGTAGGGTTTTATTCTCGGTCTTTAAATACGTATCCAATTGCGCGAAGTGATCGGTTTGAATGGTATCAAATGTACCAAAAAAATTTCCCTTTTACGAAAGAAGAGCAACTACTCATGTTTGCATATATGACGTATCCATCGCAATTTATTCGGCAAATCCAGTCTTATAAGAAAAGAAGAGAGAGTCGCAATGAGGAAAATGAACTGCTCGGAGTAAAGAGCTTACAACAATCGCATTGGCTCGTTAGCAATATAGAATATTTCCTTTCGCAATTACAAGCTGCTCAGCAAGGGAGCGGATAAAGTGATGGGGTCTTACTGCCCGCAAATAGCGGGAGAAAGAAGATAAGTAGAGGATGCTACTTATCTTCTTTTTTTGCCCAAAAAGCCGTAGTATTAAATTTATCTTGACGAATAGGGTTTCGTTTTTTACACTATTGTATATAATAATTAACAATCATATAAATGCCTTGAAGGGGAAGAGTATAACAAGAAACGTCTTCAGAGAGGAGAATCATTAGCTGGGAGATTCTCTAGATAGTTATGTTAGAAGGTAGCCCTGGAGCATCTTTTCTGAACGGAATAGTTCTCATTAGGAAAAGACGGATTTGTCCGTTATCAAATTAAGAGTATAAGCAAATTCCTGAATTTGTTTGTAAATAAAGGTGGTACCGCGATGTCCCTCGTCCTTTTTTGGATGAGGGGCATTTTTTATTTTAAGGAGGGAAAATAATGTCAAACACGGAAAAGAATTTACCAACTAAATATGATCATATGTCCGTTGAAGAAGGCCTTTATCAATGGTGGCTTGAAGGCAAATATTTCGAAGCAACAGGAGATGAGAAGAAACAACCATACACAATTGTAATTCCACCTCCGAACGTAACTGGTAAGTTACACTTAGGTCATGCTTGGGATACAACTCTTCAAGATATTTTAACTCGTACGAAGCGTATGCAAGGTTACGATGTATTATGGCTTCCAGGAATGGACCATGCGGGTATCGCAACACAAGCAAAAGTAGAAGGGAAACTTCGTGAAGAAGGTATTTCACGTTACGATCTTGGCCGTGAGAAATTCCTTGAAAAAGCTTGGGAATGGAAAGAGGAATACGCGTCTCACATTCGTCAACAATGGGGGAAAGTTGGTTTAGGATTAGACTATTCTCGTGAACGTTTCACATTAGACGAAGGTTTATCTGATGCGGTTAATAAAGTATTCGTTCAATTATACGAAAAAGGCTTAATTTACCGCGGTGAATATATTATCAACTGGGACCCAGCAACACGCACAGCTCTTTCTGATATTGAAGTAATTCATAAAGAAGTTCAAGGTGCATTCTACCATATGAACTATCCGTTAACAGATGGTTCTGGTCATATTCGTCTTGCTACTACTCGTCCAGAAACGATGCTTGGTGATACAGCAGTAGCAGTTCATCCAGAAGACGATCGTTACAAACATTTAATCGGGAAAACAGTTACACTTCCAATCGTAGGCCGTGAGATTCCGATTATTGCTGATGAGTACGTAGAAAAAGATTTCGGAACAGGCGTTGTAAAAATTACACCAGCTCATGACCCGAATGACTTTGAAGTAGGTAACCGTCATGACTTACCACGTATCTTAGTAATGAACGAAGATGGATCAATGAACGAAAAAGCTGGTAAGTATAACGGTATGGATCGTTTCGAATGCCGTAAAGCGTTAGTGAAGGACTTACAAGAAGCGGGCGTATTAGTAGAAATCGAGCCTCATATGCATTCAGTAGGTCATAGTGAGCGTAGTGGTGCAGTTGTTGAGCCTTACTTATCAACACAATGGTTCGTAAAAATGGCTCCACTTGCTGAGAAGGCAGTAGAGCTTCAACAAAAAGAAGAAGAGAAAGTAACGTTCGTACCAGAACGTTTTGAAAACACATACTTACGCTGGATGGAAAACATTCACGACTGGTGTATTTCTCGTCAATTATGGTGGGGACACCGTATTCCAGCTTGGTATCATAAAGAAACTGGTGAAGTATACGTAGGTACAGATGCACCAGCAGATATTGAAAACTGGAATCAAGATAACGACGTACTTGATACATGGTTCAGTTCAGCGTTATGGCCGTTCTCAACACTTGGCTGGCCGGATGAAGATTCAGCAGACTTTAAACGTTATTATTCAACAGATGCATTAGTAACGGGGTATGACATCATCTTCTTCTGGGTATCTCGTATGATTTTCCAAGGTTTAGAGTTTACAGGCGAGCGTCCATTTAAAGATGTATTAATTCACGGTTTAGTTCGTGATGAGCAAGGACGTAAAATGAGTAAATCTCTTGGTAACGGTATTGATCCAATGGATGTTATCGAGAAGTACGGTGCAGATGCAATGCGCTATTTCTTATCAACAGGAAGCGCACCAGGTCAAGATTTACGTTTCAGTATGGAAAAAGTAGAGTCTACTTGGAACTTCATTAATAAAATTTGGAACGCATCACGTTTCGTATTAATGAACATGGATGATATGAAGTATGAAGAAATCGATTTAACTGGTGAAAAATCAGTTGCGGATAAGTGGATTTTAACTCGCTTAAACGAAACAATCGAAAGCGTAACGCGTAACATGGATAAATATGAGTTCGGTGAAGCTGGTCGTTCATTATACAACTTCATTTGGGACGATTTCTGTGACTGGTACATTGAAATGGCGAAACTTCCACTATACGGTGAAGATGAAGCAGCTAAGAAAACAACTCGTTCTATTTTAGCTTACGTATTAGACCAAACAATGCGTCTATTACACCCATTCATGCCATTCGTAACAGAGAAGATTTGGCAACATTTACCGCATGAAGGCGAATCTATTACAGTAGCAGCATGGCCAACAGTTCGTGAAGATTTACAAGATACAGAAGCTGCGGCAGAAATGCACCTTCTAGTTGATATCATTCGCTCTGTTCGTAACATCCGTGCAGAAGTTAATACGCCAATGAGCAAAAAAGTTCAAATGCAAATTAAAGCAAAAGATGAGGCTGTACTTGCTCAACTTACGAAAAACAGCTCTTACATTGAGCGTTTCTGTAACCCAAGCGAATTAATAATTCAAACGGATTTACAAGCACCAGAAAAAGCAATGACTGCAATCGTATCAGGTGCAGAGTTATTCTTACCGTTAGCTGATCTTATCAATCTTGATGAAGAGAGAGCACGTCTTGAGAAAGAATTTGAGAAGTTCGACAAAGAAGTAGAACGTGTACAGAAGAAACTTGCAAACCAAGGTTTCGTAGCGAAAGCTCCTGCAGCAGTTATTGATGGAGAGCGTGCGAAAGAGCAAGACTACCTAGAAAAACGTGAAGCAGTTCGCCAACGTCTAGCAGATCTTGAAAAGTAAAATATTTTTTAGAGGCTCACTATATTGGTGAGTCTCTTTTCTTTGCGTATAATAGGGGTATGAAGGTTGTCTTTTGAAAGGGGAAAGCATACGTGATACATACATACGAAGAAGCGATAGGGTGGATTCATAGCCGATTGAAGTTTGGTATTAAACCGGGATTAGAAAGAATGAAATGGATGCTAGAAGAGCTCGGAAATCCAGAGCGTCACATAAAATGTGTTCATCTTGCTGGTACAAATGGAAAAGGTTCAACGTTAACATATATGCGCTACATGTTAGAAGATGCAAAATATAAGGTAGGAACATTTACCTCTCCATATATTGAAACATTTAACGAACGTATTAGTGTGAACGGGACACCAATTGCAGATGAAGAGATTACTGAACTTGTAAAGATGGTAAAGCCAGTCGTTGAAAAACTAGATGGGACGGATTTAGGGGAAGCGACTGAGTTTGAAATTATTACTGTTATGGCAATTTGTTATTTCGGTAAAGTTAATTTCTGTGATGTTGTTTTATTTGAAACAGGGCTTGGAGGGCGCTTTGATTCTACGAATGTTATTCATCCTGTTCTCACGATTATTACAAATATCGGCCACGATCATATGCATATTTTAGGGAATACACTAGGAGAAATTGCATATGAAAAGGCGGGGATTATTAAGTCTGGTGTTCCGGTTATTACTGGTGTACAAGATGAGGAAGCATTGCAAGTCATTCAAAAAGTTGCAAAGGAAAATCATGCAAACTTATACGAGATGGGCAAGCATTTTACAGCGTTACATAAACAGTCTGGCGAAGATGGAGAACGGTTCGATTTCACTTGTCCTTTCGCCACTTTTGAAGATGTGCGAATCTCAATGAAAGGTGTTCACCAAGTAGGAAACGCAGCACTTGCACTTATGGCAGTCATGTATGTCAAAACATACTTATCATTTTTAATTGAGGAAGTAGAAATAAGAACTGGATTACAGGAAGCGTATTGGATTGGTCGATTTGAAAAACTGCAAAGCAATCCAGATATTATTATAGATGGTGCCCATAACCCAGAAGGTATCGAAAGTCTTGTGAAAACAGTAGAATCACATTACAAAGATAAAAATGTAATAGTTTTATTTACTGCCCTAGGTGATAAACAATTGCATAATATGGTAGATCAATTAGAAACCATTGCCGATGAAATTATTTTTACAACATTCGCCTTTGATCGTGCTATTTCTGCTGACAAGCTTGCATCGTATTCAAAGAAAGAGTCAAAACTAGTTTTTGAAAATTGGAAAGAGGCAATTGATACGAAGGTTGAAATGATTGGAGAAAATGATGTTTTTATCATAACAGGTTCTCTTTATTTCATTTCGGAAGTTCGAAAATATATTCGCGAGAAAAACTAGATAGTCTTTGCTATCTAGTTTTTTTGTTCTACAAATGAAGTCAAATGCATACATATAAGATAAATATATAGGGTTATTTGGCGAATTCCTCTGACAAATATCTCGTTTTTTTGTGAAATGAATATGATATGATGCGGACAACGATAAGAGGTGAGGTGTGAGTGTATGGACAAGCAATCACGAACGATCTCAGTGAAAGTGAATGGAACAGAAGCGAAGTATGAGGAGAAGAAGAAAGATGAATTTGAATGGATGGTAGTAGAAAGTGAAAGACCGAAAAACGTTGTTCCGTTTCAAAAAGCGAAATTGGTGTCTAAGGAAAAAAAACGAAAGAAGTGGAGCAATACGTTAATTGCAATCGTTGCCACTGCGATTGTTATTGGTACGGCTTTTGGGATGGGAATGCTACAGTTACTTAAAGGACAAGGTGCGACAGGGGGAAGCGAAGTAACAGCTTCGAAGCAGATGCGAAATGAAGAATCAAAGGTGGGCGGAACGGCAGAACAAACACCGGCACCAAAAGAGGAAAAACAAAAAGCACAGACAGGAACGTCATTAGATCCAATGAAATTATTTTTTGTGCAAGGAGGGATTTATTCTTCCGAAGAAAAGGGACAGGCCGCTCTTGAAGAGTGGAAAGGTAATGGAGGCGTTGCAGCTTTAAAATCGAGCGGTGATAAGTATGCATTAGTTGTTGGTATTGCTAGCGATGAACAAGGCATAAATCAATTAATGACGCAGTATAAAAATGATAATGTCTCCGTATTGAAAAAGAACTGGGATATAACAGATAAAGCGTTACTTAAAGATGATAAAGAAGTTGGGGCATTTTTAACAAAAGTACAGCCATTATATACTCATTTAGCAAAATATGCTTCCAGCGTACAAGCTAGTGGAAAAAGTAATGCGAAAGATATAGGGGCGATTGAAAAAGAGTGGAAAGCGATTGAAAAAGAAGGGAAAAGTATGAAGCAAGAAGAAGCGAAGAAATTGTATATGTATACGTCAGTAGCTGTGCAAACAGTGAAGGACGGAAAAGATGATAAGGAATCTTTGGCGAAACTAAATCAAGTTATTATTGATGGTATGCTTTCGTATGAAAAAATTGTTTCACAAAAGGCGAAATAATAGGATAATGAAATGATGAGGGAAGAAGTGTAGGTACTTCTTTCTTTTCTTTTGAATTTATAGTAAAGTGCTTTCTCTATGGCAGAAATATAATTGTATGTTAGTAAAGAGGTATTATTTTATATAGAGAAGATAATATTTCTTTCATTTGTGGACAAACTATTCCTTTGATACGATTGTTGTAAATGAGTCTGCTTCATGTGAGAAAGGAAGGAGAAAATATGAAAAAAATTATTTTAGCTTCAGGGTCACCTCGCAGGAAGGAATTACTTGAGTTAGCTGGTGTGCCATTTGAAATTATTGTAAGTGAAGTAGAAGAAAAGATTGGTGCGTATTCCTCACCTTCTGATATTGTTATGTCACTTGCTTTGCAAAAAGCATCTGCGGTAGCAGAAACGAATAGTGATCACATTGTGTTAGGTGCAGACACAATTGTTACATATGAGTCGCGTATACTTGGAAAGCCTTCTAATGAGGCTGAGGCGAAAGAAATGTTGCAATTATTATCAGGGAAAACACATGAGGTGTATACGGGTGTTGCAATTATAGCGAAAGACAAAACAGTCACTTTTTACGAGCGTACAGAAGTTACGTTTTGGGAATTAACAGAAGAAGAAATTGACGCATATGTTGCATCGAAAGAGCCTCTTGATAAAGCAGGAAGTTATGGGATTCAAGGTAAAGGGTCTATTTTTGTTCAACATATTCAAGGGGACTACTATAGTGTAGTCGGGTTACCAATTTCCCGTCTTGTTCGAGAATTAAAACAATTCAATATTGATGTAACCCATGCGTAAAATTGCATGGGATTTTCTTTGAGAGAACAAATAAAAGGGGTGGAGAAATGAACGGTATTCGTGATGTTGTCAAAGAAGAACAGCCACGGGAGCGTTTATTGTTAGAAGGAGCTGGAAGTTTATCGAATCGGGAGCTTCTTGCAGTGTTACTCAGAACAGGTTCTAAAGAAGAAACAGTTTTAAAGTTATCAGATAAAATTTTACATCACTTTGACGGTTTACGTATGTTGAAAGATGCAACGTTAGAAGAGCTTGTCAGTATACATGGTGTTGGGGTTGCGAAGGCAACCCAGCTTATAGCTGCTTTTGAACTCGGTAGAAGAATGGTGCGTTTAGAATATCAAAATAGATATAGCATTCGAAGCCCAGAAGATTGCGCGAGATATATGATGGAAGAAATGCGTTTCCTGCAGCAGGAGCATTTTGTATGTTTATATTTAAATACAAAAAATCAAGTTATACATAGGCAAACAATTTTCATTGGAAGCTTAAACACATCAATTGTACATCCAAGGGAAGTATTTAAAGAAGCGTTCCGCCGTGCAGCAGCCTCTATCATATGTCTTCATAACCATCCCTCAGGAGACCCCACGCCGAGCCGAGAAGATATTGAAGTAACAAAACGCTTAGTAGAATGCGGCCGAATTATCGGAATTGAAGTGCTTGACCATATTATAATAGGCGACCATAAATTCGTGAGTTTAAAGGAAAAAGGTCATATTTAAGACTATGCTTTTTACTTATTTTGTTTTATAATGTGATTTATGAGTTTTTTGTAGAAATTTATCTACAAAAAGGATAAAGATATAAAAAACGTACTGTTTTTATAATATAAATTAAGAAAAAATGAGTCCGTGAAAACAAGAAAGGAAGATAAATAATATGTTTGGATTTGGTGGATTTACTCGCGATCTTGGAATAGATTTAGGAACTGCGAACACGCTTGTATATGTAAAAGGAAAAGGTGTAGTTTTACGTGAACCTTCAGTAGTAGCGTTACAAACTGATACGAAACAAATCGTTGCTGTAGGTAGCGATGCAAAACAAATGATTGGTCGTACACCAGGAAACGTTGTGGCACTTCGCCCGATGAAAGACGGTGTAATTGCTGATTACGAAACGACAGCAACAATGATGAAATATTACATTCAACAAGCTCAAAAATCAAATGGATTTTTCTCACGTAAACCATACGTAATGGTATGTGTACCATCTGGTATTACAGCTGTCGAAAGACGTGCAGTAATTGACGCGACTCGTCAAGCTGGTGCTCGTGACGCTTATCCAATTGAAGAACCATTTGCAGCAGCAATTGGTGCAAACTTACCTGTTTGGGAACCAACTGGTAGCATGGTTGTTGATATCGGTGGCGGTACAACAGAAGTTGCAATTATTTCTTTAGGTGGTATTGTAACAAGTCAATCAGTTCGTGTTGCTGGTGATGATATGGACGATTCAATCATTCAGTACATTAAGAAAAGCTACAACTTAATGATTGGTGAAAGAACAGCTGAAGCATTGAAATTAGAAATCGGTTCTGCAGGCGAGCCAGAAGGTATTGAGCCTATGGAAATTCGTGGTCGTGATTTAGTAAGTGGTTTACCAAAAACAGTACTAATTCAACCAGAAGAAATTGCAGATGCATTAAAAGATACAGTAGATGCAATTGTAGAATCTGTTAAAAATACGTTAGAGAAAACTCCACCTGAATTAGCGGCAGACATCATGGACCGTGGTATCGTATTAACAGGTGGCGGAGCATTACTACGTAACTTAGATAAAGTGATTAGTGAAGAAACAAATATGCCAGTCCTTGTTGCAGAAGATCCATTAGATTGCGTAGCAATTGGAACAGGTAAAGCATTAGACAATATCGATCTTTTCAAAACTGCTGCTCGATAATATTGCAAAATAAAAATCAATGAAATTAAGAGGGTGTGAACGTGCCACAGTTTTTCTTAAACAAAAGATTAATTGTTTTGTTAGTTAGTATTATTCTTCTCGTGGCATTGATTGGAATCTCATTGAAAGAACGGAACAGTTTAACATGGCCAGAGCAGTTTGTTAAAGACACTGTCGGTGTTGTAGAACGTGTATTCCAAAAGCCAGCGAAATACGTAGCTGGATTCTTCGAAAATGTAGAGGATGTAAAGCGCACGTATGAAGAGAATAAAGAATTAAAAGCAAAATTAGATAATTATGCAGGTCTATCAGGGAAAGTAAAACAATTAGAAGATGATAACAAGAAGTTACAAGAGTTAACGGGTAAAAAAGAGTTGAATAGCCAATATACTGAAATTCCATCTACTGTTGTTTCTCGTAATCCAGATAAATGGTACGATTTAATCGGAATTGATAAAGGAGCACAGCAAGGAATTAAAAAAGATATGGCTGTAGTAACTTCACAAGGTTTAGTTGGACGAGTGAAAAGTGTATCTCAGTTTACATCATCAGTAGAGTTGCTAAGTTCTATGAGCCGAACAAATCGTGTTTCTGCTATCGTACAAGGTGATGAGAAAATCTTCGGATTGATTGAAGGTTACGACAAAGAAAAGCACTTACTTCTTTTCACAAAGATCGGCTCTGATGCAGACGTGAAAAAAGATCAACTAGTAGTAACATCTGGACTTGGTGATATTTTCCCGAAAGGTCTTGTAATTGGAACAATCGTTGATGTTCAGCCAGATCCATACGGCTTAACAAAAACAGCTTATGTAAAACCGGCCGCTGACTTGAATGACGTAGAGCATATTATGGTTGCTAAACGTGCAACGCCTTCAGCGCCATTAGAATAGGAGGGGGAGAAGAGATGATGAAGATTCTAAAAAGAGCAGCTCTTCCTCTTTTGCTCCTTTTTGTTTTTCTATTTGAAAATATGTTTGCTACTATTGTTCCAACAGAGGTTTTTTGGAAAGACAGTATAGCAGCACCTCATTTCTTTATAATTGTGTTATGTTTTATTACTGTGTACTATAGTCCGGTCCAAGGGATTTATTACGGACTCTTATTTGGTTTCTTATTTGATACCGTATACACAGAACTTGTCGGTATATATATATTTGCGTATCCGATTTTAGCTTATTTAGTTTATAGTGTGATGAAGATACTACAATTGAATTTATTTATTGTTGCTTCTATTGTACTAGCTAGTATTGTAGCACTAGAGTATTATGTGTATGGATTTTTAACTTTGTTAGGACGTACTCATATGTCAGCGTATGTCTTTTTCACAGATCGTCTCCTGTCTACTTTATTGCTAAATGCAATTTTCTTATTGATAGTTTGTTTCCCACTGAGACGATATTTAGTGCGTCTTTCAAAAGCGATGGAAGAAAAAGAAAAAAGGATTTTCTAATTTTATGTCGAATTGAATCGGTGGGGTGAACTTTAGTGGAAGAAAAAAAGCAACAAAATGTAACAATAAAAGGGACAAAAGACGGAATAACGCTTCATTTAGATGATTGTTGTTCATTCTCTGAATTACTGGAGGAACTGGATGAAAAGCTTTCTACACATTACTATGATGGTGATGGGCGCTCTTTAATTGAAGTGCATGTGAAAGTGGGAAATCGTTATTTAACAGAAGTCCAACAAGAAGAGATTCGTACGTTAATTCGTAATAAAAAGAATCTTGTTGTGGATTCAATTGAAAGTGATGTTATAACGAAAGCAGAAGCAATAGCTTGGAAAGAAGAAACAGAAATTGTCCCTATTTCCAAAATTGTTCGCTCTGGACAAGTTTTACATGTAAAAGGAAATTTATTGTTAATTGGAGATGTTAATCCAGGCGGAACGGTTATCGCTGGGGGGAATATTTTTGTCGTAGGATCATTAAGAGGAATTGCGCATGCTGGGTATTATGGGGATTCGGATGCTGTAATCGCTGCATCTGATATGAACCCGATGCAACTTCGAATTAGTGATGTGGCAATGCGGGCTCCGGAAGAGAAAGAAGACGGAGCGGAGGCGGCAGAATGTGCGTATATTAATGAGAACAATCACATTGTTGTCGATCGACTGCAACTTCTCACTCATCTTAGACCTAATTTAACAAAGTTAGAAAGGGGAATTGTATAGCTGTGGGAGAGGCAATAGTAATTACATCTGGAAAAGGCGGAGTAGGTAAAACTACAACGTCTGCGAACATTGGTACAGCCCTGGCGTTATCTGGAAAGAAAGTGTGCTTAATTGACACAGATATCGGTCTTCGAAACTTAGACGTAGTAATGGGGCTGGAAAATCGTATTGTATTTGATCTTGTTGATGTCGTTGAAGGGCGTTGCCGTTTACCTCAGGCTCTTATTAAAGATAAACGTTTTGATGATCTTTATTTATTACCTGCAGCACAAACGAGTGATAAATCAGCGGTAACACCTGAACAAATGGATGAATTAATACAAGTATTACGTCAAGATTATGATTACATATTAATTGATTGTCCTGCGGGGATTGAGCAGGGATTTAAAAACGCGGTAGCTGGTGCGGATAAAGCAATCGTTGTTACGACGCCAGAAGTATCCTCAATGCGCGATGCGGATCGTATTATCGGGCTTTTAGAAAAAGAGGATATTGAACCACCGAAACTTGTTATTAACCGTGTGCGTAGTCATATGCTTCATGAACAGGATATGTTAGATGTTGATGAAATCGTACGTACATTGTCAATCGAGCTTCTTGGTGTTGTCGAAGATGATGATGAAGTTATTCGTGCTACAAATACAGGTGAACCTGTAGCGTTGCAACCGAGCGGAAAAGCAGCGTTAGCTTATCGTAATATTGCAAGACGCTTGTTGGGTGAGAATGTACCATTGCAAGCATTTGGACAAGAAAAGGTATCGGTATTTACAAAGATGAAAAACTTCTTTGGAATCCGTTAAAGGCACTTCGCGCATATGCGAAGTGCTTTCTGTTTTCTTCACACGAATATCTTCCTTTCCTAGCTCATACATATGTACAAACTGTATACAACTGTTTCTATGTAAATTAGCTTAACGAAAGAAAGGAGACAGTATGAAGAATAGACGTGTAGAAGAAATTAAAAAACGGATTGCGAAAAGGAAGGCAGAGCAAGAAAGGATGGAGGAAGAGCAGTATTTTGCTGGAGGGAATTTTGATAGTGAAACAGTATTTATTGAAGATGGAGAAAAGGAAATTCATCCTTTATTTCGAAAAGAAGTATTTTTCTTCAAAGTTTTGTTATCAGCAATATTAGTTCTTTCTGTCGCTATTTTATATAAGAATGCACCCTCTTCTTTTGACGGTGCGAAAGCTGTTACAGAAAAAGTGATGAAAGAAGAATTTCAGTTTGCTACTGTAGCGAAATGGTACGAAAAGCAGTTTGGAAAACCACTCGTATTTTATTCACCTACTGAGAAAAAAGAAGGAACGATTCAGCAAAAAGATTATGCCATCCCTGCTTCTGGAAAGGTAATGCAAGGGTTTCAAAAAAATGGCCAAGGTGTATTTGTTCAAACAGCTACAAATGCAACTGTTGAGTCAGTGAATGAAGGGCTAGTTGTTTTTGCAGGTAAGAAAGAGGAACTTGGTAATACGGTTCAAATTCAGCATGCAGATGGAACAGAATCGTGGTATGCGAATTTAAATGACATGACAGTGAAATTATATGATTACGTTTCAAAGAAACAAAAAATTGGAACGGTGAATAATGATGCAAATAATAAAAATGGTAAGTTTTATTTCGCGATAAAAAAGAATGAAAAATTTATTGACCCGATTCAGGTGATTTCATTTGATTAAATATAGAGAAGTTTTAACGAAGATTTCAGTGCATCCGTTGTTTTGGGTTATTATTGTCATTGGTATTTTTACGGCACGTTTTAAAGAGTTACTACTGTTATTTTGTATCGTTCTTATCCATGAACTTGGGCATGCCTTTGCGGCGGCACACTACAATTGGCGTATTAAAAAGATTCAACTTTTACCGTTTGGTGGTGTGGCTGAGCTTGAGGAACACGGGAATAAGTCATTGAAAGAGGAACTTGTTGTTGTAATTGCAGGGCCTATACAACATATTTGGATGATGGTGGTAGGTTATATAGTGTTTGAAGCTGGTTGGCTGGGTGCGGATTTATATTATTTCTTTATATGGAATAATATAATTATTTTAGCATTTAATTTACTACCTATTTGGCCGCTTGACGGTGGAAAAGTATTGTTTAACGTATTATCATATCGTTTTCCTTATTTACAAGCACATGAAAAGATGATGAAATTATCATGTGTTTTTTTTAGTGTAATACTAGTGTGGCAGTTACTTTGGAATAGTAACAATATTATGATGTGGGTACTACTCATATTTTTAGCGGTGTCGTTATATCAAGAGTGGAAACAAAGACAGTATGCCTTTATGCGTTTTTTATTGGAACGTTATTATGGGAACAAAAGAGGAATTGAAAAGATTGCATCTATTGAAGTGCAATCAGAAGATCATTTATATAAGATATTCACAAAATTTCGTAGAGGGTATAAGCACTCTATTATCGTCCATGGAAAATATAAAGAACATTACACATTGGATGAAAATGAATTACTCTATGCGTATTTTACTGAAAAACGAACAACTTCATCTGTTGAAGAATTAATCGGTTAGTGTTGACGATAGCACTAACCTTTTATTATTGTAAAAGCAAAGAAGATTATAAAGTGAGGAAAGAATTTTGAAAACGTTATATATGAACTATGCAGGATCGGAAAAACGCGTTGCAATTGAAGAGAAGAAAAAAATTGTTGAGTTTTTATGGAAACGAAATGAAGAACAAGAGATTGTTGGGCATATTTATGTTGGACGTATCGTAAGAACGATTGCTGGAATGAACGCAGCTTTTGTAAACATCGGTTTAGAAAAACATGCGTACCTTTCATACGATGATGTACCATCTTCTTATCGTATACATGAAGGGCAAGCGGTACTCGTGCAAGTTGTGAAAGAGGCAATTGATACGAAAGGGCCGAAATTGACGGCAAACATAGAATTTACCGGGAAATATGTCGTTTATATGCCATATGATGAAATGCGTGCGGTTTCTCGAAAAATAAAAAATAATAAAAGAAGGCAACAGCTACTCCAAATTGAGGTAGAAGGGACAGGAGGTTATATTTTCCGCTCTGCTTCTGAAAAAGGAGAAATTGAAGAAATACAAGCTGAAATGCAAAGGTTACAGCAGTTATATGAAGAGCTAAAAAGAAAAGAGGGGCAAGGAAAGGCACCGTTACTACTTCATCGACCGGCGACCTTTTTAGATCGTGTATTCCAAGAGAATCCGATTGAAACGATTGAAAAAGTAGTTGTAGATACAAGAGGTATAGTAAAAGAATTAGAAGAAAAGGTCGGAAAAGAAAAAGTATCTTTTTATAATGAAAAATCTTCAATGTTTAACCATTTTGGAATAGAGCGTGAGATCGAGAAAGCACTTCAAAAAATTGTGTGGCTCCCGAATGGTGCTTATTTAATTGTGGAACAAATGGAGACGATGACTGTAATTGATGTGAATACGGGCAAGTTTACTGGAAAACAGAATTTACAAGATACAGTCCTTCGTACAAATGAAGTGGCAGCTGAAGAGATTGCACGTCAATTAAGACTGCGTGATATCGGTGGTATGATATTAATTGATTTTATTAATATGAAAAGAAGAGAAGATAAAGAAAAGGTAAGAGAATGTCTGATGGCTGCTATGCAAAATGATCGCACATATACAAGAGTGCTCGGTTTTACAGAGTTAGGGATTTTGGAGATGACACGTAAACGTAAGAAACATTCTTTACGCGACGTATTACTAGAAGAGTGTGTACCTTGCAAAGCGACGGGGTATGTAATGTCATATGAAACAATTGCGTATGAGTTAGAGAGAGAGCTAATCACATATGGAAATATAGAGGATGAGGCAGTATTAATCGCTGCGCCTAAAAATTTGCAAAAACAATTTTTGCAAAAAGAATTACAAAAAAATATTCCATTTGAAATTTATTTCAAAGATGATATGATCGAAAAGTACGCAATTATTCGTTTTGGAAGTAAAACAGAAATTGTAGAACGGAAAAAATAGTTAGCAGAACATTTATTGACAACCGTCTATGATTCATGATAACATCTTTATGTTATAGTTTATAGCACCTAAACGGCTATATGCTACAACCGCACAAGACAGGTTCCCTAAAGACATTTATGTCTACCTCGTTTTTGGCGAGTCTTAGTAATTAAGAGGAGGTGCAAGTATGTACGCAATTATCGAAACAGGTGGAAAACAAATTAAAGTTGAAGCTGGTCAAGCAATCTACATTGAAAAATTAGATGTTGAAGCTGGTGAAACTGTTACTTTTGACAAAGTTCTTTTCGTTGGTGGCGAAAACGTTAAAGTTGGTAGCCCAGTTGTAGAAGGTGCAACAGTTACTGCGAAAGTTGAAAAACAAGGTCGCGCTAAGAAAATCATCGTTTTCAAATACAAAGCGAAAAAGAACAATCGTAAGAAACAAGGTCATCGTCAACCTTACACTAAGCTAGTTGTTGAAGCTATCAACGCTTAATCCAGGTTAACATGATTAAAATTACGATAAGTCGCACGAAATTAGGAAGTATCCAATCATTTAAAATGACTGGACATGCCGATTATGCGCCACATGGACAAGATCTTGTCTGTGCTGGAACTACAGCGGTTGTGTTTGGTTCTATAAATGCAGTGGAAGAACTTTGTAATGTGCAGGCAACTATTGAACTCGGAAGTGATGGCGGATTCTTAACGTATGAATTGCCTAATGATTTAGACGTTCATGCAGCAGAAAAAGCACAAACGCTTTTAGAAGGATTGGTTGTTTCGCTTAAGACGATCGAACTTGATTACGGAAAGTATATCCGTTTAATAGAAAAAGTGCAGGAGGTGTAACGTATGTTAAGATTAGATCTTCAGTTTTTCGCATCTAAGAAAGGTGTAGGTAGTACAAAGAACGGTCGTGACTCTCAGTCAAAACGTCTTGGTGCTAAACGCGCAGATGGTCAAACGGTTTCAGGTGGTTCAATTCTTTACCGTCAACGCGGTACAAAAATTTATCCAGGTGTTAACGTTGGTCGTGGTGGCGATGACACTTTATACGCGAAAGTTGACGGCGTAGTACGCTTTGAGCGTCTTGGCCGTGACCGCAAACAAGTGAGCGTATATCCTGTTGCTCAAGAAGCATAAGAACTCACGGAAAACTCTAACCTGAGTGCAGGTTAGAGTTTTTCTATATTAAGGGGTATCTAAATGAATGAAAAATGGACAATTATAGATGCATTGCGTCATTCAAGACATGATTGGCTCAATCGTATGCAGATGGTGAAAGGAAACCTTTCCCTTGGAAAAGTGGAAGAGATTCATAGGCTCATCGATCGTTTTGTCCAAGAAGCGAGACAAGAATCCAATCTGATAGGGCTATCAATGCCTTTATTTTCAGAGTGGATTTTAACATATAATTGGAAACAGCAGCCGTGCTTATTGGAGTACGAAGTATTAGGGAAATTACATAACTTATCTCACTTAGATGAGACTGTATGTATATGGACGAATCAATTTTTCTCAATACTTCAGCATAGTTTAGACGTATATGTTGAAAATTATGTTTGTATCACAATTGAATGTGACGCGGAGAATGCTCGTTTCTTTTTTGATTTTCGTGGTAAGCTAACGAGTGTAGAAGAACTACAGAATTGGCTTGCGAACCAAAACAATAAATGGTATTCCATTTCTTATACAGTACGAGACGAAGAAGTCTCAGTTATATTACAACCAATCGAAAAAAGTGTGGTGAAATAATGTTTGTAGATCAGGTCAAGATATATGTAAAAGGCGGCGACGGTGGTAACGGAATGGTTGCGTATCGTCGTGAGAAGTATGTACCTAAAGGTGGCCCAGCAGGTGGCGACGGTGGTAAAGGTGCAGATGTTGTTTTTGTTGTTGAGGAAGGCTTACGTACATTAATGGACTTCCGCTACCAACGTCATTTCAAAGCTGATCGTGGTCAGCATGGAATGAGTAAAGGTCAGCATGGTCGTAAATCTGAAGATTTAATCGTAAAGGTTCCACCGGGAACAATAGTAAAAGATGAAAAAACAGGTGAAATTCTTGCCGATTTAGTAACGCATGGACAAACAGCTGTAATCGCAAAGGGTGGCCGCGGTGGTCGTGGTAACTCACGTTTCGCAACACCGACGAACCCAGCGCCAGAAATCGCTGAGAACGGTGAACCAGGTCAAGAACGTGATGTCACGCTAGAACTTAAAGTGCTAGCAGATGTTGGACTTGTTGGATTCCCAAGTGTAGGTAAATCTACATTATTATCTGTTGTATCATCAGCGCGTCCGAAAATTGCAGAGTATCACTTTACAACAATCGTTCCGAATCTTGGTGTTGTTGAAACTGGTGATAACCGCAGCTTCGTTATGGCTGACCTTCCTGGACTAATTGAAGGTGCACATGCCGGCGTCGGACTTGGACACCAATTCTTACGTCATATTGAGCGTACACGTGTAATCGTGCACGTTATCGATATGTCTGGTTTAGAAGGCCGTGAGCCATATGAAGATTATGTAACAATCAATAGTGAACTAAAAGAATACAATATGCGTTTAACTGAGCGTCCACAAGTTGTTGTTGCAAACAAAATGGATATGCCAGGTGCAGAAGAAAACTTACAAGCATTTAAAGAAAAATTGGGAGACGAAGTGAAAATTTTCCCAATCTCAGCTGTAACGAAACAAGGTGTACGTGACTTACTATTTGAAGTAGCGAACTTATTAGAAACAACACCAGAATTCCCAATGTACGATGATGTAGAAGAATCTGAAGCAAGTGTAATGTACAAATTTGAATCTGAATCTAATTTTGAAATTACACGCGAAAGTGATGGCACATTTGTTATTTCTGGTTATGATATTGAGAAAACATTCAAAATGACAGACTTCTCACGTGATGAATCTGTACGCCGATTTGCTCGTCAAATGCGTGGAATGGGTATTGATGAAGCCCTTCGTGCACGTGGTGCAGTAGACGGAGATATTGTAAAAATTCTTGAATATCAATTTGAATTTATCGATTAAGACTGCCGAAATATGGCAGTTTTTTTTTTATTGTAAATGTCTGATTCATATAGGAAAAAATACCCACTAATTAAATTTTCAATTTATAATAGAACAAGGAGTGGCTTTGGAAGAATTTTTTATGGGGAGAAAACGAACATGTATAAAATATTAATTGTAGAAGACGATGAAAAAATAGCGGGAATATTAGAGGAGCATTTAGAAAGGTATGGCTATCAATCATTTAGAGCAAGTGATTTACGTCATATAAAAGATGAGTTCGTGAAAATAAATCCTCATCTCGTATTACTGGATATTAATTTACCATATTTTGATGGTTTTTATTGGTGTCGTCAAATTCGTACTGTATCGAATGCGCCGATTATTTTTGTTTCTGCAAGAACAGGGGAAATGGATCAAGTAATGGCGATCGAGAATGGCGGAGATGATTACATTACGAAGCCATTCCATTTAGATATTGTAATGGCTAAGGTGAAAAGTGCACTTCGCCGTGGCTATGGTGAGTATGCCTCTGTTGCTGAGAGTGATTGTTTAGGTGTAAATGGACTGTTGTTATTTCCGTCCCAGCACATTGTTGAGTGGCAGGGGCAACAAACGGAGCTGACAAAAAATGAATTTTACTTATTAGAATGTTTAATGAAACAAGCAAATCAATATGTAACGCGTGAAGAACTGTTAGAAGCCCTGTGGGACGAGGTAGCTTTTGTTGATGATAATACATTAACCGTAAATGTAAAACGCGTAAGGAAGAAACTAGAGGAGCTAGGCATTCAAAATGCGATTGTAACGAAACGCGGATATGGTTATGCGCTTCTTACAGAGTGGGGCGAAGGGCATGAAGGTTAAAAATTACCTCATGGACCGTTTTTCTTTACTTCTTTCTTATATTATTAGCCTTTGTTTATTTGGGCTCGTTTTGCAGTTGCAAAGTCTTTTAGAAAAAAGATCCATTGATTGGAGTACGTGGTTATATGGGCTTTTATTAGGGACAGTTGTATTTACTGTATACCTCATTTACGATTATCGAAAACGAAGTGTATTTTTAAAAAGAATCGAAAAATATGTTGCTAGCGGAAATACATTACACGACTCTTTACTTATTGATACTTCTTATACGTCAGAGCAAGAGATGGTTGTTGAATCGTTTACGCTATTAAGACAGCAATATATGAATGAAGTTCATAAACAACATGCGAAAGAACAACAGCAAATGATATTTATGAACCAATGGATTCATCAAATGAAAACACCAGTATCGGTTATAGAATTGCTATTGCAAAAGTTTGGTAAAGAGCATCGTGAAGCAAGAGCAACAGTTGAAAGTATTCGTGAAGAAAATAATCGTATACTAAATGGTTTAGATTTAGCGTTACATATGGCAAGGTTAGAGCAATTTGCGAAAGATTATAAAGTAGAAGTAGTAAATGTGATAGATATCATCAGGGGTATTATTAATGAAAATCGAAAATCTTTCATTCAATCGTCGGTATTTCCGAAAGTAATGTTTGATGAAGATACTTGTATGGTTGCATCTGATAGAAAATGGCTAAGTATTGCTATAGGGCAAATTGTTGTAAATGCAATTAAGTATACGAAAATTTCAGAAGCAGAGAAAAAGGAAATTCAATTTCAAATTGAAGAGAAAGATCAAAAGGTGTTACTACATATTAAGGACAATGGAATTGGTATTCCAGAGCAAGATGTAAAACGTATATTTGATCCATTCTTTACGGGAATAAATGGCCGTAAAACGAGAGAAGCGACTGGAATGGGTTTATATATTACGAAGGAAATTTGCGATAATTTGCATCATGGAATGTATGTGCAATCGGCTGAAGGGGAAGGGACAACATTCACGTTCCAATTTGCAAAAGATGAAGAATATCATACATTAATGAGAAAAATGACAAAACTGTAAGATAACAAAACGTTTTGTAAGGGAAATCACTCGTTTCTTTTTCTTATTTTTCTTATAGTAAGTGTAAGAAGAAAACACATAGGGGGACTAGAAATGAGTGTTCTTGAAGTAAAAGGATTAACAAAAGTGTACCAATCAAAAGGTTCAGTAGCGACGACTGCTTTAAACGATATAAATTTTAAAATAGAAGAAGGCGAATTTGTAGGAATTATGGGGCCTTCAGGGAGCGGGAAAACAACGCTTTTAAACTTATTAGCAACAATTGATAAGCAAACTTCAGGTCATGTGCTTGTAAATGGTGAAGAAATTAATCAAATGCGTGCTGCAAAATTAGCGGAGTTTCGTCGTACACATTTAGGATTCATCTTCCAGGATTTTAACTTACTTGATACGTTATCGATTAAAGAAAATATCATTTTACCACTTGTAATGGCGAAGAAATCTGTAAATGAAATCGATGCGAAAGTGCTTGAGATTGCAAAGTTTTTAAGCATCGAAGAAATTTTAAATAAAAAAGTATATGAAGTGTCAGGCGGACAACAACAACGTGCAGCAGCAGCGAGAGCGATCATTCATGAACCTACGCTAATTTTAGCGGATGAGCCAACTGGAAACTTAGATTCGAAGTCAGCAAAATCATTAATGAGTGCATTGCAAGATTTACATGAACAAAAGAAAGTGACAATTGCAATGGTAACGCATGATCCAGTAGCAGCGAGTTATTGCGAACGTATTCTTTTCATTCGCGACGGAGAAATTTTCTCAGAAATACATAAAGGAAGAACGAAACAAGCCTTTTTCCAAGAAATTCTGGACGTACTTGCGATGCTAGGAGGAGAATATCATGAACTTTCGCCAGCTCGCGCTTAATAACGTAAAAGGAAATTGGCGTAATTATAAAGCTTTCCTTATTAGTAGCTGTTTATCGATTGTCGTATTTTTCATGTATGCTTCCTTTATTTATCATCCAGATGTCGTAAGTGGTAATATTAGTATGAGAGAGATGATTTCAAAAGGGCTAGAATCGATGAATTATATTGTAGTCATCTTCTCAGCACTCTTTATTTTATATGCAAATTCAACATTTTTACGAGCAAGAAAAAAAGAGTTTGGTCTATTAACATTAATAGGTGGAACAAAATCTCAACTTGGCCGAATGATTATATTAGAACAGCTTATGTTAGGTAGTATTGCAATTGTAGTAGGTATTGGGCTTGGCATGCTTTGTTCAAAGTTATTTTTCCAAGCACTGAGTGTATTACTAAAAATTGATAAAACACTTCCACTCGTATGGAATAGTAAAGCAATTCTTATTACAGCAGGTGTATACTTTATTCTATTTTTAATCCTATCATTGTTTAGTGTTTGGACAGTAGGGCGCTTGCAAATTATTGATTTATTAAGAGAAGCAAGAAAACAAAAAGTAGAACCTTTTGCATTTACATCGTTATGTGTAGTTGGTATAGGATGTATTATTGTTGCATATGTACTTAGCTTCCAAGTAACATTTATGAATTTTATCATTCTGTTTTTACCGATTGTAGGGCTGACGATAGGCGGAACTTATTTACTGTTTACACAAGGTAGTACAGTCGTATTAAAAGCATTGCAAAAAAGAAAAAAATCTTTTTATACATACCCAAATATGTTCGTACTTAGCAATCTTATTTATAAAATGAAAGATAATGCTCGTTTTCTATTTGTAATTTCTATCATTACGGCGGTTGTATCTTCGGCAGTTGGTACACTGTACGTATTTTTTGAGGATATGAGTTATAAGGCAGCAACTAGTACCCCGCATGCTATTTCGTACGAGGAAAAGGGAATAAATACGCATAATGTCATAAAAGAAGGAAAAGCAAAAGAATTAATAAAAAAACACGGATTTGAAGATGCGCGAGAAGTAACGTACGTAAAACTTCCTGGAAGTCAAAAAATCACGATGTTTAACGGTGAACATGAAGTGCCAATGGCGATTGTTTCAGAAAAAGAATATAACGCTGAAGTACGTAAACAAAAGAGAGAGCAAGTTAGAGAAGTTCATAATGCACCAGGTAGTGCAACGATGGTCATAATGGATATAGCGAACGACATGATGAAGATAGATCGTTCAAAACCGTATGAATTTAAAATGAACGGCCAAACGCAGTCTGTTCAATTAAATGAGCCAACTCCATTTTCTGTTTTTAATGATAGTGAATATCTCATTGTGAATGATCAAGATTTTGAGAAATACGCAAAGCTTGTACCAAATGAAGAAAAGACGAAATATTACGGTTATTATATAGAAGACTGGAAAAGTACGGAAGACCTTGTGTTAGATTTGAAAAATGAAATTGCGCCAGATAAGCAAATGGAACTAAACAACTCAGTGCTTGCTTATAAAGATATAAGGGAATCAGGAGCAATTACGATGTTTATCGGTTTCTTCGTAGCTGTGCTGTTCTTTTTCTTCGCTTGTAGTATGACATACTTTAAATGGTTTAACGATAAAGAACAAGATCGTATTCAATTTAAATCGTTAAAGAGAATCGGTATGACAGATAAAGAAATTCGCAAAATTGCAATTCGACAAATGGGCGTTATCTTCTTTATCCCAATTTTAATCGGTGCAATTCATAGTGGATTTGCTCTTCATACGTTAGGGAAAATGCTTTATATCGATTTGTGGAAATCAGGAGCGATTGTAATTGGGACGTACGTTGTAGCTTCTGCGATTTACTTTATGATTGCACAAAGAGGATATTTGAAACACGTGCAAAGCTAGAGAAACCTCTAGCTTTTTGCCTATGTAGTAAGTTATAGGGGGACGATAGATGAACATTCGGCAACTAGCGCTACAAAATATAAAAGGAAATTGGCGTAATTATAAAGTGTTTTTCTTAAGTAGTTGCTTTGCAATATTCGCGTCTTTTGCATACATGTCTGTCATTGTACATCCGTATATGCAAGAGACGATGTGGTATCAAAACGTACGCTGGGGACTTATCATATGTAATGTTATAATTATTTCTTTTTTTGTCATATTTATTTTGTACTCTACTTCTATTTTCATAGAGGCACGTAAGAAAGAATTAGGATTATACATGTTAATGGGAGCAACGAAATCTAACGTAATAGGAGTAATTATGACCGAGCAAATATTGATCGGGGTATTTGCTAATATTTTCGGTATTGGGCTTGGTATGATCTTTTTAAAGCTCTTCTTCATGGTGTTTAGTATGTTACTGGGGCTTCCGAAAGAACTCCCTGTCATATTTGACGTGAGAGCAATCGGGGGAACGTTTATTGTATATATGGTCGTATTTGTTGTCTTATCTTTTATAAGTGCTTTGCGTATATGGAATATAAAAATCATTCGGTTATTAAAAGAATTTCGCAAGGATAGAAAAGAGAAGAAAACATCAATGCGGCTTTGTATATTCGGATTTATTTGCTTAGGTATAGGATATGCGTTAGCGTTACAAGCGACTATACGAACGATAGCATTCTATTTTTTTCCTGTGTCTATACTTGTCTTTTTCGGAACGTATTTTTCTTTTACACACGGCACTGCTCAAATATTAGAAATAATAAAACGAAATAAAAAGATTATGTATACATATCCGTATTTATTTATAGTGAATCAATTGTCACATCGAATGAAGGAAAATGGTCGTTTTTTCTTTCTAATATCAATGGCAACGACGTTTGTAGTTACGGCAACAGGTACGGTGTTCTTATATTTTTCTGGTATGCAAGATATGTGGCGGAGCGGGGGCGTACACTCATTTTCTTACATAGAAAAGGGTACTTCTTCTCATGAAGTCTTTGCGGAAGGCACGGTTGAACAATTATTGCACCAATATGGATATAATGACTTTCAATCTATGAG
This sequence comes from Bacillus sp. AR2-1, assembly GCF_008368755.1. NCBI lineage: Bacteria > Bacillati > Bacillota > Bacilli > Caryophanales > Bacillaceae > Bacillus > Bacillus sp. AR2-1. The sequence continues at coordinate 229,831 of NZ_QORY01000020.1, forward strand.
TTTTATTGGAGTGTATGCATCTTTTCAGTCCAATAAGGGAGAAATAGAAGTAGCGCCGCTCATTAAAGAAAGTGAATACAATCAAGAGGCAAGAAAACAAAAACAGAAAACGTATCATCCTAAAAAAGGAACAGTTACACTCGTTTATTATAATAAATACAATAATTCGAATGTATATAATCAAAAAGAGATTCAATTGCAAGTAACGAATCAACCATATCAATTCGTATTTAACGGTCAGAAAGAAGGGGTTCAATTTAACCATCATCCTTCGCACATTAATGGTCTGTTCTTCGTCATGCATGATGAAGACTTTGACAGTATAGCAAATAAGGTTCCTGATTCTGAAAAAATGATATATAGAGGCTATACATTACCAAATATCGAAAATACGAAAGAATTAAATGAAGATTTACGGAAACATATGAAACAAGATAAAGATAATGCATTTCGAAGTAATATGGAGTTATATGTGAATATGAAATCGTTCGGTGATATTACTCTATTTATAGGATCATTCATTAGTATATTATTCTTTCTTACTTCATGTAGTATCGTATATTTTAAATGGTTTCATAATATTGCATCTGATCGAAAGCAGTACGGGGCACTTGCTAAGCTTGGAATGACGAAGGAAGAAGTGTGGAAAATTTCTCGTTGGCAATTGTGTATGCTATTTTTTGCGCCAATTATAGTAGGAAGTATGCATAGTGCAGTTGCGTTATATACGTTCCATAATACGATCTTTATGGATGGTTCATTACGAAAAGTAGGCTTGTTTATTCTGTTTTATATCGCTGCATGCATCGTTTATTTCTTTTTCGCTCAAAGAGAATATAGGAAACATTTAGACTAGCGAATGCTAGTCTTTTTTTAATATTCGAAATTTACATAGAAGAATATAAAAAAGTATGGTATAACAGTAAGAAAACGAAAAAGAGGGGAAAAGACGATGATTCGAGTAGGATATTTAGGACCAGAAGCAACATTTACAAATATGGCGGTGAGTCGTTTTTTTCCGGAAGCAGAGCATGTACCGTATCGAACGATTCCAGATTGTATGGATGCAGCTGCAAATGGAAATGTAGATTATGCAGTGGTACCACTAGAAAATGCGATAGAAGGTTCAGTGAATATAACAGTTGATTACCTCGTACATGAGCAACCACTTTCTATTGTAGGAGAAATTACAGTACCAATTCAGCAACATTTACTTGTACATCCGCAGTATGCAGAAGTTTGGGAAGAAGTATATGCAGTGCACTCTCATCCACACGCTATTGCACAATGTCATAAGTTTTTAAATGAAGAATTAAAAGGGGTAACCGTCCGAGATATGACATCAACAAGTGCAGCTGCGCAATATGTGAAAGAACATCCTGAAGAAAAAATCGCTGCCATTGCAAATGAAGCGGCTGCAGAAAAATACGGTTTAACAATTGTAAGGCGTGATATTCATACGCACAAAAACAATCATACACGCTTCCTAGTGCTCCATAAGAAAAAGAAAGCAATACTCCCAAATAACGGAGAAAACCGCGGAGAGAAAACGACGCTTATGATAACGTTACCTGCTGATTATGCAGGGGCACTATATCAAGTGTTATCAGCTTTCGCATGGAGAAAATTAAATCTATCAAAAATCGAATCGCGTCCGATGAAAACAGGACTAGGAAATTACTTTTTCTTAATTGATGTCGATAAAGCATACGATGATGTATTATTGCCAGGCGTAACGATGGAGCTTGAAGCACTTGGTTTTTCTGTTACTGTGCTCGGGAGTTATTGTTCTTATTGGTTGTAAGAGAGGTGGATGAACTGTCGATATTTCCCTTCTAATTGCTGATATAATTTCATCGGATAATACATTTTGTGATAGATAAATAGAGTCCCACCTATAAATGGTGGGATTCTATTTATTTTAACTTCGCAAGACGATCCTCTAACTGACCACGCCAAATATCGGCTAGTTCTGGAACAGCAAGAATCTTTTCGATGCCATCTTTATCTTTTCTATTATGAAAATAAATTTCGTTAGAGAACAAGACAGAAACATTGCTCGGTTGACGTTCTAGTAATGTAATTTTTGAATCTTTACGTACGTTCCCTTCTTGAAGAACACGGCATAGGTAACCAGTAAATCCAGTTGCTACAATGCGCGGCAGTATGCCAGGAATACCAAGGCGTTTTGAAATTGTGCTACAAGGTACTCTCGCTTGTGTCACTTGAATGATTGCTTCACCTAGTTGATATGTATCTCCGATGCAAACATCACGCTCTAACATATTTGTTACGGTAATGTTTTCGCCAAATGTGGAAGCTGGAAGCGTAGTTTGAAATTCTTCTTCCCATAGTGCGTAATGTTCGTGTGGGTACACACAAACTGCGCGGTCAGGTCCCCCGTGGTGTTTTAAATCCGCTACATCATCACCACGAAATCCATCTTTTGAGAGAAAAGCTTCTTCTGCAAGTTCTTTACATATACCAGTAATTATTTCTTTATCTTCGCTATATTTCATTTGTTTTGGTTTGCCAATGCTAAAGTGAACGAGTTCAATTCCCATGTTTGAGCTCCTTTACAATTGATTACAATATTATATCACTAAAAAAGCACAGAGAATGATAAAAACTCTGTGCTTTACATGAATTAATAAACGAGAAATCCTGCTTTATCTAGTGCCTCGCAAGCAGCGTCTAATTTCTCTTTCGAATCTGCCTCAATTGTATGTAAGTGAATACCATCTGTTAGTTGCGAAAGATAGGAAGCATTCGTGTTTTCAATTTTTTGTAAATATTGCTCTACATCAAAGCGATTACTTACCATGATGGACGCTGTTAAGTCACCGTATACAGGATGCTCAACTTTTACATCTTTAATCGTAACGCCGTGGTCAACAAGCATTGTAAGTTCTTGACGTACTTCCGCTGGTTTATGTTGGCATACAATTACGCGTTCGAAAGCTTGTTGTTTCTCTTGTGGTTTTAAATATAAATACCCTTGAGCAGTCGCAATAATTGGTTCGTTTCGTGCTTTAAGCAAGGAAATATCTTGCACGATAACTTGTCTACTTACATTTGTCTTTTTCGATAGTTCATTCCCAGATAACGGTTCGTTTGCAGCGAGAAGCCACTGAAGGATAAGTTGTCGTCTTTCTTCACCTAAAATCTTTTTTTGTTCATTTTGTTTCATTATGATTTAACACCTCTATAAAATTGATTTCCAATTGTGTGTAGTGCATGAATAGTAGTATCAATTTGATCTTTCGTTGTTTGTTGTCCGAAAGAGAAGCGAACATATTGTTTTGCCTCTTCATACGTTTTTCCAATTGCAAGCATTGTTTTCGAAGGTTCTTGTTTACCGACTTGGCAAGCACTTCCAGTGGAGATGGCAATACCATGGCGATTACATTCTAGCATTGTATATTGACCTTCTATTCCTTTTATTGTAACCCCAACAATATGTGGTAAACAAGAAGTAGAATGACCTTCTACTTGAATTTCTAGAGGAAGCGCTTGTAAATGTCTTAAAAAGTAGGATCGTAACTCTTTAAAACGTAAGCTCTCTTCTTGTTGATTTTTTAATATATTCTCAGCAGCTGTTAAAAAAGATGCGATGCCAGGAACGTTTACTGTACCTGGGCGAAATCCTTTTTCATGAGAAGTTCCCGGAAATATTTGTGCCCAGCGAACTTGGGGATTTATATAGCAAGCGCCAACACCCTTTGGTCCGTATATTTTATGTGCTGAAACAGAGAGACTATCAATTCCCATCTCAAAAACATTGATAGGAAGTTTACCAAATGTTTGTACACAATCTGAATGAAATAAAACGTTATATTTTTTTAAAAGTGCCCCGATCTCTGTGATGTTTTGAACGGTTCCGATTTCAGAGTTTCCATGCTGTATGCTTGCTAGAACAGTATTTTCTGTAATGGCTGTTTCTAAATCATCTAAATGAATTAGCCCGCCTTCATCAACAGGAATTTCAGTAATTGTATACCCTTCTGATTGTAAGGATTGAAAATAACTTCGAATGGATGCATGTTCCATAGGTGTTGTAATAATGTGCTTTTTATTTCGAGCATTGAGAAGGGATTGAATCGCAAGGTAGTTGGATTCCGAGCCACCGCTTGTGAAGAATACCCCTTGTTCCTTTCCGCCAATCATTTCAGCAAATGTTTTTCGGCAAACTTGTAATAAAGAAGAGGCTGTTCCTCCAATATCATGTAAACTTTGTTCATTTCCGAAGTATTGCGATGCTGCTTTCATATATGTGTGTAATGCTTCTTCACTCATAGGTGTAGTAGCTGCATAGTCAAGATATATCATCATGTAAGTTCCTCTCCCTAGTAAGAGTTACATTTCTTGTATTTTTTAAATGGTAGTGAAAATAAGAATTATAAAAAAACTCTTGTCATTATTTTAAAACTATGTAAATATAGGTGTCAAGACAGTTGAAAAGTGTAAAGTAGGAGGCAACAATTATGCCAAGTGCAGATGTCTTAATTATTGGAAGTGGCGTTGCGGCACTTCGTGTTGCGAAAGAGATTTGTCACGAAAAGAATGTGATTATTATCACAAAGGAAACAAATCGTAATAATAATACATATTTAGCGCAAGGTGGAATTGCCGCAGCAGTTGCAACATATGACAATCCAAATGATCATTTTGAAGATACGTTAGTAGCAGGATGTCATTATAACAATGAAGATGTGGTCCGTTATTTAGTCGAGGAAGGACCGAAAGAAATGAATAATCTCATTGAAAATGGAATGAAATTTGATGGAGATGAAACGGGTCCTCATCTTGGAAAAGAAGGCGCACATCGAAAGCGTCGTATTTTACATGCAGGTGGCGATGCAACAGGAAAGAATTTATTAGAGCATTTCATTCAAGAAGTAGCTCCGCACGTTACGGTAGTGGAACAGGAAATGGTGCTCGATTTTATTATAGAAAATGATAAATGTGTTGGAGTTTTAACAAGAACTAGTGAAGGGAAGTTGAAGCGTTACGTTGCAGATTATACGGTGTTAGCAACAGGTGGGATTGGCGGTTTATACGCCTTTACTTCTAACGATAAGACAATTACGGGTGATGGACTTGCGATGGTGTACCGCGCAGGCGGGGAGCTCGTAGATTTAGAGTTTGTACAGTTTCATCCAACAATGTTATACGCGAACGGGCGATGCTGCGGCCTCGTCTCTGAAGCTGTCCGTGGTGAAGGAGCTGTCCTTATGAATGGAAAAAGGCAGCGTTTTATGATGAATATACACCCTGATCACGATCTCGCACCACGTGATGTAGTAGCAAGAGCGATTCATGAGCAGCTTTTGGCGGGTGAACAAGTGTATGTAAATATCGAGTCTATTCAAAATTTCGAAGGACGTTTTCCGACTGTATCATCATTGTGTGAAAAGAATGGTGTCGATATAAATGAAAAACGCATTCCAGTCGTACCCGGTGCTCATTTTCATATGGGCGGCGTGAAAACGAACTGTGATGGGGAGACGTCCATTCCAAATTTATATGCGGTCGGTGAAGTAGCTTGTAATGGTGTTCATGGAGCAAATAGATTAGCAAGTAATTCATTATTAGAAAGTCTTGTGTTTGGAAAAAGAATAGGACAACATATTTTAACGAAAGCGACAAAAGAAAGCTGGAACAACGTGGCTGGGAAGGAAAAGAAGTTTATCGTTCTGAATCATTTGCCGGCGAAAGAAGAAATACAAGAATGCATGATGAAATATGTTGGGATTGTGCGAACAGAGAAAAGTTTATCTTATGCAAAGAGATGGCTTAGTAAGTACGGTGTTCGAAATATGATATTACAACATGATGCTCTTACAAATGAAGAGATAACGCTTATTAATATGTTAACAGCCTGTGAGCTTATAGTCGTGTCAGCTTTGCAAAGAGAAGAAAGTATTGGTGGCCATTATCGAAGCGATTATCCACATAGAAATAGCGTAAAAAAAGAGATCGTTCGAGTGAAAAGAAAACTACAACTTGTGTGATGAAGGGAAGAGGGGCTCTATGAACACGATAAAAGTGAAAGAAGCATTAAATCGATTTTTTCTAGAAGATATAGGAGAAAGAGATGTAACATCTCAGCTTATTTTTCCAGACAATTTACTTTCAAAAGGAACGTTTCTTGCGAAGGATACAGGTGTCTTTGCGGGGCGTCTAGTAATTGAAGAAGGATTTAAATTAATTGATGAAAAAATTGAAGTGGAGCTTCATAAAAAAGATGGAGATCTTGTAGAAAAGGGCGAAATAATAGCAACTGCGCAAGGACCAATTGCTTCGTTATTGACGGCAGAGCGCGTTATATTAAACGTTATCCAGCGTATGAGCGGGATAGCTACGATGACACATAAAGCTGTTCTTGCTTTAGATAGCGGCCATACACGTATTTGCGATACGCGAAAAACGATGCCAGGGCTACGCATGTTTGATAAGTATGCAGTCGTGTGCGGAGGCGGATTTAATCACCGTTTCGGTTTATATGACGGTGTCATGATTAAAGACAATCATATTACTTTTGCTGGTTCTATTACGAAAGCTGTTACATCGGTGAAAGAAAAATTAGGACATATGGTGAAAGTAGAAGTGGAAACAGAAACGGAGGAGCAAGTGAGAGAGGCTGTAGCTGCTGGTGCAGATATTATTATGTTTGATAACCGTACGCCAGATGAGATCCGGGAGTTTTCAAAGATTGTACCAAGTGCCATCGTTACGGAAGCATCAGGAGGCATTACAATTGAAGATTTATCGAAATATGGAAAAACAGGGGTCGATTATATTTCACTTGGAGCGTTAACACATTCAGTGAAAGCACTTGATATTAGTTTCAATATTGAGGCGTAAGGAAAGTGGCTTAGAGGGGGAGAAAGGAATATGAGTATTTTAGAAAAAGTGCAACCGATTGAAACGATGTTACCAGAGCGTTATTACACGATGACAACAGAAGAAATGGAAAAGCGTGTTCGTGAAATTAAAGAAAAAATGGGGAAAACACTATTTATTCCAGGACATCATTACCAAAAAGATGAAGTGGTACAATTTTCTGATGCAGCAGGAGATTCACTTCAGCTTGCACAAGTTGCAGCGAGCAATAAAGAAGCGAAATATATTGTATTTTGCGGTGTACACTTTATGGTAGAAACAGCAGATATGTTAACGACAGATGATCAAATCGTTATTTTGCCAGATATGCGTGCAGGTTGTTCGATGGCAGATATGGCAGATATTGAACAAACAGAAAGGGCATGGAAAGAGCTCGCAAAATTATTTGGAGATACGATGATTCCGTTAACATATGTTAACTCTACAGCTGCAATTAAAGCGTTTTGTGGTCGTAATGGCGGAGCAACAGTAACTTCTTCTAATGCAAAACAAATGGTGTCTTGGGCGTTTACACAAAAAGAGCGTCTTGTCTTTTTACCGGATCAACATTTAGGAAGAAATACAGCTTACGATTTAGGTATCCCATTAGATAAAATGGCAGTATGGGACCCACATACAGATTCATTAGAGTACGATGGAGATATAGAAGAAATTCAAGTGATTTTATGGAAAGGGCATTGTTCGGTTCATCAAAACTTTACAGTGAAAAACATTGAGAACGTACGGAAAAATCATCCGGATATGAATATTATTGTACATCCAGAATGTTGCTATGAGGTCGTTGATGCTTCGGATTATGCAGGATCAACGAAATATATTATTGATATGATTGAAGCAGCGCCACCTGGAAGTAAATGGGCAATTGGTACAGAGATGAATTTAGTGAACCGAATTATTCAGCAACATCCAGATAAAGAGATTGTTTCACTTAATCCATTTATGTGTCCGTGTTTAACGATGAATCGAATTGATCTGCCGCACTTATTATGGGTGCTTGAAACGGTAGAAAGAGGAGAAGAAATTAACGTTATTAGCGTAGATAAACAAGTGACTGAAGAAGCGGTTCTTGCATTAAATCGTATGTTAGAGCGTGTGTAAAGCAACGGTATTTCTGTTGCTTTTTTTCATGCATATAATCATAACAAGAACAAAATGGGCATACATTGTTTTGAAGAAATCATTGTGATTTTCTTATGCTTATTCCACTTCTAATGATATTGAAAATCGAAGAAGTGATACAAGTGAAAAGAAGTTAGCGTTATTTAGAAAGGGTTACTTCATGAGATTTGTTACTTATAGATAAGTTATACAGGAGGGGGAAAATTTGAAAATTCATATCGTGCAAAAAGGGGATACCCTTTGGAAAATTGCGAAAAAGTACGGAGTAGATTTTGATACGTTGAAAAATACAAATACACAACTTAGTAATCCAGATTTAATCATGCCAGGTATGAAAATTAAAGTACCATCAAACAGCGTTCACGTGAAACAACATGCTGGAGCAGGTTCATCACCTCCAAAACAATACGTAAAAGAAGTACAACAAAAAGAATTTGCAGCAACGCCAACTCCGCTTGGAATAGAGGATGAGGAAGAAGTTACGTATCAATCAGCGCCGATTACACAGCAACCTGCTATGCAACAAACACAAAAAGAAGTGCAAGTAAAACCACAGAAGGAAATGCAAGTGAAACCACAGAAGGAAATGCAAGTGAAACCACAAAAAGAGGTACAGGTAAAACCACAGAAGGAAATGCAAGTGAAACCGCAAAAAGAAGTGCAGGTAAAGCCACAAAAAGAGGTGCAAAAAGAAAAGCCAATTCAAATAGAAAAACCAGTTGAAAAACCGTCTGTTATTCAAAAACCAACTGTTATAGAAAAACAAAAACCAGCAGAAAAAGAAAACACAAAGTTTTCGGTAAATGTATTACCACAGCCGCCGCAACCACCAATAAAAGCAAAAAAAGAATATAAAATTTCAGATGTAATTAAAAAAGGAAGTGAGTTAATTGCTCCTCAAATTACTAAAATGAAACCTAATAACATCATTTCTCCGCAAACGAAAAAAGATAATATCGTGTCACCGCAAGTAAAGAAAGAAAATGTAGGAAATATCGTGTCACCACAAGTAAAGAAAGAAAACATA
>NZ_QORY01000021.1:0-15845 GCF_008368755.1 Bacillus sp. AR2-1
CTTTAAAAGTTAAATAAGTTATGATGATTCTTGTCTTAAATGAATACAGTCTGGTAATGATGGCAGAGAGGTCACACCCGTTCCCATACCGAACACGGAAGTTAAGCTCTCTAGCGCCGATGGTAGTTGGGACCTTGTCCCTGTGAGAGTAGGACGTTGCCAGGCTATTTATATCATCGCGGGGTGGAGCAGCACGGTAGCTCGTCGGGCTCATAACCCGAAGGTCGCAGGTTCAAATCCTGTCCCCGCAACCAAATGGTCCCGTGGTGTAGTGGTTAACATGCCTGCCTGTCACGCAGGAGATCGCCGGTTCGACCCCGGTCGGGACCGCCATTTTATATAAAGAAAAGAACGAAACATGTTGTTTCGTATTTTTTTATTTGTTTTAACAAAAAACTAATAAAGACAGTCAAACTATCCTTAGGAAAACTCCTAAGGACTTTTTTATATATTCAAAACCTGTATAATAAAGAGCAGAGAACATTGTGAGTAAAGTAGGTGAAGTCTGTGAGTAAATATGAAATAACAACAAACTCTTCTGAGGAAACACAAAGATTATCAGAAAAACTAGGTGGACTTGTTGGGGCACAAGATGTAATTATTTTAGAAGGAGACCTAGGGGCTGGTAAGACAACTTTTACAAAAGGACTAGCAAAAGGTCTTGGAGTGAAAAGAGTTGTAAATAGTCCTACCTTTAATATTATTAAAGAATATAAAGGGAGATTGCCGCTATATCATATGGACGTGTATCGCTTAGCAGAAAGTGAAGAGGACTTAGGTTTTGATGAGTATTTCTACGGTGAAGGAATTACTGTAGTAGAATGGGCTCATTTAATAGAAGCATTTTTACCAAATGAGAAGTTACAAATTAGTTTATTCCATGCTGGAGATGATACAAGGAAAATTGTACTCGAGCCAATTGGAGATCGATATATTAGATTATGTGAGGAGCTATTACAAGATGAAAGTACTAGCAATTGATACTTCAAATTACGTAATGGGTGTATCCCTTATTGAGGAAGGAAACGTAATTGGGGAAATCATTACAAACTTAACAAAAAACCATTCTGTACGTCTTATGCCAGCTGTAGAGAAATTGTTAAAAGAATGTGGTGTAAAACCGAAAGAATTAACTAAAATAGTTGTAGCTGCTGGACCTGGATCATATACAGGTGTTCGCATAGGTGTGACAGCTGCAAAAACATTAGCTTGGTCACTTCAAATACCAATTGTAGGTGTATCAAGTTTAGAAGTAGTGGCTGCAAACGGTGCTAATTTTGATGGATTAATCTGTCCTTTATTCGATGGAAGACGCGGACAAATTTATACTGGGTTATATACATATGAAGGAGAGCATTTAACTTCTATAGAAGAAGACCGAATCATCCTTATTGTAGACTGGTTGCAAATGTTAAAAGATACAGGAAAGCCTGTTTTATTTATTGGTAACGATGTTAAACTGCACAAAGAGACGATTATCGAACATTTAGGCAACCAAGCTGTATTTGCTCCCTTCACTAAAAATAACCCAAGACCAAGTGAGTTAGCTTTCTTAGGGTTACAAAAAGAAGAACAAGATGTACATTCATTTGTTCCTAGTTATCTTCGTTTAGCTGAAGCTGAAACAAAGTGGTTAGAAAGTCAAAACAAGTAGGAGCTTGCAGAAGATGGATATGATATTTAGAAAGATGGAACTCGATGATATCGCTCAAATTGTAGCTATTGAAGAAGCGTCTTTTTCAACTCCTTGGACTGCGGATGCCTTTCACCGTGAGTTAACGACGAATGAACATGCACATTATGTTGTGCTAGAAAAAGATGGTCGTGTAATTGGGTATTGTGGATTGTGGATAATTATTGATGAATCACATATAACAAATGTAGCTATTTTGCCAGAATACAGAGGTCAAAAGCTAGGGGATGCTTTATTGAAAGAAGTTATTTCCGAAGCGAAAGATTTAGGGGTAAAAACGATGACGCTTGAAGTACGTGTATCAAATGAAGTAGCAAAACAGTTATACAGAAAATACGGATTTCAAAATGGTGGAATTCGTAAACGATACTATGCAGACAATCAGGAAGATGGTCTCGTAATGTGGGTGAATATATAATGGAAAAAAATACGATTATACTTGGTATTGAAACAAGTTGTGATGAAACAGCAGTAGCAGTTGTTAAAAATGGAACGGAAATTATTGCGAATGTCGTCGCATCACAAATTGAAAGTCATAAACGTTTTGGCGGAGTTGTACCAGAGATTGCATCACGTCATCATGTAGAAGAAATTACAGTTGTGTTAGAAGAAGCTTTAAAAGAAGCAAATATCACATTTGATGATATTGATGCAATTGCTGTAACAGAAGGACCTGGGTTAGTAGGAGCGCTTTTAATAGGAGTAAATGCAGCGAAAGCAGTGGCTTTTGCACATGATATTCCTCTAGTGGGTGTTCATCATATAGCTGGGCACATTTATGCGAACCGTTTAGTAAAAGAAGTTCAATTCCCACTACTATCACTTGTTGTATCTGGTGGACATACGGAGCTTGTTTATATGAAAGAACATGGTTCATTCGAAGTGATTGGTGAAACAAGAGATGATGCAGCTGGAGAGGCATATGATAAAGTAGCTCGAACATTATCCATGCCATATCCAGGTGGTCCTCACATTGATCGCCTTGCACATGAAGGGGAACCGACAATCGATTTGCCTCGTGCATGGCTAGAACCTGATTCGTATGATTTCAGTTTCAGTGGATTGAAATCAGCAGTTATCAACACTGTGCATAACGCGAAACAACGCGGGATAGAAATTGCACCGGAAGATTTAGCAGCAAGTTTCCAAGCGAGTGTAATAGATGTGCTTGTAACGAAAGCATCTCGTGCAGCAGAAGCGTATAACGTAAAGCAACTGCTTCTTGCTGGTGGAGTAGCTGCGAATAAAGGACTTCGCGCACGTTTGGAAGCGGAATTTGCGACAAAAGAAAATATCGAGCTAATTATTCCTCCACTATCTTTATGTACCGATAATGCAGCGATGATTGCAGCCGCAGGTACAATTGCATACGAACAAGGAAAACGTGCTACATTAGCTCTAAATGCAAATCCAGGATTAGATATTGAAGAATAGTTATGCACAAAATTAACCACAGCTTGTGGATAAAACCCATATTATCTGTTGATAATGTGGGTTTTATTGTGTATATAAAATGTTGATAACTTTTTTGAGATTTGTGGATAATGTGGAAAAGTTATTTTGGGGTTTATTTTATAAAGGTGGATATGTGTATAAACCTGTGGATAAAGTAGATGAAGTCTGACCTTTGAATGTATTCTTTTTTGGGAAATAAATCGCAAGAAGATATCTCTAAAAAACATTTTGAAATGTGTCCTTATTATAGGGGCGAGCCAACATTGTCAAACTTTGTCGGTAAATCGGTATGTCGTGTCGAATCGTTTATACCCTAGCTAGAAGATAAAAAGGATGTCGCATAGTCAAAAATCCCGACTTATGAGACATCCTTCTTATTCATACTCTTATAAATGTAATTCTTCCCATTCTGCCATACAAGCATCAAGTTGCTCTTGTAGTGTTTGCTTTTTCGTTGTAATTTCACTAGCCTTTTCATAATCTGCATATATTTCTGGTAAGCAAAGTTGATCTTCTAACGTAGCAATTTCTTCTTCAAATTCTACAATATTTTGTTCTAGTTCCTCAATTTTTCGAGTGCGTTGACGTTCTAATTGTTTACGCTCTTTTTCTTCGAGATAATTTAATTTTTCTTGCGCTACAGTTTTTTGAACAGGTGCTTGGTTTTCTTGCTGTTCTTGTTGTTCAAATGCTGCACGTTCAATCATTTCATTTTTCTTCTCCACATAGTAATCGTAATCGCCTAAATACTCTTGTGCACCTTCTGTTGACAACTCAACAACGGTCGTCGTTACACGATTAATAAAGTAGCGGTCATGTGAAACAAATAGAAGGGTGCCTGGATAATCAATTAAAGCATTCTCCAAAATTTCTTTACTATTTAAATCAAGATGGTTCGTAGGTTCATCGAGAATTAATAAATTTGATTTTTGCATCATAAGTTTTGCAAGAGCTAATCGAGCTTTTTGTCCACCACTAAGAGAAGATACTGGTTTTAGTACATCATCCCCTGTGAATAAGAAGTTACCTAATATCGTGCGAATTTCTTTTTCGGGCTGCAAGGGATATTCATCCCATAACTCATTTAAAACTCGCTTAGAAGATGTTAAGTTTGCTTGTTCTTGATCATAATAACCAACAGATACATTGGATCCGAAAGAAACATCACCATTTAATAGTGGTAACTTATTCACAAGTGATTTTAATAATGTGGATTTTCCAATTCCGTTTGGACCAACTAAAGCAACGCTATCCCCGCGAGTTAAGCGCATAGTTACATGTTCAATAATCGGATCATCATCATAGCCGATAGTTGCATCCTTTACTTGTAAAACATCATTTCCACTTTGTTTTTCGATATCGAAGTGGAAGGATGCTGACTTAGAATCACCTAATGGTCTAGTCAATAATTCCATTCTATCTAATTGTTTACGACGGCTTTGAGCACGTTTTGTCGTAGATGCGCGCGCTATATTTTTTTGAACGAAATCCTCAAGCTTAGCGATTTCATCTTGTTGTTTTTCATAACGTTTCATGTCTTGCTCGTATAATGCTGATTTTAAGTCTAAATATTTACTGTAGTTACCAACAAATCGTCTGCTTTCTTTATTCGAAATTTCATATACTTGTGTAACGAGTTTATCTAAGAAATAACGGTCATGGGAAACGATTAGTATTGCGCCAGGATAGCCTTGTAAATATTGTTCAAGCCATGTTAATGTTTCGATGTCTAAATGGTTTGTAGGCTCGTCCAAAATAAGTAGGTCTGGTTTCGTTAATAATAATTTACCGAGAGCTAATCGTGTTTTTTGTCCACCGCTTAATGTAGAAATCGTCGTCTGGTGCGTTTCAACTGGGAAGCCAAGACCACTTAAAATCGAGCGAATATCTGCTTCATATTGATATCCACCTTGATCTTTATAATCTAATTGCAATTGGTCATAATCAGCTAATAATCTTTCATATGTAGCCTCGTTTGAAAAGTTTTCTTCTTTTCCCATCTCTTGCTCTAGCCTTCGAAGTTTTGTCTCCATTTGCTGCAAGTGTGTAAAGACGGTTAACATTTCATCCCAAATTGTTAAAGACGTTTCTAAACCGGTATTTTGAGCTAAATATCCGATTGAGACATCTTTTGGTTTTATAATTTCGCCACCATCATGAGATAGCTCACCAGCTATTATTTTTAATAGTGTAGATTTTCCGGCCCCATTTCGTCCGACTAATGCGATACGATCTTTCGTTTGAACTTCCAATTTTATGTTTGCAAGAATCGTTTCGGCACCGTATAATTTCGTAAGCGCGTTTACTTGTAATAAAATCAATGTTTTCACCTCAAATAATTTCTTAACTTTGCCATGTTTATATTTCTCAATCATACTAAAAATAGTGTATAGTTTAAAATAAAGAGAGAATACTTCTTCTCTTTATTATACAGGGAAATTCATGAGTGCTAAACTTCTGTATTTGATTCAAGTATATGAATAAAGATAGGAAGAGAGGAGAGGTTATATGGAGCAGCAAAAAATTCCACAGGCCACTGCCAAACGATTGCCTCTATACTATCGATTTATCCAAAACTTATCTCTTTCTGGTAAGCAACGTGTTTCATCAGCCGAATTGAGTGAAGCGGTAAAAGTTGATTCCGCAACGATTCGAAGAGATTTTTCATATTTTGGAGCGTTAGGGAAAAAAGGTTATGGATATAACGTAAATTATTTATTATCATTTTTCCGTGAAACACTCGACCAAGATGATATAACACGTGTAGCACTTATTGGAGTAGGTAATTTAGGGACCGCTTTCTTACATTATAATTTCACGAAAAATAATAATACAAAAATTGAAATGGCGTTTGATGTTAGTGAAGAGAAAGTCGGGACAGAAATCGGGGGCATTCCTGTATATCATTTAGATGAATTAGAAGAACGTTTATCAACTGATATACAAGTGGCAATATTAACAGTACCCGCTACAGTAGCACAATCTGTAGCAGATAGATTGGCAGAAACGAACGTGCATGGTATTTTAAATTTCACACCAGCGCGCTTAAATGTGTCAGATAATATAAGAATTCACCATATTGATTTAGCGGTAGAGTTACAAACACTTGTTTACTTTTTAAAGAATTATCCACAATAAAACGCAGAGGAAGCGACCTCTGCGTTTTATTATTGTTTTTTCTTTGTGAATTTAACTAAGATAAGGCGAAGTGCCAAATTAAAATCAATTGTTGCCATAACTGCAAATAGTATTGTCCACATATTCCAGATTGTATCTGTTATGTTCGTAATGGCGAAGCGTGTAAAGATACATCCTAGAAGGAAGTACAATGCAGCCATGAACAATGGTGAGTTCCTCATACTAAAAATCCTCCGATAAAGCCTTGCATTTTTTCAGCTTCTTTAATCATTTCTTGAATTTGTTCATTGCTCATTAAAACTTGAGCAACTGCAACTAATGTATTCATTGCAACATGAGCTGCGATAGGGACGATAATACGCTTCGTTTTTACATATAAAAAGGCGAATACGAGCCCCATAGAAGTGTATACCAATAAGTGAGTGAAATCAAAATGAATTGCTGCGAATACAAGAGAACTAATGATAGCAGCAATAAAGAAGTTAAACTTCTTATAAAGTGTACCAAATAAAATTTTTCTAAATACGATTTCTTCCAAAATAGGTCCTATTATAGAGATAACGATAAGGAACCAAGGTGTCGTTTTTGCGATATCCATAAGTCTTGCTGTATTTTCTGATCCAGGTTTAATTCCTAATACACGCATTTCTATCATACCGGCAATACTTTGTGAGAAAAATGCTAGGAAGAACCCGATAAAAATCCAACCAATCGTAGCTGGAACAGTAGAGCGCATTGTATCTAAACGTCTGTCACGAATATCTGTTCTAAGTAACCAAAGTACGATACATAATGCAATAAAGAAGCTAATGATTGCCCAGTGGCCAGTTATGAGTTGAAATTTCTCTTCTCTAGTAAATCCCCTGTTATCATAAAGTCCAGTTTTCAGCAGAAGTGGTAATCCAGCAATGGATGATAACTGCATTAAAATGTATGTAACGATAACCCACCAATATTGTTTTTTCAAATGGTTTAACCATCCTTTCTAACTCTAGTGTATGAGATAAGGTAGGATAACATGTAAGTATGCTACCTACGATATAAACCTCGCTTAAATTATGTTTTTTTCGTAAATCCTTATTTGAAATTATAATAGAAGACAGGAGAAAGTTGTGTGTATAGCGAAAACAACTTAGGGTGTCCTTTCATATTGTAACATACGAGTAGGGGAAACAACGATTCATATAGTAAAGGTAGAAGAAGAGGGACTCTATATAGAAAAGTGTATAGCTTAATTTGCGAAAAAATTATGATTTTTTTACTTGCAAAAGAAATTGAGATTATTTATTATTATAAGTGTGTTAGCACTCGGGTGACTTGAGTGCTAATAAATAAAATTTACATAACAAAATGAGGAGGTTATTGTTCATGCTAAAGCCATTAGGTGATCGCGTTGTAATTGAGCTTGTTCAAGCAGAAGAAAAAACAGCAAGTGGTATTGTATTACCAGACACTGCAAAAGAAAAACCACAAGAGGGTAAAGTTATTGCAGTAGGTACTGGTCGAGTGCTTGAAAATGGTGAGCGTGTTGCTCTAGAGGTAGCTGCAGGTGATCTTATCATCTTCTCAAAATATGCAGGTACTGAAGTAAAATATGAAGGTACTGACTACTTGATTTTACGTGAAAGTGACATTTTAGCAGTTATCGGTTAATTATATAAATCTTAAAAAATTCAAGGGGGTCAATTATTATGGCAAAAGATATTAAATTTAGTGAAGAAGCACGTCGTTCGATGCTTCGCGGTGTCGACACTCTTGCAAACGCAGTAAAAGTAACGCTTGGACCAAAAGGTCGTAACGTTGTACTTGAGAAAAAATTCGGTTCACCACTTATTACAAATGATGGTGTAACAATCGCAAAAGAAATCGAATTAGAAGATGCATTCGAAAATATGGGTGCAAAATTAGTAGCAGAAGTTGCTAGCAAAACAAATGATGTAGCTGGTGACGGAACAACAACTGCAACTGTATTAGCACAAGCAATGATTCGTGAAGGTCTTAAAAACGTAACAGCTGGTGCGAACCCAATGGGTCTTCGTAAAGGCATCGAAAAAGCTGTTACTGCTGCAATTGCAGAATTAAAAGAGATTTCTAAACCAATCGAAGGTAAATCTTCTATCGCACAAGTAGCTGCTATTTCTGCAGCTGACGAAGAAGTAGGTCAATTAATCGCTGAAGCAATGGAGCGCGTTGGTAACGACGGCGTTATTACTTTAGAAGAATCTAAAGGATTTACAACAGAATTAGACGTAGTAGAAGGTATGCAATTTGATCGTGGATATGCATCTCCTTACATGATTACTGATTCTGACAAAATGGAAGCAGTTCTTGATAACCCATACATCTTAATTACTGATAAGAAGATTTCTAACATCCAAGAAATCTTACCAGTGTTAGAGCAAGTGGTACAACAAGGTAAACCACTTCTTATCATCGCTGAAGATGTAGAAGGCGAAGCTTTAGCTACATTAGTAGTGAACAAACTTCGTGGTACATTCAATGTAGTAGCTGTTAAAGCTCCTGGATTTGGTGACCGTCGTAAAGCAATGCTAGAAGATATCGCAATCTTAACTGGTGGCGAAGTAATCACTGAAGAATTAGGTCGTGACTTAAAATCTGCTACAATTGAATCTTTAGGACGTGCTGGTAAAGTTGTTGTAACGAAAGAAAACACAACTGTAGTTGAAGGTATCGGAAATTCACAACAAATCGAAGCTCGCATCGGTCAAATCCGCGCGCAATTAGAAGAAACTACTTCTGAATTCGATCGTGAAAAATTACAAGAGCGTCTTGCAAAACTTGCAGGTGGCGTAGCAGTAATTAAAGTAGGTGCAGCAACTGAAACTGAGTTAAAAGAGCGCAAACTTCGCATTGAAGATGCACTTAACTCAACTCGTGCAGCAGTAGAAGAAGGTATCGTTGCAGGTGGTGGTACTTCACTTATGAACGTATACACGAAAGTAGCTTCTATCGTAGCTGAAGGCGACGAAGCAACAGGTATCAACATCGTACTTCGCGCACTAGAAGAGCCAGTTCGTCAAATCGCAATCAACGCTGGTCTAGAAGGATCTGTAGTTGTAGAGCGTCTAAAAGGCGAAAAAGTAGGCGTTGGTTTCAACGCAGCTACTGGCGAGTGGGTTAACATGCTTGAAACTGGTATCGTAGACCCAGCTAAAGTAACTCGTTCTGCACTTCAAAACGCAGCATCTGTTGCAGCTATGTTCTTAACAACTGAAGCTGTAGTAGCTGACAAACCAGAACCAAATGCACCAGCAATGCCTGACATGGGCGGCATGGGCATGGGCGGTATGGGCGGAATGATGTAATTCCGTTTGCTCGAAAAACATCCATTTCTATATAGAAATGGATGTTTTTTTATGTTTTTTAGAAAAGGAAATTAATTTCTGTAGAATTTTGTCGCTTTCTCTCTTGACCATATCGATACTTCATTGTTAGAATCTAGGGAGATAATATAAAAAAATCCTTCATATATCCTCGATGATATGGTTTGAGAGTCTCTACCGGGTTACCGTAAACAACCTGACTATGAAGGCAGTGCGTCTTATATTTATAAAGAGCGGAAGACTATCTTTCTTTATAAAGCCAGACCCCTGCCTTTTCTTTGTTATGAGACTAGAGGCGGAGGACTGGCTTTTTTTATTATATTAGTAATGCTTTTTGCCTAATTGGTAAAAATATTTATATACGAGAACTAACGTTGGGGTGATTATTTTGAAGAAGCAGCATGATACAATTATCGTTTTAGATTTTGGGAGTCAGTACAATCAGTTAATAGCACGTCGAATTCGTGAGTTCGGTGTATACAGTGAACTTCATCCACATACAATTACTGCAGAAGAAATTAAAGCAATGAATCCAAAAGGGATTATCTTCTCTGGTGGACCAAATAGTGTATACGGTGAAGGCGCATTACATTGTGATGAAAAAATCTTTGAACTAGGATTACCGATCTTCGGTATTTGTTACGGTATGCAGCTTATGACGCAACACTTCGGTGGTAAAGTAGAACGTGCAAACCACCGTGAGTACGGAAAAGCTGTTCTTAAAGTAGAGAACGAATCAAAATTATATGCGAACCTTCCAGAAGAGCAAGTTGTATGGATGAGCCATGGTGACTTAGTAACTGGTTTACCTGAAGGATTCGTAGTAGATGCAACAAGTGAGTCTTGTCCAATTGCTGGTATGAGCAATGAAGACAAAAACTTATACGGTGTACAATTCCACCCAGAAGTACGTCATTCTGAGCACGGTAACGATTTAATTAAAAACTTCGTATTCGGCGCATGTGGTTGTTCTGAAGGATGGAACATGGAGAACTTTATCGAAGTAGAATTAGAGAAAATCCGTGAAACTGTTGGAGACAAAAAAGTACTATGCGCACTTAGCGGCGGTGTAGACTCTTCTGTTGTAGCAGTATTAATTCATAAGGCAATCGGTGACCAATTAACATGTATTTTCGTTGACCACGGTTTACTTCGTAAAGGTGAAGCAGAAGGCGTTATGAAAACATTCAGCGAAGGTTTCCACATGAACGTTATTAAAGTGGATGCACAAGAACGCTTCATGAACAAGTTAAAAGGTGTAGAAGATCCAGAACAAAAACGTAAAATCATCGGTAATGAATTCATTTACGTATTTGATGATGAAGCTTCTAAATTACAAGGAATGGACTTCCTAGCGCAAGGTACACTTTATACAGACATCGTTGAGAGTGGTACAGCAACTGCACAAACAATTAAATCTCACCATAACGTTGGTGGTCTTCCAGAAGACATGCAGTTCAAATTAATTGAGCCTTTAAACACGTTATTTAAAGATGAAGTACGTGTATTAGGATCAGAACTAGGAATTCCTGATGAAATCGTATGGCGTCAACCATTCCCGGGCCCTGGTCTTGGTATTCGTGTATTAGGTGAAATCACAGAAGAGAAATTAGAAATCGTTCGTGAATCTGATGCGATTTTACGTGAAGAAATTATTAAAGCGGGCTTAGACCGTGAAGTTTGGCAATACTTCACTGCGCTTCCTGGTATGCGTAGCGTAGGTGTTATGGGTGACGAGCGTACTTACGATTACACAGTAGGTATCCGCGCAGTAACATCTATCGACGGTATGACAGCTGACTGGGCACGTATCCCTTGGGACGTATTAGAGAAAATCTCTGTACGTATCGTAAACGAAGTAAAACACGTTAACCGTATCGTGTATGATATAACAAGTAAGCCACCAGCAACTATTGAGTGGGAATAGTATTATAAAAAGAGATCCATCTATTGCTCATGCATAGATGGATCTTTTGTGTTTCGCTCTTAATACGAACGAAAATGCAAAAGTTTGTAAAAATGTTCGTTTTTAAATTGACAAAACTACTTCATCGAGTTAATATGAGTATGTAATTTAAACGAAAAGTGAATATTATGCCGTCGTATAATATCGGGGATATGGCCCGAAAGTTTCTACCTAGCTACCGTAAATGGCTTGACTACGAGGCGTTTAGATAAAGATGAGGGGAAACTTGTCTTTATTCATAGAACGCTTCCATGTATATGCAATGGAAGCCTTTTTTATTTTTAATAGATAAAAGAGGGCTAGGGAGATTACGGCGAGTAATCATATAACGGGGGAAACGTAAGATGAAACGCTATTTTCAGTTTGATGAACTCGGCACAAATTATAAAACAGAGTTCATAGCAGGTTTAACGACATTTTTATCTATGGCTTATGTATTATTTGTCAATCCTGCTACGCTGTCACTTGGAAATGTTAAAGGGTTACCAGCAGGTACAGGAATGGATCCAGGTGCAGTATTCGTTGCTACAGCATTAGCAGCAGCGATTGGTTCGTTAATTATGGGGATATTCGCGAAGTATCCGATTGCTTTGGCGCCGGGTATGGGAATTAACGCGTTCTTTGCTTATACGGCAGTTTTGACGATGGGAATTCCGTGGCAGACAGCAATTGCTGGAACGTTAATGTCAGGTATTATCTTTATTATTCTTACAGCTTCAGGTATTCGTGAAAAAATCATTAATGCAATTCCGACAGAGTTAAAGTTTGCAGTAGCGGCAGGTATTGGATTGTTTATTGCTTTCCTTGGATTCCAAAATGCCGGAATTATCGTGAAAAATGATGCTGTTCTTGTTGGATTGGGGGATTTAACAAAGGGCACAACGTTACTAGCAATCTTCGGGGTTGTTACTACAATCATCTTCATGATTAAGAAAGTTAATGGTGCAGTGTTCTACGGTATGATTCTTACAGCAATCTTAGGAGTAGCGACAGGATTAATTGATACTCCAAAAGCTGTAGTGGGAGCAATACCGAGTCTAGAACCAACGTTCGGTGTGGCGTTAACTCACTTTGGAGACATTTTCACTGTTCAAATGGTGATTGTTATTATAACGTTCTTCTTTATCGATTTCTTTGATACAGCAGGTACACTTGTAGCGGTTGCAAATCAAGCTGGATTAATGAAGAATAATAAATTACCACGTGCAGGAAAAGCGTTATTCGCAGATGCGATCGCAACTGTAATCGGTGCGATCCTAGGTACATCAACAACAACGTCTTACATTGAGTCGTCTGCAGGGGTAGCAGCGGGTGGACGTTCTGGATTTACAGCAGTTGTAACAGCAGGATTCTTCTTGCTGGCACTATTCTTCTCGCCATTATTAAGCGTTGTAACACCAGCTGTAACAGCGCCAGCATTAATTATTGTAGGGATCTTGATGGTTTCATCTTTAGGCGAAATTGATTGGAAGAAATTCGAGATTGCAGTACCAGCATTCTTTACAATCATTTCAATGCCACTTACGTATAGTATTGCGACAGGGATTGCAATCGGGTTTATCTTCTATCCAATTACAATGGTAGTAAGTGGTCGTCGTAAAGAGATTCATCCAATTATGTATGTTATGGGAGTTTTATTCGTACTATATTTCATCTACGTTCGTAAATAAAAGGGGTTTTTGAAAGGTCTAGACTTAAGGGGAGTCTAGACCTTTTTTGCGTCTTCAGAAAATCTTAAGGATTTCCGAGCGTTTTTCTTCAGAAGTTTTCCTATAATAGAAGTTAGGGATTAAAAAAGTGATGGGGGAGATATTTTGGCGCACGAAACAATACTTGTCGTAGATGATGAAAAAGAAATTAGAAATCTTATTACAATCTATTTAAAGAATGAAGGATATAAAGTGTTGCAAGCAGGAGACGGAGAAGAAGGATTACGTTTACTAGAAGAAAATGAAGTACATCTAGTCGTATTAGATATTATGATGCCAAAGGTAGATGGTATTCATATGTGTATGAAAGTAAGAGAATCGAAAGAAATGCCAATTATTATGCTTTCTGCGAAAACGCAAGATATGGATAAAATTTTAGGATTAACAACAGGTGCAGATGATTACGTAACGAAACCATTTAATCCGTTAGAGTTAATCGCAAGAATTAAATCTCAGTTACGTCGTTATATGAAGATGAATGGTTTTGCTCTTCAAAATGAGGACGAGCTAGAAATTGGAGAGATGAAGATAAACATCTCAACCCATACAGTCATTGTAGATGGAGAAGAAGTGAAACTGACCCCGAGGGAATTTTCGATTTTAGAATTACTAGCTCGTAATCCTGGGATGGTCTTTAGCGCGGAACAAATTTATGAAAAGGTTTGGAACGAAAGATCTTTCCAGTCGGATAACACGGTAATGGTTCATATTCGGAAAGTGCGTGAAAAGATTGAGGAGAATCCAAGGAAGCCAATATATATAAAAACAGTATGGGGAGTGGGGTATAAGATTGAAAAAGATATTTAATCCATTTACTTATGTTAGGAAAATTCGAGAATTAATTGGAAAGATAGTGAAGAGTGTGAAACGGAGTATACGAATCCAACTTATTACTGCGTTTACTGCTTGTGCGTTATTAGGGCTTTTTTTTGCAAAGGGAGCAGCACCTTTTTTTGAGAATGCGAATCGGCAGGCGACAATCGATTATCGGTCTGGTATGAGAGAAATTCACCAACAAGCTCAAAGCGTGGCGAATAGTTCAGTTCACGAAAATAAATTAGAAGCTATATCCAATATGATCGAAATGGAGAACCAAAATTTAGAACGAGGATCTAGAGCTTTAAAAGTACTGGTTACTGACGAGAGCGGCAAAGTTGTATATAAGACGAAGCAGGCACAAGAAGAACAAATTGATTTGCACAATACAATTCGTAATGCAGCATCATTTGCAATCAACTATTCAAATGGCCAAGATGCATTTGAAAATATAAGAAAAGAATTTATAGCTTTTGCACCTATTACAATAGAAGATAAGAATTTATACATGTTTGTTAGTGGGATTCCGGGAGGTGAAGTGAGATATCATACGCAAGAAGGGCCGTTTCCATTTTTTATAGGTGTACTCGTATTTATTTTCTCTTTCTTCTATATAACAAAGAGAAAGATGAAGCAAATTGAAGCGATGGCACAAGGTGTAAAGGAAATAGAAAAAGGCAACTTAGCGTATCGTATTGAGAAGAAAGGTGAGGACGAGATTGCGTCTTTAACTGAGAATATTAATAATATGGCAGAAGAGCTTATGAATAATATAGAAAAGGAACGTAAATTAGAGAAGCAAAAGAATGAGCTTATTACGAATGTATCTCACGATTTGCGTACACCACTGACTTCTATTATGGGTTACTTGCGATTACTTCGAGATTCTAAATATGAAAATAAAGAACAACATGATGAGTATACGAGAATTGCTTTTGCGAAGTCGGAGCAGTTAAAGAATTTAATAGAAGATTTATTTGAGTATACGAAGTTAACAAATGAGCAAGTTGTATTAGAAAAACAAGAGGTTTGTATAAATGAGTTATTGGAGCAATTAATAGAAGAGTTAGTACCGCAGGCGGAAGAGCATGGACTTGCGTTTGTTAAGAAGTTTCCTGAGGAACGTGCCTATGCAGCGGTTGATTCGGAAAAGATGGTACGTGTATTTGATAATCTATTAATGAACGCGATTAAGTATAGTAAAGATGATGGGGAGATAAAAGTTTCTCTTCAAAGGCAGCGCCGGGATATACAAATTGTAATTGCGAATCATAGTGAAGAGTTTACGAGAGAAGAGTTAGGGAGTTTGTTTGAACGTTTTTATAAGAAGGATCAATCTAGAAGTAGAGTAACAGAAGGATCGGGACTTGGATTAGCGATTGCGAAAAGTATTGTTGAGCTGCAAGGTGGTAGTATTCGAGCAGAATATGAGGATGGTATTATTCAGTTTATCGTCTCGTTACCAATTATAGAAAAATAATAAATGAATAGAATGATATTTGATAAAAAGGCTTATTTTAAAAGAAATAAGCCTTTTTATATTTTTTTAGAAAAATATGTTGACGATTAGAGTATAGAGGTGTAATATAGGAAAAGTCGCCGATGTAATAACGCAGAACGCGGCAAACGAAATGAAAAACTTAGTTGACATTGAAACATGAAGATGTTAACATAAGGGAGTCGCAAATGAGCGACCGAGTAGCTCTTTGAAAACTGAACGAAAC
>NZ_QORY01000022.1:0-92758 GCF_008368755.1 Bacillus sp. AR2-1
TACCCGCTATATCTAAAGAACCTATATTAGCTGTTGTACCTAATCCAGATGAAACAAAAGTACGAAGCATATCAGTAATCATATATGCTGTAGAATCCTTCATAACTCGTTTTGGCTTTGGCTCAAAGTTTTTTGATTTACCATCTGGATAAACGATTTTCTTAACAAAATGTGGTTTCGTATACTTACCATCATTACCAAATGCCGCATAAGCGCCTGCAATTTCAGTTGGTGACGCTTCATTTGTACCAATCGCTGTTGATTCGGTCGGTGCTACATTAAATGTAATACCTAACTTTTCAGAGAAAGCTTTTGATTTATTAATTCCTACTTCTTTTGCAGTTTTAATAGCCGGGATATTTCGGGAAGTTTTCAATGCATCACGTATTGTAATTGGTCCTAAATGCTTTCTATCAGCATTTCTAACTTCTTGTCCCGTTGAGTACTTAAATGGAGAGTCATCAATTTGATGGTAAGTAGCCCATTTTAAATATTCAATTGCAGGAGCGTAATCAAAAATTGGTTTCATCGTTGAACCTGCTGAGCGATTTAATTCAATTGCAATATTATGTCCTTTAAAAACAGCTTTATTTTCACCACGCCCACTACCAATTGCACGTACTTCTCCTGTTTTCGTATCCATAAATGTGAAAGCCCCTTGGAATTTCTCATTTGGATAATTAATAATATCTTTATTTAAAAGTTTGTCCGCAAAATCCTGTGCCTTTGGATCTAATGTTGTATAAATTTCTAAACCGTCAGATCCTATATTAACATCTGGCAACTCTTTTTCAACTTCTTTCACAACCGCATCCATAAAAGCTGGATAGGGCATTTCTTTTTGTTCAGTTGCTTTCTTAAGTCCTTCTGTTACTGGAACTTTTGATGCTTCTTCCATTTCTTTTTTTGTAATATAACCATGTCGATTCATTAATTTAAGTACAACATTTCTTCTTTCTGTTGCTTTTTTGATATTTTGTTCTTTCGTTGGATCATAGTTATTAGGAGCTTTCATTAAACCAGCAAGCATTGCAACTTCTGGTAGTGTTAAATCTTTTAATTCCTTACCATAGTAATTTTGTACTGCTGTTGCGATTCCGTATGAACGGTTACCTAAGTAAACTTTATTTAAATACATTTCTAAAATTTCATGTTTTGAATACTGTTGTTCTAGCTTATATGCTAAATATATTTCTTGCGCCTTTCTCTTTGACGTTTTTTCCATCGATAAGAAGTAATTTTTAATAACTTGCTGTGTAATTGTACTTCCACCTTGAGAACCGTAATCCCCCTTTAGGCTAATTAAGGCTGCACGTGCAGTACCTTTATAATCTACGCCACTGTGCTCGTAAAAACGTGCATCTTCTGTTGCTAAAAACGCATTTTCTACTAACTTAGGAATCTGATCATACATAATATTCGTTCGTTTTTCTTTTCCATATTCATATATCAATTTCCCATCTTTATCATAAATTTTTGAGGATAACGGATTAACAAGTTTTGCTTTCTCAAGTTTTGGAGCATCTTTGATCATAACGAAAAAGGTAGCAACCCCTGCGACTAACCCCACAATACCAAGTAATAAACAACTAACTAAAAACTTACGAAAAAAAGATGTTTTACCTTTTGCATTTTGTTTCTTAGCAACAGGCTGTTTTTTCTTTTTAACTTGTCGTCGCTCCTCTCGAGAACGATAATTTTCTGACATGCTACTTTCTCCTGCCTTTCAATTCTCCTGTTGGTTTACTTAAAATTATTGAAGTCACTTTAAGAAATATATTCATATTTAAAAAGTGTACTAAATAGACAATTTAAGTAATAAATTTGTTCCACTTTAAGATGAGGAAGAAATTTGAGCTTATCTGATAACGAAACAGAAACGGTAATAGTGGCACAACAAAAAAATGGAATTTCATAGAAAATCCATTTTTAGCTTGATGGGCATGTGGTGGTACCCCACATCCATCAACTTAAGTGATTTTAATACGCCTAAGTACCAAAAAAACGTTATTCTTCCTAAAAAAGCTAGACTAAAAAGGATGACGTCTATTTGGCTTTATGGATAGTGAAAAACCTTAGTTTTATAACGATGTATCGGTGCCTTATATATCTGTTTAATCATTATTTCTGTTACCTTTATATATTTACATAATCTTCATTATCAGTAGTCAATACTGCATAGAATTTTTGTTATGGAGAGATTTTATTACTTGGAGATAAGCTAATATATGTTCACCTGTGTTTTTAAGAAATAGCCTATTCTTGGTCCATTGGAGAAGTAATATTATCTTTATATGTGTCAATATAAATGTTTCCATTTGCTGCAAGTACAGCATACGTAACATCTTTGTAGCTAAGGTTACGTTTTTTCAGCTCACATTGTAATTCTAACTCTGTCTGATTGTTTTGCCTTAGGTTTTCAGTCATAATTTCTCCATCCATAATTAGCTCGATGGGTAGTTTACACTCTTTTTTTGTTGGTATATTTAAATCTTGTTTTGTAACAGTACGATATTCAGGTTTTTTCAAAACAGATATTTTACCATTTGTTTCAACTACGACATAAAGAACTTCTTCAATGTTAAAAATACCATTCTCTCTTAATTGTTGGTTTAAATAATCTAGAGAATAGCGCATTTTTCGCATATTATTTTCTAAAATTTTTCCGTTTTCCATAATGACTGTTGGATTTCCAGCAAATACCTTTCTACCTATCCGACTTTTCATGGATATATAGCTAACCATTAAAATGACAAATACTAAAATAAGAAAAGCTATAACTGCATGATGAGTTTTTACATTCAAATTAAATGCTAAATTTGCAATAATACTTCCGATAGAGATAGCACCAATAAAAT
Source organism: Bacillus sp. AR2-1 (assembly GCF_008368755.1). Classification (NCBI taxonomy): domain Bacteria; kingdom Bacillati; phylum Bacillota; class Bacilli; order Caryophanales; family Bacillaceae; genus Bacillus; species Bacillus sp. AR2-1. The sequence continues at coordinate 2,859 of NZ_QORY01000022.1, forward strand.
CAAAGGTATTCATTTCAGCGATAATCTGCTTTCCTAATATTTTAGCTCCGACAAATAAAATCGAGAAAGATAACAGTGTTCTCAAAATAATCTCTATATGTTCAGACATAAGTAGCTCCTCCTCTTAGGATTGCGTGTTCGTATTATAACGATTTATATAAGGATAGTATGTATCATTGTAAAAGAATTTATTATGTTCAATGGCATTAAATAATTCTTGTAGATGAATTAATCTTGGTTCTGTTTTCAAGTTTCTCAAGAAATAAAAAGAGACATGAATGTAAGAGGAAATATAATGATGTTGAATGTTTTGATACAGAGTATATCTTTTGAAATCGAATAAAATATGAATTATCAAAAAGAGATTGGATTCCCTTAAAGAGTAATAACTGGATAAATATGAACTGATTTGAATTACCGGGATATGTTTTCTAACTACAAAATCCTGTATCACTCTTACCTGTCCAGAAAATCATAACTTTTTAACTGATGATTTCTTTGAGGAAAAACAATCATGTGCCGACAAGTATTAATATTTTAAGAACATCCTAAAAATATATTTTTGGTGTTTTTAAATTAAATGAGAAGTGAATATGATATGTATTGTTTTCTTATTATCTAAATAAGAGTTTCTTAAATTACTTATATAAAAGCTAATGGACGAGTATTAATACTTATGTAGTAACTTTTATCTGATAAGAAAGGGGTATAAGATTTATGAACAATCTTAATTTTCCTTGTGAACAATTTGCTAAAATTCTTAATGGAAAAAGCAACATAAATCAGGGTGTTTGTTCTGTCTCCTTGCGTCGTAATATTAAAGTGCTGGTTCAAGGACGACCCAGCACCTCAGTGATACCGGTTGGGATATCTTTTGAATCGTTAGATCAAAATGGCAATGCGTTGAACTTTGGAGAAATCGCTATTTTACAAGAAGAAATCCCTTTATTTATGCAATCAATTGTTCAACAAGGGATTATTGTTAGCGCCTTACATAATCATTGGTTATATATGAAACCATTGATCATGTATATTCATATCCAATCTGTTGAACCACCATTGAGTTTTGCAAAAAAATTGGAAAATTCCTTTTCGGTTTTAAGTAGTTATCCAATTGCTGATAACGGGAGCTAATGTTCAGCAGATCCTAGCTATTGATTTTCTATATCGAGAATTATGAGAATAAAAAAAGCCCTCCAGTTAAGCAATCTGGAAAGCATTTTTATAAATTTCTAGATACATTGAATTGCGACCTATTGTATTTTTCGCTTAGCGTGAGGGGTTCCGAAATACTGGAGGTAGCCCCTCGCCACATAGTTATCAAGTTCAAATTTTTTAGTACCCCAAAAACGAATTTTTGTGCTAGCTTGTAACAAAACAGCTTATTTTTTGGTTTTGGGGCAATCTTGAATTCTGAAGTTAATAGGAATGGTGTACCGTCAGCATTTCAGAAAAAAACCACGCTAAGCAAATTTGAAATATTAAACGGCTCTTTAATATTTCAAGGACGTAAAGAATTTAGATTTTTAAACAATCAATTGTTTAAATTATTGATTGTTTAAACGTAAAATATAGTTTGTATAAATTAATTAAATTGCCGTAGAGAATTTAATAAGTTTTTATGAATACGCTACTACCTCTCTTACTCAACTTTGTAGTCAATTAGAAACTTCAACAGGAATTTTATTAAGTCTGAAGGGACTTAATCGACGATTTAACTCGGATTCTGTAGCCTTCTTTCGCACTGTATTTACTACACTTCTACTCATCAGGTAGCATAGTAAAAAAATTGAAGCCCATCAGGGTTTATTTGATATGCCTACTTTTATAAAATCTATAAAAGATAATAAAAAACTATATGAAAAGACCGCATTTTGTATAAAAATATACCTTAAGTTGATGGATGTGTGGCGGTACCCCTTGTATAAGAGTTTGTTTTTAAACAACTCTGCCTCAATAGTATCCTGATATTGCTCAATCATTATTTTACTTCATTGGCAACAAAGAAATGCTCACATACACTTGAAATACGTTTTAAATCCACATTGCCACCTGAAATAACCGCTACTACTTTTTTACCCTGTACATATTTATCAACTTTGCCTGCAAGAAGAGCGGCTGTGGCTAATGCTCCCGCTCCTTCTACGACAGCCTTCCCGCGTTGCAATAAGTCTTTCATTGCTACTTCCAATTCTTCTTCTGATACAGTTACAATTTCATCTACTAGGTTTTTTACAATTTCAAAGGTTAAATTTCCAGGCATTTTAACTGCACAACCATCCGCTATTGTTGGAGCTTTATAATGTGATACAATTTCTCCAGCATCATAAGAAGCTTTCATACCGTGTACGTTTTCAGCTTGAACCCCAATAATATTAATGGAGGGATTAAATGATTTCAGTGCTACAGCAATTCCTGAAATAATACCTCCCCCACCAATAGGTACTATGACAGTATCAACATCCCACATATCATCTAGAATATCTAAGCCAATTGTCCCTTGGCCAGCCATTACTTCTACATCATCATATGGATGTAGGTATGTTTCGCCTGTTTCTTTTATAATTGCTTCACATTTCACTTTTGCATCATCAAACGTATCACCGTATAAAATAACTTCAGAACCATATCCTCTCGTCGCATCCACTTTAGCTTGCGGTGCAGAGGTCGGCATTACAATTTTGCTTTTAATTTTGAGTAAATGGGAAGATAATGCAACACCTTGTGCATGATTTCCAGCTGAACAAGCGATTACACCACGTTCTTTTTCTTCATTTGTTAGTTGGGAAATTTTATTAAATGCACCACGAAATTTGAATGACCCCGTTAACTGCATGTTTTCTAACTTTAAATAAATTTCTCCACCGGTTTTACTGGTTAAATAGAAAGATTTAACCAAAGGCGTTTTTCTAGCATTTCCATCTAAAATTTTTTGTGCTTTTTTTATATTCCCAATGTTCAGTGGTAAAACCTCATTACTCATATTAACACTTCTTTCAATGGCTTATAATCTAATTCTAGTGTTAAACCTAAATTCTCATAAGTTATTGTACCCTTGTAAATATTTATCCCCGTCGCCAAAGCCGGTTTATTTTGGATTGCATTCTCTAATCCATTTTTAGCTATTTCTAGTAAATACTCAATATTTCCATTTGCTAAGGCCATGGTAGAAGTACGTGGAGTAGCACCAGGCATATTGGGTACTGCATAGTGGATCACATCATGTTTAACAAATACAGGATTATCATGAGTTGTATAATGATCAACTGTCTCTACCGTACCACCTTGATCTATTGCAATATCCACAATCACGCTTCCAGGTTTCATGGATTGAACCATATATTCTTTTACGATTTTCGGTGGTTTAGATCCTGGTATTAAGATTGTTGAAATAAATAAATCGGCTATTTGTATATGTTTTTCTAAGTTTTGAGTATTAGATTCAATAACTTCAACCGGATCATTTATATATCTCTCTTTTAAATATGTTATTTGTATTTGGCTCAGCTCTAAAATAGTTACACTACACCCAATTCCAATTGCCATATCACAAGCATTAATTGCAGCATTTCCTCCACCTAAAATGACTACATTTCCAGCAGGGATTCCCTCAATACCTGATAATAAAATCCCTTCTCCTTGATGTTGTTTTTCTAGATAATATGCTCCCATAAATACAGCACGACGGCCAGCAATTGCACTCATTGGCTTTAATAATGTCAAAACACCATCTTCGCTAATTGTTTCTCCTGCAATTGCAGTAGTTCCAGCATTTTTCATTGCTTCTACACACTCTTTCGACGCAGCCAAATGTAAAAAACCCCAGATTATAAGATTCTTTTTAAAATAACGATATTCTTCAGGTAATGGTTCCTTTACTTTAACTACCATGTCGACTTCCCAAGCTTCTCCTTGTGCTACTAAATTTGCACCTGCGCCTGTATATTCATCATTTGTATATCCTGATCCAATACCTGCATCTTTTTCTACTAAGATCTGATGCCCTTCTTCTACTAACTTCCGAACATTTTCAGGGGTCATTCCTACACGTGCTTCTCCCTTTTTTATCTCTTTAACTACTCCAATTCTCACTTCTCACACATCCTTTTATTAGCAATATAATACCTGTGATGAAAAAAGTAATACATGAATTTACCAAACTTATTATGTCCATTTATGTTATTTTTATCGCCTAACTAGTTTTTAAGGTAGAAAACATTCGATATCAATTATTGTTATAAGGATATGTAAACATTTTTCGAAATCCCAGGTAATATTCCTCCTTCCAAAGGTATGTGGAATTGATTCAGTGATTAAAGAGACAATGCGATGAAAGTAACTATGTTCCTTGAAGGTTAACAAACACTACTTAAGAACGCCTAATCAAGCGATTCTACCAAATAAAAGATACTGATTTATATCAATTATCATATGTTATTGATTAGAGGCGAATCGTTAATAAATAGATTTCGATAAATACTTCTATTCCTACAAAAACTTTTTAACCATTTAGTGTTATAGAAATACCACTAAGGAATGTATTTACTGAAATTGTGGCGATAACAGTATTGCTACTTGTATTAATAACCGAAACTGTATTAGAATTCACATTGGCAAAATAATATATGAACTAATTCAGTCAATGATGACCTCATAAACGTAGATGTAAATTAAGAAACCGCTTTAGAGAAAAAATCCCTGATTAGGGATTTTTACTGTGCTTTTACAGCAAGGCTATTCAAGAAATTACTAATTGAAGAAGCTTGAAAAATACGTAGGCTAAAAGAGCTGATATTATAATACTTTTCAGTAATTATAAGTATTGATGGAAAGTATTTAGATTCTTTTGGTTGCCAAGATTCGTTATGCCATTCCTGACTGTGAAAGTATAATTCATACCTATTTATTTTATCTTGCATAACTTTTTTGCTGTAAACTGACTTCTGGACTTCAATGAAGAATGGAGATCTACGCCAAATTGTAAATGCATCAGGTTCCATGAATTCTTTACCGTACTTTGGCTCCACTTTAAACAGTTTAGGTTTTTCATAATAGATAAGCTGTTTATACACATCTAATATGCCTAGAAAGTGGGGAATCTTTTGGCTAGTTTTGCGAAGTGTACTGGATTGAGGGAAGTAAATGTATGGCTGTTGCGAGATATTGGCATCCACATGACCATCTCTTCTTAATCGCTTCATCACCGTATTACAGCATGTAACCGCGTTCTTTAATCCTTGAAAATGCAAATCAATAATGTCATCACGAGACATACATCTAAAACGCTTCAAATTGTTTAGTATGGCTTTGTCTCTATTCCTCATAATCTAACACCCCGAATAATTGATTTTCTTCTTGTGGTAGGTTTTGCAACTTTATATTCTCTTTCGGAACGCGATAAGGTTCAACTATCTTCTTGGCTTTACTTAATTCTAAATAAGGAGATTGTACTTTCTTTAATCCATTTAACTTTAATATCATTTGGCCAGATTGCTCCAAGCGTTCTGAACCAGGAGTACCCATAATATTACTGTTAATTGTACTATCACATTTAAAGCCCATTCTAACCGTCATATTGAGCTTTAACTTACCATCCAGCACTTTTGCATCAGGGCGTTGCATACTTAGCATTAAAAAAACTCCAAGCGCCCTTCCGACTGCCGATATTTTTTCAACTATAGACATACATTCTTTTTCATCTTGCAACATGACCACTTCGTCGATAGCAAGTAAGATATATGGTTTCTGATTATCAGGATTTAATTTGTTGTATTCGTCAATATGATCTACTTCATACTCTTCCATCAATTTTCTACGTTCGCGTATTTCCTTCCACACTTTCTGCAGCATAATCTTCATTTCTATTTCTTCCATGCAAACCTCTTTTACGTGTTTCACCCTTCGCAAGAAATGAAATTCGGAATTCTTCAAATCACCCAGGTATAAATGTAATTTATCAGGAGACATATATTGAATGAGTGTGGACAGTACAACGCGTACCATACTACTTTTTCCGCTCCCTGTCTCTCCTGCAATTAGAAGATGCGGCGTGTTTGAAGCAATCATGTCATACGTAATCATATTTCCAAATTGGTCACGCCCTACAATTACGGGAAGATGATGTTGTATAAGTAATGGTTGCCACTTCTTATAACTGTAATTGTATGCTTGTAGCCCAGCATCCGAATGAAACACATTAAGTACAAACCTTTTAATATCACCTTCAATTGCTACATTACGCCCTAATATTTGTTGAAAGCAAAACCACTTCTTTTCAATGTTTTTCGGATCTAATCCGTTTGGAATGGTAAATATGTATCGAACCTTTTCTTTCGAGGAAAAAATGTCATGTATCTTCGGGTAAATGGGTACTTTTCCACCTCTTGTTTGATGGTCTACATATAAACCTGCCTTTGTAAATACCTCTATAAGTCGATTCTTCAAACTTTGTTTATGAAGCCAATCCTTTAAAATCCCCATGTAATTTCCTCCTTAAAACATCTCCACAATTTGAATGAATACATAACCAATGAAAAAAACTCCACCTATCCTCATTCCATGATATATTCCATCACTTAAAAGTTTCGCTGCTGCAACATGATCATTTTTCACAAGATGCTTTTCTAACAACGCCCCTCCAATTGTCGTTACTCCTAAAGCTCCTAAAGAGATAAATGTAGTTAACATATAAATTTCCCCTTTATAAACAGAATTTTGAATGTTGATGATACATGGGCTTACAAACTTAGAAATTTGGTAGAGTTACCTTGATAGCTAATTTGGTAGCAACCTTGATACATCTTATTGTGAATAGCTTGTACAATATGCAAATTTTTCTTTGCAATTGCGTATAGTTTTTTGCATTTTGGACAAGGATGATTAAAAAAGATTATGGAGGAGATTAGCGTGTGGGGTAGAGGTATTGGAAGACATAGAACAAAGCTAGCTAAATTTTTAGCTAGCTATGATTACTCAATTCAGGATTTTTCTAAAGCTAGTAAAGTAAACAGAAATACATTAGGCCAACTATGTAATGACAAGGATTATGTACCATCACCAAATACAATGCAAAAAATAATGAAGATTGTTAGAAAACATGATTCTCGAAAACAAGTAACTGACTTTTGGCATATATAAAGAGAATAAACTCTTTATATATCATTCCTTATGCAAGCTTGATATTAATTTTTATAGGGATACGGTAACGATTCCTTATAGGCATTTCATTACTGCCCTCTCGTTCTCGCACTAAGCCTTAATTAATTTTTTAGTAGTGGAAGATTGTTTTCTTTTATTAAATCATAAATGAATTTTTCTAATACACTTTCAGCTGCTTCTCGCATTTGATCCGGTGTTGAATCATTAAACACCTTTTCTATCTCCCTAAGTAGTTGTTTTAAAGAATGGGTTTCCTTGCTATTTTCCAGGAATTCCTCACCTAACCCTTGAACAAATGTACTAATAACAATTACCTTTTCCAATTTAGTTAGTTCCATCTCTATGCCTCCTAATCAGATTATCATCTAACATGATATCTCCCCTAATTAATAAAGAATTACCAAAAGTCTTGGTGTTATGACAAGATATGCATAGATATTTTCGAATCCCATGATTTAAGGGTTATATATTTCCTGTGGCCTAATCTTAACGATATGCCCAGGAACTTCCCTAAATCGTATAATTTTCATAATAGACAAGTAAAAGTCTCTAAAAGTATTCTTTTAAATTCAAATCACACGTTTGTTAGGATCTATAAATCCACATTTGAGGTAAATAATGGATTTATAGATCCGTATTTTTGGACAAATTTACCGGCTGAATTAACAGAAACTTTGTGTTACTCTGAACTTGTTGAATATCCCAATACATTCAACAATGCTCAAAATTGCATATTTACTATGCAACCATCCACCCAGATACCTTAGTTAATACTTCTCCCTAATTGTCGTTATTGCTAAGGTATCTTTTTAGATGCCCTGTGTGCAGGGCTTTTTTCTCTCAGTGATAAAGCTATTTTCCCCTTGATATAATCAATTTTTTTAGTACACTTTCTTAAGAAAATTCAGATTTGGTATTTTTACTACCATTTACTTTATATACAAATTTTAAGTTTTGAAGTTTTCCCCTTACGATTTTGAAATCTTCTGCTAAAATCTAAACATATTTTTGCGACCACTAAACTAATATATAAAAAGTAAGTAAAAGCCTTTTATATCATTTTAAATGGTTGCCATAAAGATAAGGCAAATATCCAAGTAGGATCTCCATTTCCTTGATAGCTTTGAACCGCTTCATAAAATTTCCCTTGATACTCTACTTTATCTCCCTTTGTATATGCCTTCTTTGGATCCCATTTTTCATAAGATACATTTTGATCTTTTGTTTTTACCGGAAGAATGTTACTTTGAATTGATGTATTTCCAGCTACATCTACAGCCTTCACTGCATATTTATATTCCTTATTAGCTGTTAAGTTTTGATCATTAAACGTCGTTCCTTGTACCGTTTGAATCAATTGTCCATCACGTAACACTTGATACTCTTTTACACCCACATTGTCTGTAGAAGGATTCCATTTTAACTCTACACTGTTTGTTGTAACATCACTTGCATATAATCCTATTGGCTGTGTAGGAGCTTCTGTGTCCGGTTTAGGAATAACAATTTGATTGACTTTCTTCAAACCATCCTTTGTAACTTCATATATTACTTTTTTATCAAAGCTTTCGCGTTTATTATTATCCAAATTTGTTAATATTGCTCTCTCTGCACCTTCTAGGTGTGTAAGTTCAATAAAATTGCCCACTTTTACTGGGACTGTTTTTGATTCAGCATTTTGTTGGGTATTCCCATAAACCTCTTTGTTATATACCACTTTACCTGATGTATCCTGTACTTTAATACTTGCATACGTACTATCAAAATAATTGTGTGGTGTCCCTGACATTAAATTAACTTGTAATTCTTCTGTTGATTTATTTAAATTAACTTTTGCAAATTCAAAATCTCCTATACCTTTCATCGACCATGCAAACTTATCCCCTTCTAAAATGTTTGGAGATTCATTTTTGATTTGTACCTTTTTTTCCACTGTTTGATCAAATATATCCGTTAATACAATTTTTGCATAAGTATTTGTTGGTAATGATATAGATTGACTGATTCCATTTTGATAAGATTTAATATCATTAATTACATTAATCGGTTGGCCCGTCATATTTTCATTATTATAAATTTCAATTTTCCCCTTAAATTGAGGTGTACTACTATCTTTTAGTTGCCAAGATATATTTAATTTTTCATTTTCATAATACATAGACTTTACATCATAATCTAGTTTTCCTACTTCAGGTTGGCTAGGTTGATTTAACGTAAATGTTTTTCCTGTTCCAATAGTTGATCGAGAGTCTCCCCCAGCCTTAAACCAAAGATATTCTGAAGTAGCTCCCCCATCCCAATTATTATTCAATGGCTCTTGCCCCTCTATCGATTGAGTATTCCAAGATATCCATTTTTTATCTGAGATATTTCTTCCATATCCATTTTTTACACGTGCCTCTCTTACATCTTGTCCATTACCAGCCCAATCTTCTTGAAACAGCATTTGTCCGTAGTTAAATGTAACGTTAGGAACTGGAAAGTCCATAATCCCAATAAGCTTCCATTGGTTTTTTGAAACATCTTTTAACCACTGTCCAAATTTTGTGTGTCCATTCTCTTGCCAAGAACGCATTGTCATGCGATACCAATTATAATTCTTCCAATCATATGTCGTCTGAATTTTAAGACCCGTTCCTTCTCCACCAAAATTACCTGCAACTGATGTAGGAGATACATATTCTGCTTTTATTGCTTCCTTAGAGGAAATAGGATCCCAAACTGCAAAGTGTAAAGTACGCTTTCCATTTTCATCAAAACCGCTTTGTTGTTGGAATCCAGCATAACCACCAGCTTCTCCCCCCTGGTTCCAGTTATGTACAGCCCAATATGTATAAGGTGCTGTTTGAACAGGAGACCAGTCTATACTAATAATATCTGAAGAAACACTATTTTTAGGTGTAACATAAACTCCTGGAGCAGACGCCGCCTCTATGATAGAAATTGATGAGCCAAACATCGAAAACATCGTACTAGCTGCTGTAATTGCTAGGATTTTTTTGACGCCATTTCTTGTTCTTTGATTGAACATAATTTCCCCTCTCCTCCTTCGTTATTAATAACTATTTAAAATAATATCTCTCTATATACAATTGAACAAATTTCCCATGAATGTAGTACTATCTTAATGAAATGGATATATTTAATTTTACTTTCACTGTTATTTAATAGGCAATTGTAGTATCTTATTGTAAATTTAAATTACATATCGCCAAATTCACCCTAGTAACAATAGGAAAAATTCATAAAAATAAAAACATTTCATAACTTTTTAAGCACTTATTAATAAAAAAAACCCATTTTTCTAAAAATGAGGGCGTAATGAGTTAAAAATCTTATAGTTTAGTTTCTATATCTTACTTGTCTAATAAATATTGAATTCATTTTTAAGTATTTGATGATATTGTTTCTCTGTTATTTCTTTTTTAGTTTTCTTTCCATGCCGGGTTTCTGTAAAACTTTGCTTAGTAAGTGCAATATGCCCGTGTTCAATTAATTTGCAAATAATATTCCCCTTATTTACTGGCGATTCTGGATGCTCTATAACCATGTTTTGTATAGCATTCACTTTCTTTTCATTAATTGCATTTAAATAAAAAGCATAACCGATAGACCAGGTATCGGTAAGGTCCGAATCAAAAAAATGCGAAGTTTCTCCATTTTTTCCTTTTTTCATTTCAAACACATGGGTTCCTTTCTCCGTATTTTGTTTACGAACACGATATTCACCCGTTACAGAAGTTATACTGGCACCATTAAAAGGTACAGGATATAAAGGAAGATAGGATGCGAAACCCGCATCTATTATATAGTTTTGATTTTGGTGTTGTAAAACGATAAGTGCGTGGCCATCATCAGGGTTCCACTTTCTTGTTTTTGGATCATAAAGAGTTCCAGCTATTCGATACACATTAAATCCACAATCACACAAAAAATAATATAATAAAGAATTAATTTCATAGCATAATCCGCCACGTTTCTTTAAAAGTAGCTTTTCTTCAATGTTTTCTCTAGAAAATTTTTTCGTATTTCCTTCCATAATGTCTATGTTTTCATAAGGTAATAAGTGCCCCATCTGTAAAAGAATTGTATGTAAATCCTCAAATTTCACATTTTCTCTTGGTGGAATTTTTAATTTTGAGAAAAATTTTTTTTGTAATTCAGTTAACATTATATATCTCCTCCATTTACAGAAATCATATATATACCTATATATTACGACTATTAATTATATGTGGCGTACAGCTTGATTAATACATTTTAGAAGAGTGTGTAGCACTAAATATTAGCGTACATTAAGGATCAAGTGCTCAAAAATCCCTTAATATTTATTCAAATGTATGTTTTTAATATTTTGGTATCTGTACTAATCCCCCAAAGATGAGTTGATAAGAATTTTAAATGTAATGTCTAAAAGTGTACTTTATGATAAATCGAAAAATAGAGAATCTTAGATGCAGCTATTTTTCAGATAAACAACTATATAGCCTTTAATCCTTCTATTTATACATATAATACTCTTTATATCGTTCAAACCTCGATTTTTTTGTTTTTGCTGGTATTATGGGTGATCTTAATGTTTTAGAGGGTGCTGCTTGCTTTGGCATTTCTAATACTCCACGTTTCTTCAGCTCTCTATACAAACTACTCACTTTGCACCCTACTATTTTCGCAATATCTGGATATTCAGTCCCTTGATTAAATAATTGAATTGCTTGTTTACATCTTTCATCCCATTTTTCTTCTGTCGTTCGATTTTTAACTGATTTTTTGTCTAGCTTGATACACTTTCTTTCTAGATTCCCCTGCTCGGCATTATACTCTTCTGTATCTCCTTGACGATTACAATGCTCCTCCCTCTGTAATCGTATCATTTGTGCTTTTTTCGCAACTTCTTTCATGTTTCATTCACCTCATTTTGTTTGATAAATTTTCACATCCTACTGCGTTATCTGCAATTCCTACTAGTATTTCAGATAATTCTTTTAAGAAAGCCATTAATACTTCTATTCCTTATCCCTTCTATCACAACTTTTAATTAATTATTTACAATCCAAATTAAATTAGCTGTTTACTCAAACTACTTACGTAACATCCAAATTGGTATACATTTTTTATATGTAAATATCCATTCCTTCTTGATGGCAAATGAAACAAAAATTTCTTTAAATCTTTATTAGTGATAAGTTTTAAAGAACAGTCCATCTTGGTTATAGTTTTACATAATTGTAAACTATAGTAAATTGATATTATTAATATTGAATATTCTTAATATTAATTCTATTTATACACCTCAACAAACAAAACATTAATATTAATTTCTACCAGTTTTTTGTAAACATACTAAATTATCGCCTTTTTATGGATTTACACACCTTAAATTTATATATTGTATTTTTATAGTATTAATACCTCTTTGTATTTAATATTTCTTTTACGAATACAGGTAATCTATCAAATATAGTGAATCTGAATAAGGGATATGAAGTTTATACATCTTCTTTAATTTCTATAATTACTAATTCAGAAAATATATAAGTAACCAACTATTTATCAATGTGTATAACAATTGCCCTCGACTCTTCAAGTAACCCATCAAAATTAATTTGTCTTTCAATAATTCTCTTTAGGCGTTCACCTACTTTTTCAAAAAGCATCTTTATCTTGAATAAATCCTTTTTACGTTCAAATAAATATTTTGTTCAAACTTGTGCGTGCACTAAAAAAATACAAGTGATTTTATCAGAGTCACCTTGAATTTCTTGCACACCTAGTGGAAAGAATCCGTTTTTTACTAACGGGTTCTTTTCATTATTCGTCATACTACAACCAGATTGTTACATTTTTTTACAGCTCACCCTTACTTGAATAAATATTCCGTTCTTATAGATCCGTAAATCCTCTTTTCTTTAATGTTTTTTCGTTATTTGAGTCTATTCATGTAAATGCATTATTTATTTTTCACGTATTCAATCGCCTTTGAACCTGTCGGTATAAGGTTTCTCTAGAAGTATAGTCTAGGATACATAGGATTTTTGTGTACGAAAGAAAGTATCGTAATTTCAACCAAAAACCATTTATTTACCTATGTTAAGTTTCTAAATTTGTATTGATAATTCTTGGCTTTAGAAGTATTCTATACATATTCAAACATTTGAAGATGTATAGAATACTTCTGAAATGTTAAATGTAAATAAATACTAGAGGTGTTTTAATGGGAACTGAAATGCAACAATTTAAAGCAGATTTCTTTAAAGCTTTATCGCATCCTTTACGAATAGGGATTTTGGAAGTTCTATCAGAAGGGGAAAAAAGTGTAAATGAAATTCAAAGCATTCTTAAAAAAGAAGGTTCTGCAGTTTCTCAACAATTAAGTGTATTACGAGCGAAAAATATTGTTGTTGGCACTAAAGATGGAAAACGAGTATTATACTCCCTTCGAGATCCTATGATTATGAATTTATTGGTGGTTGCGCGGAAAATTTTTAACAATCATTTAATTGATACAATTTCTATGTTAGAAGAGCTAGATGAAGCAGAAAGCGAAATGGTAAAGGAGGAATAAATTGAGAAATGAGGCTAAAAGAGAAGATATCATCCAACATGGAATTGAGATATTTCACTCTATAGGAGCTCATCACGTTTGTAATGTTTGCATTAAAAGTGGATATTCTTGTTGCTTTTCATGTCAACATTTACAAGATGGTATTGGATGTCAAAAAAGGAATACAGCTTGTACAGCATGGTTATGCGGCATTCAGAACTTTTTGTTTGATCAAATAGGATTATTAGAAGAATGGAATAGTTTTTGGGCTGATATTCCAGGACAGATGTTTCGTAGAGATATTACCCCAGATAAAGTAAAAGTCACATCGTTTATTGATACGAAAAAGCTAGATAGTCGGGCTGGAGAACTTCTAGCGGAAAAATTACAATTCCATGTACAACAAGGTGGAGATATAGGGAAATTAGAACGCCATTTAAGCAAAACTTATAGTAAGTATTAGGATGTCGTTCTCTTTTATAAAAATTAAATTCTCCTGTATAAGCGAATGCGAAACATATTTGTAATCCGGGTTTATTAAAAATAGAAAAGAAGGGTTTGTAATGAGAGGTTTATTTACGGGAAGGTTTAAAGGATATTCATTAGGGCATTTTCAAAAAGATCTTCTTTCAGGACTGATTGTTGGAGTTGTTGCGATTCCTCTTGCTATGTCTTTTGCTATAGCTTCTGGTGTAAAACCAGAGTATGGAATATATACAACATGTATTGCAGGAATACTTATTTCTCTATTTGGTGGTTCAAGGTATCAAATTGGAGGACCTACAGGTGCTTTTGTTCCCATACTTTTAGGAATTGTCATTACTTATGGGTATGAAGATTTACTACTTGCTGGTTTACTTGCTGGAATTATCTTATGCCTTATGGGAATTTTCAAATTAGGTTCGCTGATTAAGTTCATCCCACGTCCTGTAACAATTGGTTTTACGTCAGGTATTGCTGTTATTATATTCACTGGGCAAATTGCTAGTTTTTTAGGTTTAACAGGCATAAAAAAACATGAGGCTTTTATAGCAAACTTGAAAGAAATCAGTACTCATATCGGTACCACTAATTTTTATAGTGTAGTGACTGCTCTGATTTGCTTTTTCATTATACTCATAACACCCAAAATTTTGCCAAAACTACCCGGTTCATTAGTAGGTATTGTGATTTCAACTGTAATTGCAACTATATTTTTCTCAGGTCATGTGCCTACTATTGGTACAGCATATGGTACGATTCCAAATGCACTACCGCAATTCAATATACCTGAGATTACAGTAGAACGTATCCAACATTTAATTGGCCCTGCATTTGTTATTGCTATGTTGGGGGGCATTGAGTCTCTTTTATCTGCTGTTGTCGCAGATGGTATGACAAATAGTAAACATAACAGTAATAAAGAGCTTATTGGTCAAGGAATTGCTAATATTGTTACTCCGTTATTTGGAGGAATTCCGGCAACTGGAGCTATTGCGCGCACAGCAACTAATATTAAAAGTGGAGCTGTTTCACCCATGTCCGGTGTGATTCACGGATTTTTTGTGTTATTTACACTTCTACTGCTAGCTCCATACGCTTCGCACATCCCACTTGCTACCATGGCTCCTATTTTAATGGTTGTAGCTTGGAACATGAGTGAGCAAAAGCATTTTGCTCATATACTTAAAATGAAGACAGGGGATTCTCTTGTATTATTGGTAACTTTTTTCCTCACTGTATTTACCAGTTTGACAACAGCTGTGGAAATCGGTCTTATTTTGGCTATTATTTTATTTACAAAACGTATGAGTAATATGCTTGTCATGTCAAAAGTTCTTCCTGATCATACAACAAAGAATGAAAAATTATTACCGCATGTAGTAAATAAAGCTCATGATTGTCCGCAAATTAGTATTTATACAATAGAAGGGCCATTATTTTTTGGAGCTGCACAAACTTTTGAACAAAACATTTTAGCAACGATTCATTATAAACCCAAAATATTAATATTACGTATGGGCAAGGTTCCTTTTATTGATACAACAGGCGAATCCTACTTTAGAAATATTGTTCAACATTTTAAAAACCAAGGTGGCGTACTTCTTATTTCGGGGACACAATCAGAGTTGAAAACAACACTAACTAAAAATGGATTATACGCTGAGATTGGAAAAGAGAATTTTTTTGATCATACAGGAGACGCAATTAACTATGCTTTAAGACATTTGAATACAGCAAAATGTGAAGGGTGTAAGCATTTTGCTTTTCATGAATGCGCTCAGCTCTCCCAGCAATGCCAGGATATTAATACAATCAAAAACAAATCAAATGCATTAGAATTTTAAAAAATATATTTTATATACAAATTTACTTGTTTTGAATTACTCTTTTAAATATTTTATTACAAATAGAAAAGGAGAATGTTTGATTTGGGGAATGCGAAGAAAATTTTTATAAAGTTTGAACAAGAAGGATTTTTATACATTCAAAAAATGATCATTGCACAGCAAGAAGAGAATATTTTCCTTACATTTCAATGCAAAAAAAATTGTACAAATAGTGCCCTTTCAATAGATGATAAAAAGAATTACGAAAAAAGTATATCGTTTTTTTCTCATGCTTCTGGTGGTGTAATTATATGGGGAATAGCTTCAAATAAAAAGAATAATGGTGTTCACATAGCTAAAAAAATTCAACCTATCTCTAATGGAAAAGAATTTTTTAGTAATCTAAATGATTTATTATTTAAAAATCCCAACACTACAAACCAGGATGTTAAAAATATATATTCCTTTTCCTAAAGAAGTAAACCGTGGATTTGTAATCACCTATGTCCCCAGGAAAGACTATCTGTTAAAACTTAATGACTACTATACAAAAACCTGGGATAACTTTGCAATGATGATGGGACAGATTCTATTAAATTATATGTTAAAAAACGGAAAATTATTAAGGGAATCACTATAAATCATGCATATAAAGGAACCCTCTTGATTTTACAAGAGGGTCTCACTTTACATTATTTTATTTCGGTATAAAGATAAATAAAAAACTGTCATTTGAATAAAGAAAACACTAAATACAATGTATAAGGGATATCCTGGAATATATATATTAAAAATAGGAGAAAGCACTAAAAATCCAATTGCGATGATTAACACATACCACAGTGAAACAAATGCTGTACGACAAGCTCTTTCAGTAATTAACTTTTCACGTTCGTCTTCTAGGGGAAACAATAGTGGATACATCAGATATGAAAGGGCGTTATATTTCTTCCTCTGTATTTTATAAAAAATTGTTATTACAATACCTATAACTAATAAAAATAAGACTGGTGTAATATTTAATGATACTTTAAAGGCTACTTTCTTAGCTTCAATAATATTGGCAAGTTCTATAATGCCGTAATAAAGTTCAATGAATACCCAGCATGCTAACGCCATAATAAGTACATTAATCACATAAGAAATCATCAATCTATTCATCCTCTTCTGCCTCCTTATTTAATACGAACACTTCTTCCATCTTCAAATCAAACACATCACAAATTGACAATGCTAGTAATAATGAAGGGACGTAATCCCCTTTTTCAATTGCTGCGATCGTTTGCCTCGTCACTCCAACTTTTTCAGCTAATACACTTTGTGTGAAATTAAAACGAGCTCTAATTTCCTTTACTTTGTTAAAAATAGTCAAGTTCACCACCTCTTACCTTCAATGTATACCATAATTAACAAAATGTAAAGTTAACTTAACATTCATTCCGCTAAAAATCCAATTTTATAATAAACGGTACCACCACATATTCATTAATTTAAAAAGTGTATAGTGCTCCTAAAACAAAACGCTGATTGCGTGCTCTAAGGCTGAATTATTTGATATAGCAGTAAACTTCAACCCCCCCCACCTTCCAATAGAATCAATTAATAACATGGAAAAATCAAGTGAACCCTTGCTGTTCGAGTCGTTTAGGTACCCGAAGCTCACAAGAAAAAGAAGGAACCATATTTAAGTCTTAGGAAAGAGATAAACATTATAAAAACTGTCATTAAAAATTCAAGTAAACTCTCTAAAAAGTTTTACAATCAAAGGAGAGACTTTGAAACAGGAGGCGCCAATTTATGAATCGAATTGAACGTGAAGAGAAAACAATTAGCATTATGATTGATATGTATTGTAAAAACGAACATAAACAAAATACTCTTTGTGAAAAATGTCAAAAATTAAAAGATTATGCTTATTTTCGTTTATCAAAATGTCCATTTCAAGAAAAGAAACCAGCATGTCAAAATTGCAAAATTCATTGTTATAAACCAGATATGAAAGGTTTAGTTAAGGAAGTTATGAAAAAGAGAGGACCGAAAATGATTTTAAAACATCCATATTTCACGCTCATGCATGCTGTTGGTACAATGAATAAGTTTCCTGACTTACCAAAAAGAAAAAAGTGTAAAAAGAAAAAGTGGTTTGTCTAACAAACTAGTTTTTTATTCCTTTTCGACTAAAGAATTATATGTGAGTTTTAAATCCTAATTGCTTCACAATATGTTCAGCTGTGCATTGCTTCTGAATCATCTTTAAAATAAAAGTATTTCGAAAATGTTATGTAGAGATCCCTTTCCTCAAATTTGTCCGCTTTATCTCCAAACTAATCATTTTTTTGAATAGAGATTTCCGTTAGAAATTTTGGTACATCTTCATCATAACTCCGAAGATAGGTTCCGAACCTAAAGTGGCAAAAAACAAAGAGTGAATTATCCCTGTGATATCTTGGGTCACTAGTTCAGGAAAAGATAATGTATAGTTCTAAAAATACAAATGTTTCATTCGTAAAGCAACGAGCTTATTTAGAGATAATCCGTAGTCTATATGCTAGATGTTTTTTAGGAGAGTTATCCTATAGTAGTAGGTTAGCTTTTATTTACTATTTTCTCCTCGACAACTTTATCGATAAGATCATCAATAACTTCCGTGCATCTTATAATAAAATCCGCATCCTCACGAGTAGTATCACTATTGCTAATACGTTCAATTACTTCTGTTCCATATTCCCTATCTTCATCTGTTTTTGCTAAATACCTTTTGTAAGCCCTTACAACTAGTATCGCTTCTTTTTGATCCATATCAATTTGGCGTAGCTCATCATCAAAGTCTTCCAATGAAATCCCTCCTGTTTGTAAATAACGAAGTCTATTTAATTATATTACAATATAAAAATTTATTGTTGTATTATTTTTGTGAACTTGTGTAAAAGTGTAAATGTCCACGTTTACACTTTTACACATTAAGAACGAAATTACATGGAAGAATATGAAGTGGATATGAAAAGCGATATATTCATTTGACTCTAGTGAAGAAGGATTTATAAAAGGTGAATATAACAGAGGCTTTTAGATTAAAGAATATTTATTATATATCGAGTCGATACTATAACTCGATGCTGCTGAAAACGGGATATAGTATTTAAATCAAAGGAGTGGGGAAATGAGTACACAATATAAATAAGGAAACTAAAATATCTAATGTATCTCACAAATAGTATAGGTAATGTATATAAAAAGATCACTTGTCTTGGAAACAAGTGATCTTTTCATTAGATAAATTGCTACTTGCCAACAGCAGGTAGTTGTTATCCTATTCATATGTTCAATAGATATTATATCACATTTTTTAGTTATATAGCCGGAATTGTTTCTAATGAAATGAAACCAATAATATTTCAAAAGGTACCATTAATTATTTAGTACTTTAAAAATGCATTTTTGAACCTTTCGAAGCACTAAAACGGTTAGATTTTAATAAACTTCAAAAAGTGTACCATTCTAATTTTAATTTAAGAGTTCTCTTTTGCTTAAATATAATAAAAAAGAATCCTTATTATTAGGATTCTGCAACATCCCAAACAATGCAGTATCCATCAAGTGGATTAATTGGGCATAAAATTATATATAGATTATTGATTTTATATTTTGTTTTTTATTAAATGTTACGGTACGTGAAATTAAATATGTTCTGTATTTAACCCCCCCCATAGATCTTACACCTATGAGAGCTACCTAAGGGTATTTTGACTTTCGACTCCATTCTATTGTAACAGGCTTTCACCATACATGAGAAACATAAAGAACCAAAAACAGACCATCATAATAAGAAATTCTTTAAACTCTTGCTGAAAACAAAATACAACCTTCTTCCATACTACACACCCCTTTTCTCTACAACTTTTTATATGTTAAAACATAGAGGAAAGAAACCTGCCAATTTCTTTTCCTGATAATCACTCATGACTTTGCACTTTGTTTTCTTTTGCCAATCAATATCTTTTATTTTACATACTTATACTTGTTTCCCAACATCACAAAACATAAACTCTTTAACTCTCTTGACCTTGCTTTATTAAAAATAGAAGATTGTTCATCACTTTATTGATTTTCCGATCAATTCTCTGTTTCCCCTCTTAACAATTTTATAACTAATAATCCATTTTATAAAGGAGCTTGTAAAATAGCAGTTTATAAAAGAACAAATAAAATATAGTAAGGATTTTTAATATCATTCTTATATTTATACAATTTTATCGTCATTGTATACACCATATACTTTTAATTAAACTAAAAATAATTAGATATTATTATATATACTATTTCATCTATAAATTTGTTGTAAAACTTTAAAAAATAAACAAGAGTTTTTTCTCTTCAGGGATACCTAGTCTTGTACGTCAAAGTTACGGCTTTAAACAGGTATCTAATTCTGCTATTAACTATTGATTTAATAGGCTTTATGAACTTTTTCTTATTGTTAGGCCGAGATACTATTTGATATCTAACAAACTTTTGAATAAAAACCTTAAATAATTAAATGTTAGGACAGAATAGCATTTAATATTGGTTATACACTTAAAACTGAGGTATTCTAAATATACAGCAAATATAACAAAATATAACCAAATTCAATTTTAAGTTTTTATTAATTTTTAATTTCTAAAACATGATTTATTAAATCTAGTATTTTGTCTCTTTTTGTTAATTTTTAGGGAGACTTAGTATATCTACTAGAAGATTCCCTAGTTTTTTATTTAATTAAATAAACTGTACTTCTATTAGTTGAATAGATACAATTAAATTTTATTTTTTTATTCCTTGAACCACTGCTAATACATAGTCTATATTTTGCTTCAACATATTATCTATTGCTTTAAGCATTTATTGGAAATCTTTCATGTTAACAATTATTTGATAGGCTAAGATTAACGGGATGGAATTTCATAGTATTATATTTTTTACTTTTTTGAAGCAGGATTTGTATATTATTGTACCCATAATATATAAACTTTCATTGTCTATCCTTAAGGAAGTCCGTCATTCTAACATTTAATATGCAAAATTGTATACTTGCATTGTATTGTATTCCTTTAAATCTAATAAAATAATATTAAATTCTTTCTTCCATTTATTTTTTCTTTTAATATATTTTAGTTCAAAGTATGATCGTCACACTAATAAATGCCTAAATCTATTGCCCCTTTCCCCCTATATACATTTCATATCGAATTATAGATGTATATTATTCAAAAATCTGGCCCATACTAATACACATGAAACCTAAAACTGAGTTTTTAAAGCTATGTCTATTTAATATTTAAACAATACATTTAATTTCCGAATAACTCTCATTATTTTCACTTATAAAAAAATCCTCATTTGAGATTAACAACCTAACAAATAATATCAGCACCTTTTTAAAATTCAAGTAATACATACTATGCAAACTCTTATACAACAACAAAACGCTACTTTAACGCATAGCGTTCACATATAAATAAAGCTTTTTATTTGCTTTTTAGGCATATGTAATATAAAAACTGTACTTAATTGCTAATTCTATTAATGAAAGCTTTGATTCTATTGCAAATATCTAGTAAAATTCTTATATCAGCAACAAACTTCTAATATTAATAGTTAGTTTTAAAATAATTTCCTACATACATTAATGTTGTATAAATACTTGTTCACTTCCAATAATGAACGCTATTAGAACGAATAGCGTTTATTATTGAAAAAACATTAACGCTAGATGTATAGACTGACTTAATATGTAAGTATGTATACAAACAAACTGATATGAGTACAAATGATTAGATCGCTGCCTATAAAAATTTCTACTCTTAAAGGAAAGATCTTTTCAAGAACGAATCAATATCTAAAACACAAATAATGGAGGTGTGAAGTTTGGAATATGGATATTTTGCACAAGAAGTAGCAAAACAACTAGATATAAACACCAATACACTTCGCAGATGGTCAATTGAACTAGAAAAAATGGAATATATATTTGAAAGAAATGAGCGTAATCAACGAATTTACTATGAGAATGATATAGATATCTTAAAGCAAATGAAAGAATACTTAAATCAAAACTGGAAACTAGAAGAAGCTGCCACAAGAAGCATGGAAAACACTGAAGAGAACGCTCAGAAAACGGATAGCGTTCATGAGGAAAATGAAGTTCAAATAACGCTCAGAAAACGTTCAGAAACTGATATTTTGATGATTCAAGAAAAATTTTCTCACATGCTTGAGCAACAAGATAAAATTGTACAACAGAACCAAGATATCATTAAATTGTTATTACAGGAACGCTCAGAAAAAGAAGACAAAGATCTACAGATTCAGTTATTACAAGAAAAGCTGGATAAAGCAATTGAACTATTAAATGAAGATCGCCAAGAACAGCAAGATAACACCAAAAAAACGTTCATTCAACGTTTATTTAATCTAAATTAAATCAGATACGTTTTTTATCAAATATATCTAATTGAGCAAAAAAAGCGGTAGCTACCGCTTTTTTTGCTCATCCTTACAACACGCATACGTAGTTTTGTAAAAAATTTCTATGACATATTTTTTTCTCGTTTAATTTCGAAGAGTGTAGTTTTTTACAACTTGTGTATGTTACTAATCCTAACTAGAATAAAAAGCCTGTGATACATGATGCTATTATAAGGGTTGATTAATTACATAAACTTTCTACTAAAATCATCAAAAAGCATCATATCATTGGTAAAGAATACTTATAATTCAGTGGTATACTCAAAAATAGAAAGTTTGCAAAAGCGATTAGTGACATGTCTTGGTCACTATTTCAAACAATGTTGAAATATAAAGTAAAGTGGTGTAGTGAACAATTAGTTGTAATATCTAAAACATTTGCTTCTAGTCAATTATGTTCCAATTGCAACTATAAAAACATAGATGCTAAAAATCTAATCATTCTTGAGTAGGATTGTGCTTATTGTGGCACACATCATGATAGAGATCGTAACACAGCGCTCAATCTTAGAAATGAAGCTAACCGTAGGAACTATCGGGATAGCCCTACTGAATTAGAAACCGTTTGGCTTCTGTACTTAGGTATCCATTACCTCAAGGATACTAAGTGCTAAGTTGTCCAATATATTTTGCTTAACATATCTTATTGGACCTTTCTTATGGATTCCAAAAACTCTCAATATCGCTAATAGAAACATGTTAATCCTATTTCCTAAAATTAGTTAAGTATTTTCTTTGTCAATTTTTAGGGAAGATTGACTAATCCTCTAATTTCTTAACCACATAATAAACCTGTATAGGAAACTCCATGCTTTTTCTAGTCTTCTTTAATTCATTTTGCCAGACTAAATTTTTTCATATAAATGTCATCAATCACAGCATTCATTATTATTAAATCCTATGCGTTATAAACGCTATTATTAAAGGCCATATCTTTACTTCTAAAGTTACATTATGTCCTTAAAGGAAAACTACTATATTTATGCACTGAATTTCTAATGACGCTATGCGTTCATTATTTACAAAACGTTAAATTAACGTTTTGTAAGCGCCCATATCGTTTTTTTATTGTATTAAAATACTGCCATCTAATATCCTTACAGATCGTTTCAAGTTCAAAACACTAAACACAGAAAATTTTCCATTCTTTAATTTGTTAGGCCGCTATCACATAGCTCCTAGGCCTTTTAGACGATTCATATAGCTCTTATAATTAATAAGATATGTATCACAAGAAGAACATGCCCATTAATGTCTATATTTCCGTAATCATACTTCGAATATAGTCAACTAACATCAACTATTTAAAATTTAGTAACTACTTTTTTCATACCACTTGCTTAAAATACTTTATGACATATATATTGTGAAGCTCTATGCTTCATTTGGTCAGGGTCGTTATTATAACGTTCATTCGTTAGTACAACATAGAAACATACAGCTTTATTATGGACTATTAATTGATACACCCTATCAGATTTTACATATTGCTTTAGCATAAATTGTATCCTTTAGACAACTCAGGATATTGATATTAAAGAGATAAACATCAAAAAAACGGGTAGCGTTCACATAAAAAACACTCAATAACACTTAAGTTAAAAAAAGATTTTAGCATGATCACTACTACTTTTCTCTTTGTCCTGTCTTATGGATTTCAAAGATACTTCATATATCTCCAGCCTACTTTAATAAATTTATTAGATTGTATTTGTTATATTAAATTTAACATTCACTTAAGATAAATCTTAAGATTAGTAATAATAAAACAGCACCATACCATCGCAGCATTCATTATTAATAATTTATACGCGTTATCAACACTGTTAAATAAAATATATCTATCCTAAAGTCACATTATACTTTTGGATGTAAATATATCTTAACATATCATATTAATGAACCGAATTCCTTGTAAACGCTTTGCGTTCACGTTTTACAAATCGTTAAATTAACGTTTCGAAAGCGTTCATTTTTTTATTCCTACTGTATTAAACATCTTGCGTCTCCAAACATCCTTACAGGCTGTTTGGAGACGCAAGATCACTAAATAAAAAGACACTCCATTTCTTATTTGT
Source organism: Bacillus sp. AR2-1 (assembly GCF_008368755.1). Lineage (NCBI taxonomy): Bacteria > Bacillati > Bacillota > Bacilli > Caryophanales > Bacillaceae > Bacillus > Bacillus sp. AR2-1. The sequence goes on from NZ_QORY01000022.1 coordinate 27,455, forward strand.
TAGGTGGCTATTCTCGTAATTCATACACTTTATAAATAAAACACTTCGTTCTTATGATTTAAACTTGTGTTAATACCTTTATCATAATGTGTGTTATAAGAATGAAACTCTCATGAACATCTATAACACGGCTAAAATTAGGGGATTTCTTGAAATACGCCCTTGGAAGATTATGCTTTGCTTCTTGTAAGTTGATCCCTGTTTAAAGAATTTAATACAATATATTTTTACTTCATTTAATTGAAATTGTTTTTATCATTTAAAAGGACCAAAACATCATATGAATAATTATCTTATTTATTCATATGCCTGTTAGGAGTAACGCTCTTTAAACAACTCCTAACGTTGTAGTTAAGGGGTTAGTCGGTGAAATAACGGATAGCGTTCACGTGAAAATAAACACTAAAATAACACTTTGATAACGTTTAAATTCTCCAAGAATCCCGATACCTTAAAATATCCACTTAACCTTTATAGATTATAGTTAGGATTAATAATTTAAATTTATAACGTCTTCGATTTGGTAACATCATTTAAAAGCATAGTTGCTTAATAGTAGCATTCTCAAAATTATTGCATGAATTTTATCAATCTCTGACAAAGAACTACTTCCTCAAAAATGTGAAAGTGGAAGGTGTATGCCGATTGACGTAAGCCAAAATGCTTGGCTTGTTATCATATAATTGTAGATATTGCTTTTTATGAATTCTTAAGATAGGATGTTGGTTGCATAAAACTCATTGCAATTGTAAACTATCATCCCATGCTTGATAAAATTGTAAAAAACAGGATAAGACAGGAATCTCATATATTAAATAGATCGCAGTATTGTTAAGAGGTCACAGTTTCACATTAATAGTATTCTCATATTAAATACATTCTATACAAAAAATAGTTAGTAGTGTTAAAAATATTTCCCGAGGGTTTCATGGCCGTTTTTATAACGTTCATGAAGCCCTCAATGTGTGATAGTAACTTTCGTTACACTCATAAATCCCATTATAAAATTTTTCTATTTCCTTATAATTATATTTTGACACTCCCACGGCTAAAGCCACAAGCTGACTAACGTCAGTGGGATTCTTGCTACCAAAGGCGAAGTCTATTTCTAGTATCGCTGACGTGCAAGATTGCGGTGTGCCATCACCACTCCGTATCCAGTGCATATAGCAGATACGGCACTCATTCTATTACCAAACGAGTCAGATTGTGAGTTCTCAAATGTGTTTTAGCGTCTTGTGCTTGACGACTCAATACATTTTACGGAGTAGAAGAATTTGTTACTCCAACCTCATATGTATTCTGTTTTCAGACAACAAGATTGTTTTAGAGACTTTTACTTGTCTATTATGAAAATGATACCATTTCAAATTCTTGATGTACAGAACGTACCTTCGGTGTTTTATTTGTACATCGCATTTGACCTCATTCTCATCCCACCCCTAAAGTGGGTGCTATCGCACCGTAGTGAGCTTTCCCATTCGGAAAATCTGTAAAGCTAGAAATGAATTGATTTATTTTTTTAGTTAATTCTTGATTAATATATCATAATAGATATATGCCATAAGAATGAAAAATTCATTCTTAAAACCTCTAAAATAAGTGCCTAAAGCATGCGATTAGATACAACTATAACTTTCTCCTCATCACATTTTGCCTTGGGCTCCAACGTTATTGAAAATTGCATCTAAGATACATCAAGAATTATTGCCTTCTTTAGACTACATATGCCAGTTCAAAGTATCATTCGTTCTTCTGAAAAGAATACGTTTTGTTTTTGTTAGCTAGTTTCTACTGTTCGAACAAATTTAGCTTTTTTATAAATAAAAAAACTTCTTTAATTCCTAATCCCACATCATTCTCAACAGAAGTACCAATTTTCATTAATTCTTTTATGTATCATCTAACAGTCGTACTAAGTCATAGGCTTTGCAAACTACGTTCTACTATAGATATTTTTGTTTGATCACCTATTATAACGATATTTCCATTCGTTTGTTTCTTGTGGAAGATTTTATTTTGTTTGGACTAGAGTCATTCATTTCAAAAAAACATATGCCTACGTCTACCGTACTCCTCTCCGAACTAAGGTTGATACTCCAGATCTTCATATGTTTAAGAAAAGAATCTCCTATTAAATTGTAATCATATTATCTCTTAGCCAAGGCTTCTGCTCTACCAATCAAAAACATCAAATTAATTACTATATACATATGCCACTAAAAATTGATTCAAGAACGCCCCAACGCCTAAATAACACTTCTAAAACGTTCATAAAATAAGACTTTTGCATTTACTTCAACTTAAGAAACTTAAATATGTACTCCGAGAAGAATATACGATGATATAAAATTTTTGTTAAAGAATTTGGTATCTTACCATACAAATTTAGAGTTAATTTCAAAATTAAAACAAGAGCAATACAGATTATTCATTATCTATTTAAATATCTTACTTTTAAACTTTAAACCAGCATTCCTGCGATTAGTATAATTGATTCTCCGTGAACGCTATGCGTTCACGGAGAATCAATTACTACCTTCCTACTAAAAAACAGTACAAGTACACAAGGCGAACAACACCCTAAATATATACCCAATCCAAAATCTTATTATATTAGTGCTTCAGAAAGAAGTTTTACTTTTTAAAGTATGTTACCAATGGATTCCCTAAAAACAACTTTTAGGCATAGCTTTATATTGCTACTATAATCTAAGCAAGTATATAGAAACTACTTTGATATCTATCTCATTATTTATATAGAAATATTTAAATTGAAATTCTTTACAACATATACCAAACTACTTTTCTATATCGAGCTCGAAAATAAAATTTATAGGTTTTATCACTTCGTAAACTATTTTTTCTTTAAAATTAACTTTAAACACTGCTATTACAATGTTTAACGCTTTAAAAACGCATAGTGTTCATCTGCTAAGTTCGCCACATAAACACCATAATAACGTTTATTTAACAAATATATATGAATCTGTAATTAATCCTGTTCAATTTTTATATTCAAATCAAATTTCATAGATTCTCTATTCTTTTAAAGGAGTGCTGCAGATTCAAATAGAACATATACAACAAAATACATATTGTAACTTGATATGTAGAGGGTTAATTTGCATACTACTTTTTTAGTCTTTTAGTTATAGTTATCATCAAAATAGCCAAAAACAAACTTATATAATAAAGATCTCAGTTTAAAACCGTCTTTCAATGCGTTACTACACCCAAAAACATCTAATCTTCCAATCTCATTTCTTTTATCAGCTATTTGTTTATAAAAAACATTGAAATCGTTGATATAAAAGGGTTTAACGCATTAATAACGCCTAGCGTTCACATAATATCAAACACCGAAATAACACCTTTATAACGTTTATTCGGCTAACCATTTTAACTATTCAAGTATGTATAAGTCATATTTGTAATTAATCTTATTTGCTTTCTAATTTTCTTCCTCCTGATTAAAATGTATACCTCATTCCACTAGATATCCCTTTGATTCCCAAAATATATCATCAATAGTCTATCCGTAAACCATAGAAACAACATGATATTTTAAAAGGCATCTTCGACAAACGTATTCCTCCCACCAATAACGCCTTTTATATTTTATAAATATTTAAAAGATATCTAATATATATCTAAAAATACAAAGGATCAGAAATATCCCGAAATAACCCAACCCATCTCGATTTATTATCTAATTTATATTTATTTTATATCCATTTTATATTTTTTTATTCATAAACCTTATAAAACCCTTGTTGTTAAAGGTTTTATAGGTTATAATATATTTATTAGATATAAATTAGAAATAAATTTCATAGAGGTGATGTATAATGGCAAGTTTAAAAGGCAAAACTCTTCATATAGACATAGAAGGTGATATTGGGAACGATTCATTTAAAGGTTACATCAATGGTGAATACATAAAAATGAAAAATGTATATCAAAGTGTTTACTCAATGCCTAATGTTACAGAGACAAACATCCAAAAAAACGTAGTTAATTTAGTAGATAATATGTTCGTGAATATTGCTAGTAAATCAATTCGAAGATCCGGGATGTATTTCATTGGAAATCGTGCTATGTTAACAGGTAAAAATCCTAAAAACATGAACATTAAAGTCGGTCAAAAATACAATGATGATTTACCACTAATTAATATGCTAGGATTAATCGCAAACAAATCAGTTCAACTTGAATGGGAACGAACAGAACAACTGCCACAATCAATTAATGTGACTGTTGACCTTATTTCAGCTATCCCAGCAAGCCAATGGACACCCGTAAACGCTAAACATTTAGAACAACGTTTTACTAATTCAAATCATGTTGTAGTGGTTTATGTAGGAGAAGAGCAGGTAACGGTTAGCTTAACATTTAATAGTGCAAACATTACACAAGAGGGTGTTCCTCCGTTATTTGCAATTCTTGAAGGGGAAGAGGAGATGTTTACTGATTTCACTAAACTATATGCAAAAAAACTTGAAATCAAAAAAATTGACGGCTCCTTCTTTAAAAACAAAAAGATTTTACATTCTGATATTGGGGATGGAACAACTGAGTATATCTATACAGTTGGCGTGAACCCTGTAATTGATGCTTGTAGCGGTGAAAGACGTGGTGTCGGTCATGCTACAGAAGAAGCTGTAAAATTATTAAATCAAGAACGTGGCACAAACATTAAACGCCAACAATTCTCTCAGATTCTTCAAGATATAGATCATAAATACCATGAAGAGGCAACAACCCACTTTAATATTACAAAAGTGGAACAAGCTGAACTAATCCTAGAAGATACAGATGAAAAATATGTAAACAATACAGCCAGTGAAGCTGAAGTTTTATGTGTGTATGGTGGGGGAAGTATTACTTTTAAAGATGAATTATATAATCAATTATTAGAGTATTGTGAGCGAGTTGGAATGTACTTATTGTGGATTCCAGAGAAATACGCTGTAGATATGAATGCTAAGGGGATGCAAATTATCAAGAAAATTCTTTCTCGAAAAAAGGTGAAATAGTATGTCCGACAAAAAAAGAGAATCCTTCTTCTGGAACCTCAAGAAGATTGAGAATGAAGAATTCTTTAAATGGTTCGAGTCACAAAGCAATATAGCCGATTCTTTGTATAAACTTGTTTGCTATTTTATTGATAAACACGGATTACAAGACGTGGCTGATTATAAGATACAGCAACAAATGCAAAAAGAAATTTTACTTCAAGATAAAGACTTTTTAAATGATGTTAAGCGTATACTTTTAAATAATTCAAACCTTACTATTCAAAAAGAAAGCCAAGCAAATGAAGAAGAGGTAGCCGATTCAAATAGAATAATCTCATCTAATGAAAAGAATTCTACTTCTAAAGATACACATATAGAAAATGAATCAACAACTGAAAAAGCAGTACTAAAAGATGAATATGAAGATCTGGATACGGCCAATTTATTTGGTAACTAGCGTTATAACTCCATGATAAAAAAGAGAATAGGGACTCTTTTTTATCATGGAGTTATATTTTTGCTAAATAGCGTTATAACTCCATGATAAAAAAGAGTCCCTAAAATAGGGACTCTTTTTTATCATGGAGTTAAACTTTTTCTACATCTTATCGATAATAATTTGTCTTTTATACCACTGATTTAATTTATCTTTAGCCGTGCCTGAAAGGCGTTTTGTTTTCTTATTATAAAACCTAGAAAGGGTAGGTTGTGATATACCTATTTCTTTTGAAAGTTCTCGCATTGTAATATTTTTATTCATATGGAAGTATGATATTTTTTCTCTAATTGAATTTTCATACTCATCAACATCTAAAGTGTTATTTTCTATTTTCACAGGAGACTCTTCTTGTATGATCTCTACTGTTTTTTTCTTCACTATTTTTTCTATTGAATTCATTAATTCTTTCGGCGGTAAAATTATTATACCTAACTGAGCATAATAGTTCTTAAACCAATTCTTCTTTGTTAACATTTCCTCTTTTAAATCTTCACTGTACTCCCAATGTGATATTACCTTTTCCTTCTCTAAATCAATAAGAACATTTTCTAACTGTTCACGAATACGATTTGGCTTTTGATTTTGATTTATACCCATGACAGCCAGTAATCCCTTATCTCCTCCTATAGAGTAAGGCCTTTTTAAACTAGAGAACATTTGACGAATTCTCCATTGCCAAGTTAAATAACGAATCAATCTCTTATGATATTTATGTCTATAACTATTATATTCTAACGCTTTTTTTGATAATAGTGCCGTTGTACTACTAGAACCATATAAATAACTTGATAAGAAGCTCCCTGGCTTAATCCTGCAAGATTCTATCCCCATATATTCGTTAGTGTTAGTATCTCTCCAGAGTACCACAGAATCTAATACAAAAAGCCTCTTAATAACTTCTCGCTTTACTTCATAATGTTTACCTGCTTCAGCTCGATCATTTAATACAACTACCTCATTATCATCATTTAAATAGATAAAAATACTTGCTAAGGCAGCAATTCGTTTGGCAACCTTTATTTTATCTTCTGCTCGATAATATTCTGTGTTATTAGCCTTTGCTTTAGGTATGCTACACATTTCTAATACCTGATTATATGAAAAGTCTATGAATTCATCAGGGGACTTTGCCTCATTTAACCATTGGATAGTAATTGCATCTAAACAGTCAGCAGTTAAATCATCCATATTACTCATTACACCATCAACCAATGTATTCCAACGAGCAGCTTCTTCAATATTTATTAATCTTAAATCTTCATCTTTATGTGAAGAAAGTTGTGCAACTCCACTACTATCTTTCGTTTCAATTGGATAAGATTTCAACTTTGTATTTTCATCTTCTTCAAATTGATTCTTTGCTATACCATCTCTTAATTTATAATAAACCGCAGAATTATTCACTTCATAGTAATTCTCGTGCTCTAAACTTGTATTAGATTCCTTTGGTTCCTGCACGGTTTCATTGTTAGCTCTTGAAAACTCTTGCTCCACAAATAATCCTATCGCCACATCAATTTCAATTTGGTAAGCTTCTATGTTGGTGAATATTTCCAAAGAGGAGATTCCCTTTTTTTGTTGCTGTTCAAGCCACTGTACAAGCATTGAAAATGATGGGGAAAAATAGTCCGAAGTTACGATCCTACTAGTATCTTCTTTAACTTCTAAGTAATAAGCATTCCATTTATACCACAATTGTTCATTATGTTTATAGATAGGTGCTGATATTACTAATGCATCTTTAAACAATTGTAGAACATTATCCATATACATCCTTCTCCTTATTTAATTTACAATTGAGAATGATTTAAACTTAAATCTATATAGCCTTATGATGTTCCTATTCATGAAAATAAAAAAGAATACAGTAAGTTCTATCCAACCATCCTTTAGTGATAATCTAGCACGTATGCTTCTAACCACTTCTTTTACTGATTATACAAGACTGTATCCATTTGGAAAAGGTAAGACGTTATAAGAAACCTAATATTTTTCAAGGAATTAGCTGAAACATGAAATTCTTTTGCGATATCATGTCCCTTTTGATTAAACATGAAAAAGCTAGGTTATTCATGTTTTAAAATTTCCCTTGTATATATGGTAATACTCATTAAAGTTTGCATACAAAGTGAAAATTCATAGCGGTATCATGTCCCTTTTGACTAAAACATGAAAAAATCCAGTCTTAAATGTTTCATGAAATTAAACTATATATTTTTTTCATAATCTTTTTTACCCTTGATACAAAAGGGTTTCTTCTATATTCAAGGTATGAAACAAGAAAATTTATAGCGGTATCATGTCCCTTTCGTGTTTAATAACTCTTCTTAAATCCCTTATATACCATGCATTTATACAACATCTCCTCAAATTTCAGGGAATTATAGAACATGAAAATTTATAGCGGTATCATGTCCCTTTCTATCTGAAAAGATGAATCAATCCTAGCGGTATCATGTTCCTTTTATAAATACCAAATTTCATATAAATCCCTTTAACATCAATGTTTATTGACGGTTTTCATGTAAATTATAATAAATAGAAATATGAAAATCTACAGCTCTATCATGTCCCTTATATTTTTATGAAAATAAGCTTCCATCCCCATTAGAACAACGTTTATTAGCATTTTACAACTCATTTTCTTATTTATTCGGAACATGAAAATCCATAGTGATATCATGTCCATAAAAAAAATAGAACAAAACCCGAAACCCCTTGGTATGAAAGGGATTAACGTACATTTCATTTTTTCATGTTGGCTCTTAAAGGGGCCCATTTCATCAACTTTTGATTTGCTATAATTAAAATCGGTATATTTTATATTGTACGGATATGTATATTTTAATTTGTATAGGAGGTGAAAAAGATGAGCAAATCATTTGTTATTCGTAATCAACGTAGTCTAGATGGACAATCTACTAATGCGGTTATAGTTACATTAAAATCTTGGCAAGCACTTGTTGATGCATTGGAAGGAAAATACTATAGCTATAAAGATACATACCTTGAAGATATTATTAATCAAATGTCGTATGAAGAACGTATTGCGGATATCGATGGATTTGTTGCACAAGCAAAGCCATCTTTTTCACGTCATACTATTTCAAAGACAATGGGAAGAAAACATAAATTGTACGGTATTACAAATGCAGATCTTGAAGTATTTCTTTACCTACATAAAAAATGCTATACGAATGGTATTATTCCAAACGTAACAGTACATATGCTTTGGGAAGACTATAAGCAATACAAAGAAGAATTGGCATGTATACAGCATTCTCAATTCTATATTGCATTAAAAAAATTAAGCCTACATAACATTATTACGATTGAAAATGAATTAGATAGTCGATACACAATTAAAATAACTCATTTTATGAATGAAGAAACAGAAAAAGCAAATCCTTATGTTTACATTAGTCCTGTAGTCTTTACAAAAGCTTTCTTTGAACTTTCAGTAGCATCTAAGAAGCTATTCTTAGATATTGCTATGCAACAGCATAGAGAGACTACATTAAAACGTTCTTTAGACAAACAGGATGAAAGAGGTAATAAGACTCACTTTGGTGGGATGTACCGCTTTCTACATAAGAAGTATCCACATCAAATTCGTGCAGTTATGAAAGAACTAACGACTGTATTGCCTTGTACAGGAACTCCACTATTCAAAATCTGTAAACTACAAAAAGGGGTTCAAAACAAGAAAAAATACACGACTTTATTTTTATCTATTCATTCAGACTTCTTATGTGGAAAAGAATCAGGCGAACTACAGTATCGTGATCCTTTTACTCCAAAGGTTACGTATGCCCGTAAAGCCCGATTTATTGAATCTACACTACAAGAAATGCATATTGGGGAATTTACACGAGACATGAATAAATTTATTCATGTACTTAAAAATACCTGTCATCGACAAATCCGTAGTGTAATACATAGTTTGCGTGACATGATTGATCGCACTGAAAAATATCCAAGTAAGTTAGTATATACACTGAAAAAATTATTGAATCAAACATCACAGTATCATATTCTTGATACCGCAGCTAAAGAAGGGGTTTATCCTCTTATTACACAGCACGTACCAGCAAAACAAAAAGAACAAGCTATCTTTGATTTCGGATTGCATTTCTCTATGTACTCTCGCCGAAGCATCAAGAAGCTGTTCCGTAAAACATTTGAGTTATTAAAGAACAAATTTGCCGTACCTGTTACAGAGGAATCTTACCATCGTAATTATCTAAGATATCAAGAAGAAACATTATTTAGAAAATACGCTTATGAACAAGGTGCAAATCTAAATGCTTATATGGCTTTAGAAATAGAAATGCGTGAACTTCTAAAAATAAAAGGACATAAAGAACGCTTTATTCCTAGTGATGTACGTGAATTGTTCATTGAAAAGATAGATAAATTACCAAAAGAAAAGCTAAGGGTAATTGAAGTACCTGGTAGCATAAATTTAATTACCTTTATACGTGCCTTGGAACAGCTGATACGTGCTGGAATTCAAGTAACATCAACTGAACAGGTATTAAAAGTAATGGAAGAAATGTAATCATTTTCAGCTCTCTATATTTGAAAAAAATCAAAGTAGAGGGCTATTCGTGTTGGCTCTATCATTCAAAGTCTTTCTATTAGATCCATTTATATACTTTTCTAAAAGATTCTATTGAAAATAGAATCTTTTTTTATGCACTTCTATACAATAAAAGTTATTCATCATTGTTAATTTCCACAATAGTAACTTGAAAAGGCATCCAATACCTATATGAATAGAGATTTTACTCTACATAAAATCATAAGAAAAATTAAATTTTTAGTGGATATGTTTATAAAAAGTATCATTTGTGAATAAAAATATCATACTATTGTTGCTATATAAGGGTTCTATAAGTAAATCTACTAAAATTCATCAAGTTTTATGTGATTAAATATGAATAACTGAATTAAGTGGATTAAATAATGATCATTGTGTATAGATTGTGTACAAATGACTACAAATTGGGGACAAATATCGAGAATGTCTTCTTATTTACGAATGAATAAATATACTCATTACTGAATTATTTTTCTTCGTTTTTTATGTAGGTATAGTGGTATTATTTTATGATTTTATGTAGAAAGGATGATACAACAAAGTCTATTTTCACACTCCCATTACATACCATTTATGATTTTTTACAGTAGGGCATGTTAAAAACATTGTCATAGCAGGCTTTATTCTATATTTTATGAACCTATAAAAGTTTTATCTTTATATTTTTAATATATATAAGATATATATTTATATAAGATTTTAAAAAAAGGGGGAATATTTTAGAGAGGATGGGGACAAACAAAATATTTTTAAATAAAAAAATAATTTATATTATATATACTAATGTTTTCAAAATTTATTAATAAAAAGTTCTAACTACTATACACATAAAATACTACTAGATAAATTACATATAAGTGTTAAGTGTCTTCTTTAGTAGAGTTATCACAACAAAGAGATTTACATACTATAACAAATTAATAGTCCTTTACAAGAAGATGAATTCCTGTTGCTTTAGGAAATTAATAGTTATAAACTTATAGGCAAAGTCGAGATCCTCGCTATAAGTTTGTAAAAATAGAGTATAAATTTATTATACTTTATTAAATTTTTTATACATGAATAGGAGTGATATTTATGCAACTAAAAAATGTAACACCTATGGGATTAAATGATGAGGTATTCAAAACAATTATTAATAAAACTGAAAATACATTTCCATCATTTTTTTTCATTAATCCGTCAGGTAATGTTGTCATACCAAAATATTTGAACAAGGATATTTGTATGTATGCAGTTTTCGGTGAAACAATGGTTATAATTGATAATGAAATTGAGATATTAAGGCATCAACAAATATTGTATTTTAATGCTGAGGTGTACATTGAATTGAGAAATAATACAACTGAGAATGTAATTGTATATATTGATGGTGTAAATAAGTAATTATTGATTAGAATTATTATAAATATTTGTGAAATACTTCACAAAAAATACACAATAAAAAATAGTCATTTCATGTATAGTGGGAGTAGTTGAAAATTTCATATTATTATTTGTGAAATACTTCACATGTTTTAAGACTTTACTTAATAGGCAAGATGAAAACAATAAGTTCCAACATTTTAAATCTATTTTTATAGTGATCTGGAGGCTTTAATATGACAAACAAGACAGATGAAAAAGAAGTACAAGCAATGGTCAACGTAGTAATTAAAGATGAAAATGATGTACAAGAAGTTGTTAATACTTTAGTTGAAAATGGAAAAGAAGCACTAAAAGCAATGGAATCTTATACGCAAGAGCAAGTAGATCATATTGTTCATGAAATGGCACTATCTGGATTAGATCAACATATGCCATTAGCAAAAATGGCGGTTGAGGAAACTGGTCGAGGTGTGTATGAGGATAAATGTACAAAGAACATATTTGCGACTGAATATATTTGGCATAGCATAAAAAAAGATAAGACTGTAGGAATTATTCATGAAGATCCACATGAAGAAGTCATCGAAATTGCCGAACCAGTAGGTGTAGTTGCTGGTGTGACACCAGTAACGAATCCTACTTCAACAACTATGTTTAAAGCAATTATTGCAATGAAAACACGAAATCCAATTATTTTCGCTTTTCATCCATCTGCTCAGCAATGCTCTGTTGCAGCGGCTAAAATTTTAAGAGATGCTGCAATTAAGGCAGGGGCACCGGAGAATTGCATTCAATGGATCGAAAAACCTTCTGTTGAGGCAACAAAAAGATTAATGAACCATGAGGGGGTTGCACTTGTTCTTGCAACCGGGGGTGCTGGAATGGTGAAATCAGCATATTCTACAGGGAAACCAGCCTTAGGGGTAGGACCTGGGAATGTACCTTGTTATTTAGAGAAATCAGCACATGTAAAACGAGCTGTAAATGATTTAATTTTATCAAAAACATTTGATAATGGTATGATTTGTGCTTCTGAACAAGCAATCATTGTAGATAAAGAAATCTATAATAGTGTAAAAAAAGAAATGCAAGACAACAATTGTTATTTTGTTACCGAAGAAGAGAGAATAAAACTAGAGAAGCTTGTTATTAATGAAAATACATGTGCAGTAAATAGTGATATCGTTGGGAAATCAGCACATTATATTGCATCATTAGTAGGCATTAAGGTACCAGAAGATACAAAAATACTTGTAGCTGAAATTAAGGGAGTGGGTGCAGAATATCCACTATCACGTGAAAAATTGAGCCCAGTATTAGCTTGTATCAAAGCAAATTCACAAGAAGAAGGATTTAAATATTGTGAAGAAATGTTAAATTTAGGTGGCTTAGGGCATTCAGCGGTTATTCATTCTACAAATAAAGAAGTACAAAAACAATTTGGTTTAAGAATGAAAGCTTGTCGCCTTATTGTAAATTCACCATCAGCACAAGGTGGGATTGGTGATATATATAACGCATTTATTCCATCTTTAACATTAGGTTGTGGTTCATACGGTAAAAATTCTGTTTCTCAAAACGTAACAGCTACACATTTAATAAATGTAAAGCGTTTGGCGAATAGAAAAAATAATATGCAATGGTTCAAATTACCACCTAAGGTTTTTTTTGAAAAACATGCGACACAATATTTAGCTAAGATGCCAAACATTTCACGAGCATTCATTGTAACGGATCCAGGAATGGTAGACCTGGGATATGTGGACACAGTTACACATTACTTACAACAGCATTTAAATGATGTAAAAGTAGGTGTTTTCTCAGAGGTAGAACCAGATCCATCAGATGAAACAGTATTCAAGGGTGCTGAGATGATGAGAAGCTTCAAACCTGATGTAATTATTGCATTGGGCGGAGGTTCAGCAATGGATGCAGCAAAAGGAATGTGGCTATTTTATGAATATCCAGAAACAAAATTCTTTGGAATCAAACAAAAGTTTTTAGATATTAGAAAACGTACATGTAAATTTCCAACACTAGGGCAAAAAGCACAATTTGTTGCGATTCCAACAACATCAGGAACAGGGTCAGAAGTGACACCATTCGCGGTTATTACAGATAAAAAAAATAATATAAAATATCCACTTGCTGATTATGAATTAACACCAGATGTAGCGATTATTGATCCACAGTTTGTAATGACAGTGCCACCTCATGTAACAGCAGACACTGGAATGGATGTGTTAACACATGCAATTGAAGCATACGTGTCTATTATGGCAAATGACTATACAGATGGATTGGCCTTAAAAGCCATTGATCTAGTATTTAAATATTTACCGAGAGCATATAAAAATGGAAATGATGAAGAAGCACGTGAGAAAATGCATAATGCTTCTGCAATTGCAGGTATGGCTTTTGCAAATGCATTTCTTGGTATTAATCATAGTTTGGCGCATAAGCTTGGACCAGAATTTCACATTCCACATGGACGCGCTAACGCAATCTTAATGCCGCATGTAATCCGCTATAATGCTATTAAGCCGAGAAAACATGCATTGTTCCCAAAATATGAGCATTTTGTGGCAGATGAACGTTATGCATATATTGCAAGAACATTGGGGCTGCCAGCAAGTACAGTGGAAGAAGGGGTAGAATCTCTTGTGCAAGCAATTATCAGCCTTGGAAAAGAATTGAATATTAATATGAGTATTGCAGGACAAGGAGTAAAACAAGAAGCATTTGAAAATGTTGTGGATGTCTTATCGGAAAGAGCATTTGAAGATCAATGTACACCAGCAAATCCGAAACTTCCATTGATTTCAGAATTAAAAGAAGTATATAAGCAAGCATATAAAGGTGTGTAATAAGTTAAGTAGGTATAACTTTTTAAGTTCATAGATTTTGTATTTGATATTTGTAAATGTATTGTATATGGGTGTTAAGGGGAAATATATATTATAAACAGCTGTGCTTTAAATGGAACATCTAATAAAAATGCTACCTAGATGACCTGTATGTAGGTAAGATGGGAGTGTACAAAAGCTATGTCTAATTATAAGAAGTTAAATCAAGTAATTGAAAAAAAAGAGGAATTAATATCGCTTGTTAAGCAGTATGGATTCACTCATGAAAAGGTAATTTGTTATAGTAGAGAATTAGATTTATTACTAGATGATTTGATGAAATCTAATAGAAATAATAAATAAATAAAATTTATATAAAAAAAATATAAAATATAAATTTTAAAGATATTTTTAAAATAAAAAGCGCTCTCCTACTTATAGGTGAGTGCTTTTTTATCTTAATTTCATCTATTTTGGTGAGGGGTTTTTAATTGCTAAAAACTTATGCGTGATAAATCTCACAACATAAATGAACATATAATTTTACAATATAGTATGTAAGTTGATGGGAGGCTTTCTTTTTGACAAATCGTGATTATAATAAAAACCCATTTATTGTAATATGGGAGTTAACAAGAGCATGCGAATTAAAATGTCTACATTGTCGTGCTGAAGCTCAGCATTATCGCGATCCTTTTGAGTTAACATTAGAAGAAGGAAAAAAACTAATTGATGATATATATGAAATGGATAATCCGATGCTGGTTTTTACTGGTGGGGATCCATTAATGCGTTCGGATATATATGATATTGCTGAATACGCGGTGAAGAAAGGTATTCGGGTTTCCATGACACCCAGTGCTACTCCAAAGGTTACTAAAGAAGCGATTAAAAAAGCAAAAGATGTTGGGATTGCTAGATGGGCATTTAGTATAGATGGACCAACAGCTGAAGTACACGATCATTTTAGAGGAACAGAGGGGTCATTTAAATTAACAATGGATGCAATTCATCATTTAAATGAATTAAAAATCCCTATTCAAATTAATACAGTTGTTTCTAATTATAATTTGAGTGTACTTAAAGATATGGCAAATTTAGTAGAAGCATTAGGTTGTGTGTTGTGGAGTGTATTTTTCTTAGTCCCAACAGGACGTGGTAAAGAGAAAGATATGATTTCACCAATTCAACATGAAAGGGTGTTCCGCTGGCTATATCAGCTTAGTAAAACTGTTTCTTTTGATATAAAAACCACAGTTGCTCAGCACTATAGACGCGTTGTTCTTCAAGAAAAAATGAAGGGAATTAAAAAGATAGATCAAATTATTCAATATAGAGATGTACTGATGGAAGGGATGACGGACGGAGTTAATGAATTTGGACGCGCTCCAAAAGGAGTAAATGATGGAAATGGAGTTGTATTTATTTCTCATATTGGAGATGTATACCCAAGTGGGCTATTGCCGATTAAAACCGGGAATATTAAATCAACACCGATAGCTGAAATTTATCGAAACTCTCCTGTTTTTCAAAGTCTTCGTAATCCAGACAATTATAAAGGAAAATGCGGTGTTTGTGAGTTTCGATATGTTTGTGGGGGATCTCGTTCTAGGGCATTTGCGATGACGGGGGATTACATGGAAAGCGAACCTTTTTGTATATATGTTCCAAAAGCATTGCGGAAAAAGTGTAAGAATTGAGCATGTCTCTTTTTTTAACCTGTTTTATAAATTTTTTTATTGTATATTTCCAGTACTTATGAGCAGATACTTTCTGCCCATAAATACTGGGTTAGTGATGACTAATAATTGAAAAAAAGCAAGGGAATTATACTTATCTTAGGCGTATAATACGTTGATTTGAGCTTCCGCGAAATGGAAGAGTCAAATCTCTTTTTTGGATTTCAAATCTTCCATCAACTAAAACATCTCCATAATGTAACAGCTCAATCATATCTTTGTTTTGTGAGTTTTGTATCTCTTCTAGTGTATAGCCAGTGTAAATCCAAAGATTTTTGTTTAAACTTTTTACAGCCTTTGCAACTTCTTTGACCTCGATAGCTTGAAAAAATGGGTCACCACCTGAAAATGTTACATCAGTTAGAGGATTTGTGGAAATTTCTTTTATAATTTCTTTCACACTCATCTCGGTACCATTATAAAGATTCCATGATTTGGGGTTATGGCAACCTAAACAATGATGCGGACAACCGGCAAAAAACACAACTGTCCGTAATCCTTCACCATCTACTACACTATCATGAATAATATTCATTACCTTCATTTATGTTTCACACGATCTGCTTCTTCACTACGCTTTGCATTGTTCCATTTTGACATGTCCCCTACAAGATATCCAGTAATACGGCGAATTCTTTCAATATGATGATCTTCTATATTTCCACAGCTAGGGCACTCATTTTCAATCACTCCATTATAGTCACAACATTTACAACGATCCACTGGGTGATTAATTGAACCATATCCTACTTCATACTTTGCCATTGCTTGAAGAATCTGTTTTAAAGCCATTTGATTATGCGCTGCCGCCCCATCTAGTTCAATATACGTAATATGACCACCGTTGCAAAGAGCATGAAACGGTCCTTCTAAACGTATTTTATTAATTGCTTGAATAGGATAATAAACTGGAATATGAAATGAATTTGTATAGTAATCATGATCGGTTACACCTGTAATAGTTCCAAACTCAGCACGATCCTTTTTGATAAACTTCCCTGATAGTCCCTCGGCAGGAGTTGCAATTAAAGTGAAATTCAAGCAATGTTCTTCTGTTGCTTGGTCCATTTTATTTCTCATAAAGGTAACAATTTCTTTTCCAAGTTGCCATGAATCTTTATCTTCCCCATGGTGTTTTCCTGTTAAGGCAACCAAGCATTCCGCAAGTCCAATAAAACCAAGGCTCAATGTTCCTTGCTGTAAAATCTCAGAAACTGAATCTTCTGGTTGTAGTTTTTCTCCATTGCGCCAAATCCCTTGTGAATATAGGAATTGAAAATCTCTTGCCTTTTTTGTACATTGATATGAATATCTTTCTAGCAATTGACGAATGCCAAGTTTGATATAATGATTTAACGATTTGAAAAATCCCTCTTTTGAATCATTTATTAAAGCCAATTTTACTAGATTAATAGAGGTAAATGATAGATTTCCCCTGCCAATTGCTGTCTCCTCACCATGAATATTAGACATCACACGAGTACGACAACCCATATAACATACTTCACTTTCTGGGTGCCCATTATAATACGCTGCATTAAATGGCGCATCTAAAAATGAAAAATTAGGGAACAATCGCTTTGCTGTTGTTTCTAATGCAAGTTCAAATAAATCATAATTTGGATCTTTTTCTTCAAAATTCACACCTTTTTTTAACTTGAAAATTTGAATGGGGAAAATAGGCGTTTCGCTTTTTCCTAAACCCGCTTGTGTTGCCTGTAGTAATTGTTTAATTAATAGCCTTCCTTCCCTTGATGTGTCCGTTCCATAATTAATTGAAATAAACGGAACTTGTCCACCACCACGGCTATGCATACTATTGGAATTATGAATGAATGCTTCACATGCTTGATATGTATCGTTTTCTGTTTCTTTCCATGCAAACACTTCGATTTGTTCCTTTGTTAGCGGATAGTCTATTAACTTTTTCTTATTTTTTTCAAATGTTTTCCTCACATATGGTGCTAAATCTATATCAAACATGGCAAGAGATTGCCCACCATGCTGCATATTTTGATTAGCTTGAAGAATAATAGACGAGAGTGCTAATGCACTTTTAATATCTTGTGGTTGTCTCATATGGCCATGTCCAGTGTGGAACCCTTTTTTCAGCAATTGTGCTAAAGGGATTTGTGAACACGTGGTTGTTCCTGTTGCATAAAAATCTAAATCGTGTGGATATAAAATGTTTCGATTGATAGCTTCTTTTACTTGTTTAGAAAGCAAATGTTCCCTTACATAAAGTTTTGCGCTCTCTGATGCAAATGTTCCCATCATTCCCATTGGAGATCGACCATCAACATTTGCATTTTCTTGCATTAAGTCTTGATCGTTACTTTTTATAATTTTATGAAAAGTTGTCCATAAAGTATTTTTTTGCTGTTTTAAATTGTCTGAGGTGTTCATGAAATTCACTCCTTTTCAATATGTGGTACTCAATATCGGTAAATGATACTATATATAGTTTGTTTCTGCAATGGTACTAATATATGAAGTATGTGATTTTTTCTATTTAGAAGAGATTAAATCTAGAAGTTTATCGTATTATCTTGCTCATAAAAAATGAAAAGATATAGAATGATTCAATTATTTATAGATAAAAATTCTTTTGTTTTAGGTTCAAAGAGTGAGGTTATCAATAGAGAGTAAAAACACAATAAAGAGTGTTTTATTTTATAAAATAAAAGGTATAAAAATAGAATGCAGTGATTTCACTCACAGTATTTTTTAAAAACATAGTTTATCTTATAAGGGAAGAGTGAGTATGAGAAATTCATTATATTTTACTATTTGGGATGGGTATTCCCTAAATTGGTGGAGTATGATTACCAGTGGGGGGATTCTCTCACTGGTAAAGTTTTTTATCTATAAATTTAATGATATATATGCTACTTATTATCATTCTTACGTAACATTTTGATAAAAAATTAAATGTGAGGTGTGGAAGAATGAAGTTAATTATTCCAAAGCAGCATGGAGCCTGGGGAATGCTGCTTATTCCATTTGTTTTAGGTATTTTAACTGGTAAATGGACATGGTATCATATACCTCTTTTTTTAGCGTGGTTTTTTGTGTATTTAGCTACATATCCCTTATTAATGTATGTAAAACAGCCGCGAAAGAAGTATTATTTGTATTATTTTTTTCTTTACTTTGGTGAGGCTTGTATATGTACAGCTATTGCTCTTAGTTATGAATGGCGTATAGTTTACTTTTCTATTATTATGCTTCCGTTTTTTTGTATAAACATTTATTTTTCTAGCAAAAAAAATGAACGAGCCTTATTAAATGATGTATGTGCAATTCTTTTGTTTTGTATAGGGGGCATTATAAGTTATTACTTCACAATGAAAACAGTCGATAAAAATATATTGATAATAGCGACTATAACATTTTTATATTTTATAGGAAGTACGTTTTATGTAAAAACAATGATACGTGAAAAAAAGAATCCAACGTATCGCATTCTATCATGGTGGTACCATTTATTACTTGTGATTGTTACGCTTATTTTATCACCAACGATTACCATTATTTTTATCCCAAGTTTGATACGGTCTATAGTACTGTATGGAAGGAATATTTCAATCTTAAAGGTGGGGATTTTAGAGAGTATAAATGCTATTTACGTTTTTATTACAACAATAATAGTATTTAAATATTTTATCTCGTAAAGGCTAATAATGATTCATATTGTTTATATTATATTTATATATAAATTTGTTTATATTTAATATTGTATTAATGTTTTCTTCAATACTGTATGTAGAAAGGAGTGTATAAATAATGACTTTTTACCAAAAATTAATGCCGTATTATGATGAAATTTTTCCGGAAAATGAAAAACAAGTGAATTTTATTGCTTCTTATTTACAAGAGGGGGACTCCGTAATTGATGTAGGTGCGGCAACAGGGAATGTGGCTAATGCATTAGTTGAAAAAGAAATGATTGTAACTGCGATGGAACCAGAGAAGAAAATGGCTGATAAAATTTCTGAGAAGGCTATAACCCATAGGGGAAGACTTTTTGTAAATACACTTAGAATGCAGCAAATAGACGATGTACCTGGGATATTTGATGGTATTTATTGTATTGGAAATACGTTGGTTCATTTAGACAATGTACAGGAAATTACTGATTTTATTCAAAGCTCTTTTAAAAAACTTAAGAAAAATGGAAAGTTCATAGTTCAAATTGTAAACTATGAAAAAGTATTAAATCAAAAAAATTTCATATTTCCAGTAATTAAGAAAGAACATTTCTCATTCAAACGAGATTATGCAATAGAGAGAACAAAGGTGCTATTTACTGTAACATTAAATACAAGTGGTGAAGAATTCTCAAATAGTATAGAGTTATATCCAATTACAAAAAAACAATTACTTCCCATATTAATAGATTGTGGATTTGAGTCAGTAGAAACTTACGCTAATTTTGATAAAAAAATATATTCACTTGATGGTCCGGCATTAGTAATTGTAGCAACAAAATAAATTTTAAAAACACCTGAGTAGAAAGCTGTTACTCAGGTGTTTTTTTATTAATTTTTTTAAAATGTGATTCTAGTCCTCTTTTAATTATAAAAAAGTTTATATAATTCAGTGGTAAATCGAATCTGATTGAGGAGGAATTGAGTTATATGGGCAAAGAAATTCAGTTAACTAAAGATATATATTGGGTAGGAAAAGTTGATAATAGAGAAGTTCCATTTCATCGTTTAATCTTAGCAAAAGGAACAACTTATAACGCGTACTTGCTAAAAACGGAAAAACCAACAGTGATTGATACAGTTGATATCGAGTTTGGAAGAGAATTTGTAGAATCATTAAGTAAATTAATTGATCCACAAGAAATTCAGTATATTGTAGTGAATCATACAGAACCCGACCATTCAGGGGGATTGGCAGCATTAGCATCAAGAGCTACTAATGCAACGATTGTATGTACAGAAATTGCAGTACCAGAAATACAAGAGATGTATAAACTGCATAATCGAAAGTTTTTAGTAGTAAAAGACGGTGATACATTAGATATTGGTGGAAAAACATTGAAATTTAAAGAAACGCCATATCTTCATACTGAAGAAACAATGATTACCTACTGTGTAGAGGATAAAATTTTATTTCCTTGTGATATTTTTAGTACTCATATAGCAAATGACGAGATTTTCAGTGATAAAGCGAATGTAGATATTACGGAAGATTTTATCGGCTATTATAATGCCATTATCCATCCACATAGAAGATATGTAAGAACATTAATAGAAGCTCTAAAAGAATTGGATGTACAAATGATTGCACCATCTCATGGCTACATTTTACGTCAGGATATACAGAAGTATATTAAATTATATGCGGATATGAGTAGAGATACGAATCAAGATAAGAAAGTAACAATTGTATATACAACAATTAAAAATAATACAAAAAAAGTAGCAAATATTATTAAAGAAACTTTAGAAGCAGATAATATTCATGTAACAGTATTTAACGCTGATAAATCAAAAAAATTAGAGGTTTTAAAGAGTATCCAAGAAGCAGATGCAGTCTTCATAGGATCTTCAACTAGATATGCAGATATGATTGGTAATTTAGAAGAAATTTTAAAAGAAATGACAGAAATGAATCTAGAAGGGAAAATTGCAGCTTCATTCGGTTCATATGGTTGGAGTGGAGAGGCAATTGAAGTGATACAAGATTACCTCAATGAAACAAATATGAATGTACAAAGTACATCAAAAGTTATCAAATCTACAGGTATGACTCATGTTGAATTTCCTATTCGGATTAGATTCTCTCCAAAAGATGAGGGGAAAGTAAAGAAAATCCAACATGCAACAACATTTGTTACAGATTTATTATTGAGTTCTATTTAATCGAAAAATGGAGGTGAAAACATGGAAAAGAATTTTGTTATTATTGGGAGTGGTGTAGCCGCTGTAAATGCCGCTAAAACTATTAGAGAGTATGATAAAGGATCAAATATATTTATTTTTGGTGAAGAGCCATCACTACCTTATAAAAGAATTAAATTATCAAAGGATCTGTATTCAGATTTACACAGTGAAAAAGTGTTAATTAAAAAGAAAAAGTGGTATCAAGATAATCACATATCAGTTTTTATAAATACAAAGGTGGTAAAAATTAATACAGATGAGCAATTTATTGTTACATCCAATGAAGCGGTATTTTCTTATCATAAACTATTAATTTGTACAGGAGCGAATAATAGAAGATTAGAGATAAATGGAATTAATAAAAAAAATATTTTTACTATTAGGGACATGAAAGAAGCAGATGAGCTTAAAGGACATTTAGAGGACAAAGAAAGTGTTGTGACCATTGGTGGGGGTGTACAAGGTTTAGAAACAGCATGGTCTATTCTGAAAGATGGTAAAAAGGTATCTATTGTAGAAGTAGCTCCTTTATTAATGAGAAGACAATTAGATACAAAATCTTCGCTGCTCTTAAAACGAAAAATTGAAAAGGAAGGAGTAAAGGTGTATTTAAATACTTCTATTGATTCTATTCTCGGGAAAGAATCCGTAACTGGCATAAAGATGAACGACAATTCTCAAATTAATTGTGATAGTATTGTTTACTCAATTGGCGTTACTCCGAACACTAAACTTGTACATGATACTGCTATTAAATTAAATAGAGGTATTGTTGTGGATGAGAAGATGAGAACAAATATAGACTCCGTATACGCTGCGGGAGATGTTGCAGAAGTAAATAATGAAATTGAAGGCTTATGGGGGACTGCCTTGGAACAAGGAAGAGTAGCAGGTAGTAATATGGTCTCTAAAACTGCCATTTATAAAAAAGAAATTCCAACCACTATTTTTAACGCATTCAATGTATCTTTATTTTCAATTGGAGTTGTTAATGAAGAGCAATGTGATACAACAATTGTTGAAGAAGACGGTAAGGAGAAGTATACAAGGTTATTTATTAAGGATAATAAAATAGTCGGTGTGATTTCATTAGAAGGAGTTGCTGCATCTATTTCTTACAAATCTGTGATTGAAAAGCATGTGTCGTTAGAAGGAATAGATTTATTAAATACAAACATAAGTGAAATAATGAACAAGTTAAAAGAAAAAATATAAATCTGTACAAAAAGGAGAGGAAATCATGAAAAAATACATTTGTTTACCATGTGGATATATATATAACCCAGAGGTAGGGGATCCAGATGAGGATATAGAACCAGGAACAAGTTTCGAAGATTTACCAGAGGACTGGGTTTGTCCTGTGTGCGGAGAAGATAAAAATCATTTTGCACCACTAGATGAATAAGAAGGAAAAAACAATGAGAATACTGCACAGTATTCTCATTGTTTTTTATATTTTTGAATGTGATTCTGGTCACAGAAATATTCTTTAAAAAATTCTATAATAATTATGTAGCAGATACTTATACCGATTCAGCCATTCTCGGTACACTCTATATGGCCCTGGCGCCACCCTTTCTCCTCAGGGCCATATTTTTCTATGCCATATCAAAATATGTTTATGAAGATAGTGTATATCACTGTCTTCATAAACATATAGTTGTGATTTGGGTCACTGCAATATTTGATAAAAATGTCTATAATAACCTTGGATATCAGTATATTTTTAATTCTATAGTTAAAGTAAGGTGAGAAAGTATGGACGATAATCATAAAAAATCAAGAGAGCTTTGCCCAAGAAAAGTACTAATTTTTAAGACCCTTTCCGAAGAGGAAATTAGTAATATAGCTTCAATGACAAAACATAGGAAGTTTAAAAAGGGTCAGCCATTAATTCTTGAGGGAGATAAATCAGATACATTATTTATTATTAATAGTGGACAAGTAAAGCTATGTACATTAACTCTTCAAGGGAAAGAGCAAATATTGCATATACTAACAAGTGGTGAATCCTTTTGTGAATTAAATATATTTAATTATGATGAAAAAAGTAATTTTAGTGCGTATGCTATAGAAGATACTCATATCTGTATGCTAAAAAAAGAAAATATGGATTATATAATGGAACGAAATCCAAGTATTGCATTAAAGCTGTTAAAAGTTGTCACAAAACGTTTAGCTAAGGTAGAGAATTTAGTGCAAAATTTAGCGACAAACAATCCTGAAGTTAGAATTGCTCATATACTATTGGAGTTTTGTGATAAATATGGCAAAAGTACAGAGGATGGAATACTTATTAACTTGCCATTGACACGAGAGGAATTGGCAAATTATGCGGGGGTAACAAGAGAGACTATTAGTCGTAAATTGAATAAGTTTGAAAGTTTAGGACTCATGGCCTCTGTTGGAAATAAGAAAATAATAATAAAAAATCAGTTAGCTATTAGAAGACTTATCAGTTTCTGACAAAAGACTCCTTTCTAAGAATATAAAAGAGGAGTTATTACAAAATAGTAAGTATTTTAATTGTGTAAATTCTTAAAATCATTATATATGAGGAAATCACAAAAAAGGAATATGTGTTACCAACCGGTTTAATTGATAAGATATGGATTTTTTGAGCCGCAAAATACTACATACCTTATAATCAAACTTAAATAATAAATTTTAAATTATTTTATCTTATATTTTTGATTTATGGGAAGGACACACCTTACGTACCACTCCAATGGTATAGGTGTGTCCTTTAATATTACAATTATAATGTTATTAATTCTCGTGTAAACCAAGTATTATTATATAATTATTATATAATAGAAAATTAGTAATTTTAAATTTATCTCAACTTATAGCTTTGTGTTTTTAAGGAATGATAGTTAGGGCTTGGCTGCCTAATTGAACCCATGCTTCCTCAAAATCTTTCTTATCAATTCTTTTGTTTTTTTCCATATCTAATGGATCATTAATGTATACATATTGACCGGTATATCCAGTTAATAAAACACTATGTTGACGGTATGTAACCCGCCCCTCACTCGAATTTGTTTTCCAAGTACGAAACTCATAATCAGGTAGTTTGCGGAAGCTTGCGTTTGTTAAAATCCAAACAGGGTGTCCTTTATCAATTGCTTTATATAAATTTTGGGGATTACTTCCAGTTAAATCTATAATACAATTCTCTGGTATGTATAATTTAGCTAACTCTAAAATCGGCTTAATATGCACACCTAAACCAGGCATATCTATGTCATACATATCTCCAACAAATCCTTCGTCCATATTTCCCATTAATCCATTGTTTTGAAAAGGGACATATTTAATATTTTTAGCTAATTCTAATTTATCAACGGATAGACCATTAAAATTTAAAAGCATTGCTAAACTTGTAACTTCGCATCCACGTTCTAATTCTGGATTTTGTAGAATTAAAGGGACTTCTAAAGGATTATTCTCTTTAGAATATGAATTTTTTTTATCGAGTTTAACAAGTTTATCCATCCCATATGTTTTATTTTTAGCGCTATTATTTTCATCTTTATGGACTAGAGTTATTATACATAATACGATGCAGAAAATGATTAAAAGATATATATTTTTGTGTCGTTGCATTTTAGTATGTCTCCTTATTTAAATTGATATTTTAATTTAGTACGCAATAGGATTGCAAACATGTCAATATTGAAGTTTTCCCTTTAATACGTTTTCAAGGGATTAAAACTCTTCTTAAACAATTATTAAGAAGAGTTTTTTTATAGATAAAAGTTATAATGAATTTGTTTTAATTAACTAAGAAATTACGCAAAAAGAGTATTTGTCTGTGCATTTGTTATATGCTCGGCTAATACAGTAGCTTGTGTATGGAGGGGGGCTGGAAATCCTAATGTAATACCATTGTGTTCAGTGCATTCACCAACTGCATAAATTAATTTATCATTTGTTTGCATATACTTATTAACAACTATGCCACGGTTAACATGTAAACCAGCCTTTTCTGCTAAATGTGTATTAGGTCGCCTACCAATAGGTATTACAATTAAATCGTATTTTATAATAGTGCCATCTTCGAATTGAATTCCCTCTGCGTATTCTGTACCTAGGATTTTAACCGTGTTTTTTTCCATGAAAAATTGAATCCCTTTTGCTTTTAGCTTGTTACGTAGTAATGAACAATCCAGGATATCTTGTTTTGCCATTAAGTGTGAAATGAAATGAACAACGTGGACGTCTATTCCTAAATTAAATAATTTTTGTGCAATTTTTAGACCGAGCATACCATTGCCAATAATAATAGCTTTTTTTGAATGCTTCTTAGTATTTAATAGAAATTGGATTTCTTCAGTTGTTTTAAGTTTATTTACTCCAAATAATTGCAGTCCTTTAACGGGAAAAATAAAAGCAGTAGAGCCTGTTGCAATGATGAGTTTATCGTAGAAAACAATACGTCGTTTATCTGTAACAATGACCTCGTCCTCACGATCAATTTCTATTACCTTTTCGTTTGTGAAAAGCTTAATATTATGTTGTTTGTACCAATTATATTTCTTTAGCATTCTATTTTTTATATTTAATTTTAATGAAATAGTGTTTATCTGATTGTAGAGAGGATAGAGTTCATCACTGAAAATAGAAATGTTATACATATTAGGGTTGTGTATTAAAATTTGTTCAATACAGCGTAAACTAGATATACTATTACCGATGATTACTAAGCGTTTTCGTTTCCTCATATCAATTTCTCCTTTTGATTGTGAAGTGTTGAGCAATGATGTCTGTTCATATTATATCAATTTTAAAAACAGAGTGCTTGATATGTAGTTTATTTTAAAATATGTCACAAATTATCTTTATTCGGGTAATGAGATACAAATTGGATCCCATTAAATTCATAGGTTAGAGCCGAATTTTTAACATTTTACTAAGATATTTCAGATAGAAAATATTGAATATGTTTGCTGATAGTAGTATTTCTTCAATTTTTAAAGAGTAAAGCATATAAACACACTGTACCTAAAATTAAAGTTTTTTGTATAAATATAATGAATTTCCTGATGCGTCACTATACAAGTAAGTAAAAATTAAGATGAAGTGCTTTTCTTAAACATGATAAATTAAAACTTGTTATACCAGATTAATTATTTTTTAATCTATATTGAATAGGTATATTCGTGGATTATGCACCTTCTAGGATTTATTAAATATAGCAGATTGCACATCATTTGAATTATTTCGTAAAGTGAGTGTGTTTATTTTGTGAAAAGTTGAACAAAATCTTGAAAGTGAATATTGAAACATGTAGTTTATTCTTAGGATAATTTATAATAAATAGGAACTAAAGGAGTGTATAATTTTATGTTAGAAAAAGGGATAGCTGATGCTATAAAACTTGCACAAAAGAAGAAACAAATATTAGATATAAACCCAATACAATATTTTGTACGAGCGGTACTAGCCGGCATCTATATTGGATTTATTATCGTATTATGTTTTAAATTAGGGGATTTTTTTCATGTTGTAAATTCACCTGCAACATATTTAATTGCTTCTTTGTTTTTTGGAATTGCACTTATATTAATAATATATGGTGGCGCGGAATTATTTACTGGGAATACAATGTATTTTACAATCTCGACTTTACGAAAAAAAACAACGGTCTTAGATACTTTTCGTAACTGGGGTGCCTGTTTTTTAGGTAATCTGATAGGTGCAATATTTTTTGCGTTATTATTTTATGGTACTGGTATTTTTGATCAGATTGAATATGAACACTTGCTAAGTAATGTTGTGGAAGTGAAAATGAATACTCCGACAATACAGTTATTTTTTAAAGCTATTTTATGTAATTGGCTCGTTTGTCTAGCATGCTTCCTTCCTTCTCAAGTAAAAGGGGATACATCAAAAATAATTGTTATGATGTTATTGGTTTTTACATTCTTTTTATCTGGATATGAACATAGCATTGCAAATTTATCGCTATTTGCAATCTCTCTAGTATCGCCACATCCCAATACAATTTCTTTTAGTGGGGCTATTTATAATTTGATTCCAGTTACAATTGGAAATATTATTGGTGGATCTGTATTCGTTGGTATGGTATATCATTATATAACAAAAAATTGCCCTATTCCTGAAGAGGTAGAAGATTTAGTGGAATCTCAATTTGAGGAGAATATTCCATTACAAACACAAATAAAACTTTAAGCTACTAATATAATCATTTCTGTATAAAAATAACACTATTATTTTTATATCAATTGAATTAATAAGCGAGAAATACTAATATAATACATTTTTAAGTATATTTTTTCTTTTATAAAACATATTGTTTGTTTTTGTTAGACGTATAAGGGACGGAAAATATACAAAAAACATTCACAATTTATGTGCTGTAAATTTGTTAATATAAAATGCAAGGTCAAATGTTGAATCTATTACAGCAACCTATAAAAATTTTATTAGGAGGTATACTCGGAGATGAATTTTAAAAAAATTTAACGATTTTCCAGTATAGAAAATTATGGGTAAAATAGATAGAAAAATCCTTCATATAAAAAATTTAAATTTGCAGTAATCAGATTTGAATGAAGATAATATAAGGATGAATGTCAATATGAGAAATGATGGTCAGTTAATGACTCTTCGAAATGTAAGCGTTAACAAATTTATTTAACTAGATGTATTTCGAGTTCATTATTTGTTTATTCAAAATCAATTAAATCTCTTTTTATTAGAATAACAGCAATGCACAAAAACATAACATAAATAGTGAGGGATCTATAAATGAATAAAAATATTAATCGTGTAGTTTTAATTGGTACAGGGGCCGTAGGATGTAGTTATGCATATTGTATGATTAATCAGGGCCTGGCAGAAGAATTCGTTCTTGTGGATGTAAATGAAGCAAGAGCAGAAGGAGAAGCAATGGATTTAAGTCATGCAATTCCTTTTTCACCATCACCAACAAAAGTATGGAAGGGTAGCTGTGAGGACTGTAAAGATGCGCAAATTGTTGTAATTACAGCCGGATTGCCACAGAGACCAGGTGAAACACGTTTAGACTTAGTTGAAAAAAATACTAAGATTTTTAAAGAAATTATTCGTAATGTCATGTCAAGCGGATTCGATGGTATTTTCTTAATTGCAACAAATCCAGTGGACATTTTAACATATGTAACTTGGAAAGAATCTGGGTTGCCGAAAGAGCGCATAATTGGTTCAGGTACAACACTTGATTCTGCACGTTTCCGTTACATGTTAGGAGAATATTTTGAGATTGATCCTCATAATGTTCATGCTTATATAATTGGTGAACATGGTGATACGGAGCTTCCGGTTTGGAGTCATGTGTCAGTTGGCGTTCAAAAGCTACAAACCATTTTAGAAAATAAAAGTCAGTATAATCAAAGTGACTTAGACGAAATTTTTGTTCGTTCACGTGATGCGGCCTATCATATAATTGAACGTAAGGGAGCGACCTGTTATGGAATTGGAATGTCTTTATTACGTATAACAAAGGCAATTCTACATCATGAAAATAGTGTTTTAACAGTATCTGCATACCTTGAAAATGAATATGGTCATAATGATGTATATATAGGAGTTCCTGCTGTTATAAATCGTCAAGGTATTCGGGAAATTATAGAAATTGAGTTAAATGCAGAAGAAAAGTTTAACTTTAATCATTCTGTACATACATTAAAAGAAACCATGTCACCAATACTATAAGATGAATTTATCGTATAACATTATGGCGAATATATAAATACTTAGCAACATTTTAAATGTACCTAATCTAATATACTCTGAAAGTAAATATTATAGAAAAAATGTTTGTTTAAATAGAAATAAAGTACTTTCATCTTGTAAAGAATCATTTTATAAACATTATTAAGAAATTAAGATTCTGCACAACATTAGTTCATAACATATCAAGATTGAACGTTTTTAGAATCTACATAATTATTTATAGCTAAATATGTTATGATTTTCACAAAAGGTTGATACCTTTTGTGCATAGTTTCCTTTAAGTCACTAAATACAGACATATTTGATCAAATAAAAAGCACTTTTTTAAAAATTTAAGGAAGTGCCTTTTTATTTGTTATTAAACATTAGAAACCTATTAAACTACATACATTTATAGAAGAGAGCAATTCCTGTGTGCATCTGGCTACCGTTTAATTACATTCTTAATGGACGTTTATAAAACAATGAGCATACAGTAGGAAATGTGAAAATTAGGGTGATAATGGAGCATACAAAGTTGGCAATAAACCTTAGGGAAAGGAGGGAAAGAGATGAGAAATTTCTTTGAAGAAAAATATACAAATTTAGAATTTAAAAGGGAACTAATAAATATTATAAGTAAAATCAGTGAATATAAAGGAGCAATATCAGCATATCAAACTCAAAAACCAGAGATCTTTAATCTTTTGGAAAAGAGTATATCCCTACAATATATTAAAACTTTTCCTAATATATATGACAAGTTTACATTCTCAAATAAACAGTTGAAAAAATTTGTTTCTAATCATGTTAGCCCTCAAACATTGGAAGAGGACGCTTTATTTTGTTATTGCAAAACATTAGAACTTGTACAAAAAGAAAACTACAAATTACCTATTAAACCGCAAACAATTCAAGAATTGCACTTCCAATTAATGAATTATTCAACTTCTGAAAGTGGTAATTGGAGAAAAAGCGAACTTGTATTATCTTCTATTCCAAAGTTAAAAGATCAATTTAAATTACGTACAGTTGTTTTATATGATATGGTTCCGCAATATTTGTATCATCTATGCGAACAATATAATGCATTAAGAACTAAAGGGAATTTTCATCCGCTCCTACTAATTCCTCAATTTATCCTAAATTTTCTATGTATTTATCCATTTAATAAAGGGAATGGCAAGTTAGCAAAAATATTAATTCAATGGTTATTAATTGAAAGTGGATTTACATTTGTAAAATATACATGTATAGATAAATATTTTAAAGAATATGAATCAGATTATTATGATGCTTTGTATAAATCCGCGGCTAACTGGCATCAAGGCGATCATAATGTAGTTTTCTGGATGAAAATCTTTTTGGATATTGTTTTAGCTGCATATAAAGAATTAAATAGTTTGATAAAAAATTATCTAAGCACTCATACTAAAAGAAAAAGAATTGAAAAATACATAGACAGGCAAAATCATCCTTTTACTAAAGAGAATATTCGAAACATGCATCCAGATATAAGTGAAAGTACTATAAATAAAACATTACACGCTTTAAATTCACAGGGATATATTAAATTGGTTTCTAAAGGCAGGAATGCAGAATGGATAAAGCGTAAATTAACTTAGGGTATAAACCAGAACACTAACAAATAATAAACAAGGAGAACCCAGAAGGGTTCTCCTTGTTTATTATTTGTTAGATTAATGTATCTTTTAGAAGGCTAAAGAAGTAAAATAGACTATTAATTGCAATCTAATCATAAAATTTTGTATCATCTCTTTAAGAAAGACGGGTCTACTCGATAGGATTTTCTATACCAAATTGTTCCTTTTTACGCATAGTGTAATAAATAGGAAGACCGAGTGCGGTTAAACCTATTCCACATAAAGCTAGTAAAGGTTGGGTAAATAAGGTATTAATAACAATGAACAATCCGCCAATAATAGCAACTAATGGTATAAAAGGATACAATGGAACTTTATAAGGTCGTACAAGCTCAGGTTCTCTTTTTCGTAGGATAAATACAGCAAGGAATGTCATTGTGTAGAATATCCATATTACAAATACCAACATATCAGTAAGAGTATTGAATCCGCCAATAGCCATCATAATAATTGAAATAAATAGCATAAATAGACCAGAATTATAAGGGACCCGACTATTTTTAGATAATGTAGCAAACCATTTACTAAATGGTAATTTGTTCTCAATAGCCATGGCATAAGGAATTCGCATTCCCGTCATAATATAACCATTAATCGTTCCAAATACGGAAATTAAAATGCCAATGGTAACTAGTTTTCCTCCCATAGCTCCAAAAAGAATTGTAGCTACTTGAGAAGCGGGTGTATCAGTACCTGCGAGCGATGTTGCAGACATGACCATTAGGAACGCGACATTAATTAATAAATAAACAACCATTACTGTTGATAATCCTAATACGATTGCTTTAGGCAAGTCTTTTTTAGGGTTTTTCATTTCTCCAGCAATATTCCCTACATGAATCCATCCATCGTAGGCGAACATTGTTGCGAGTAAACCAGATCCAAGTGCAGATATCATAGATTTGTTCGGCCCTGCCTCAATTGGAAAAAGCTGAAAAGTAACGTCACTTTTGTGTAGTAATCCAAAAATAATAATTAATGCTAATGGAACCAATTTGCATATAGTCGAAGCCATTTGGATTCCACCAGCTGCTTTAGCTCCTAAAAAGTTCATAAGAGTTACAAATGTTGCGGTGATAATTGCGATTGCGATAATTAGCATTTTGTGTTCATTAACATTTAGGCCAAATAAACTAACCGTTTGTGTCCCGAAAATAATAGCAAGTGCTGCAATATTTGCAGGGAAGTATATGACAGTTTGTGCCCATCCAAGCAAGAAAGCAGTTAAGTTTCCATAAGTTCTCTTTAGATATGCCATCATTCCCCCCGTTTCAGGAATAGCGGCAGATAGTTCAGCAGCAGTTAGCCCTGCGCAAACGGTTAAGATGCCACCAATTACCCATGCAAGTAATCCTAGGCTTGCTGTTCCTGTTACTCCATATAATGCAGTGGGCTTGAAAAATACTCCGGCGCCGATAACGGTACCAATAACTGTGGTTAATGCTGCAAAGAAACCAATATCCTTTTTAAGTTGTTGTTGTGACAAAATAATCACTCCCAATTAGAAAAATATATAAATTCTCTTATGAATTCATTATCTTGTTTGTTAAATTATTTGATAGTATATCCTGTATCCATACAAATAGCCGCCCCTCATCCTTACCATATAGGGAATTTGAATAAATTTCAGATACTAAAAAAAATGAAATTAAACGTATAGGTAAAGAAAGTTTAATTTTACCTCAAATCATGTGAAAATATTCACATGATTTGAGGTGCGTAAAGTTTCATGAATTATACATTAAAAGAAATTCTTTAATTTAACCCGAAATATGGATTTGAAAACGAGATTTCGTTTTTATGAATAATAAGAATAGATGAGGTATTTTAATATTCTGATATAGGAAAACAATAAATTCAAATTCAAAAGAGAAGATATATTCTTGTGAAGAATATCACAAAGTATTGAGAGATTCAATCATATTTCCGATATAAAATATAGAAAATCAGCTAAATAAAACGTTTTGTGAAATGTTTCACAAAATTGTTGACCTGTTATTTTTACTAATGGTATCTTGTAGGTGCAATCCAATGTTATAAATTAAATTATATTCAAAAAATATTATAAAGGTGAATATTATGAATCTTGTATTTATCTGACAATAGTTAATTTAATTTATAACTCACTCTAAAAAAGGATGTGTTGATATGAAAATTGGTGTAGTGAAAGAGATAAAAAAAGGGGAAGCTCGTGTAGGGATGACTCCAGAAAATGTTCAAAAATTGGTTGTAGCTGGAAATGAATTATTAGTACAAAAAGATGCTGGATTAGGTTCTGGTTATACGAATGATGAATATATAAATGCAGGAGCAAGCATAGTAACTCAAGGTGAAGCATGGGATGTTGATATGGTAGTAAAGGTAAAAGAACCATTACCTGCAGAATACCATTACTTTAAAAAAGATCTAATTGTATGGGGATTTTTACATCTTGCCGCTTCTAAAGAGTGTGTGGAAGCAATGAGAAATGCTGGAACTACTGCGATTGCTGGTGAAACTATTAGTGAGGATGGAAATTTAGCATTATTAAAACCTATGAGTGCAATTGCTGGAAGACGCGCGGTATTTATGGGAGCCTATTATTTAGAAAAACAACATCAAGGTGAGGGGATTTTATTATCAGGTATTGAGGGAATCCCAGCCGGAAAAGTTGTAATCCTAGGTGGAGGGAATGCTGCAACTAATGCCTGTGATATGGCAATTGGGATTGGATGTAGTGTTACAATTCTAGAGGTTAATCAAGAAAGAATTGCATATTTAAGAAAGCAATACGCAACAGAAGAAGTAAATATAATTGAATCTAATACTGAAAATTTAGAGCGAACGATTAAAGAGGCAGATTTATTTATTTCAACAATCTTAATACCAGGATCTCGCCCTCCTAAAATTGTTAAAGAGTATATGGTTCAATCTATGAAGCCAGGAAGTGTCATTGTTGATATCGCAATAGATCAAGGTGGTACAGTAGAAACGATTGACCATTATACAACTCATGATAATCCTGTATTTATTAAACATGATGTAATCCATTATGCAGTACCAAATATGCCTGGTGCCACCCCACGTACTTCAACTATGGCGTTGGCAAATGGAAATATTGAGTATTTACTAGCGATTGCTAAAGATGGATTAGAAAATGCAATTCAAAATAAATCATCATTAGAATCTGGGGTAAATGTTTATAAAGGTATTATTACCTACGAAAATTTAGGTCTGACGCTAGGTTTGGACTTTAAACAATTGAAAGAAGTGTTAGTATGATTAGCAAAAACATATTGTTAGATATTACTGACATTAAAAAAGCCAAAGAAATTCTTGACGTAAATGCTAGAAAAACGCCTTTGGTTAAATCTTTCTATTTAACCAGTAAAACCGGTGGAGAAATTTATTTGAAGCTAGAAAACATGCAGTTAACAGGTTCATTCAAATTTCGTGGTGCATTTAATAAAATTTTCCAACTAACAAATGAAGAAAAAGAACGTGGTGTGATCGCTTGTTCAGCTGGAAATCATGCACAAGGTGTTGCATTATCTTCCCATTTACTTGGAATTAAAAGTAAAATTGTAATGCCAACCTCCGCACCGCAGGCTAAAGTGGATGCGACCAGAGGATATGGTTCTGAAGTTATTTTATACGGTGATACCTTTGATGATGCAAAAGCGAAATGTGAAGAGATTATAAAAGAAACAGGCGAAACATACCTACATCCATATGATGATGTAGAAGTAATGGCTGGCCAAGGGACAATTGGTTTAGATATTCTGGATGATATGTGGGATGTTGATACTGTTATTGTACCTATTGGTGGGGGAGGAATTATTTCAGGAATTGCTGTTGCACTGAAATCATTTAACCCCTCTATTAATATTATTGGCGTTCAGGCAGATAATGTTCATGGAATGAAAGCTTCTTATGATGTTGGGAAAATTGTAGAACATTATGAGTCTCCGACAATAGCGGATGGTTGCGCAGTTAAAATACCAGGAAATTTAACTTTTGAAATTGTAAAAGACCTAGTAGATGACATTGTAACTGTATCAGAAGAAGAATTAGAAGTGGCAATGAAAGACTTACTGCAACGCGGAAAAGCTGTCGTAGAAGGTGCGGGAGCATTAGCTACAGCCGCTCTTCTAGCAGGGAAAGTTGATAAATATGTGCAGGATAAAAAAGTAGTAGCGGTTATTTCAGGCGGCAATGTGGATTTAAAACGTATTTCAAGTGTATGTGAGCATTTCTTTGTTGCCAATGAGGTAAAATAACGATTGAAGAATCTTTTAAAATAGAATCATTTTACTAAAGGGGAGCTAGGAGAAGATATCTTAGCTCCCTTTTAAATAAATGGAGGCGTGTGTTATGGCCAACTTATTTAGGAAAAAATCCGTTAGGAAATTGTTAGAAGATAGTAAAAGAAAGACTTTGACAAAAACATTAGGCGCATTTGACCTTACCATGCTAGGGATTGGCGCGATAATTGGTACAGGAGTGCTTGTATTAACTGGATTAGTAGCAGCAAGAGATGCTGGTCCAGCAGTTATTTTTTCATTTATGATTGCGGCAATTGTTTGTGGATTTGCAGCCCTATGTTATGCAGAAATTGCCTCTGCACTTCCAGTATCTGGTAGTGTATACACCTATTCATATGCGACAATTGGTGAGTTTGTAGCTCATTTAATGGGCTGGACCTTACTGTCAGTATATATAGTTACAACTGCGGCGGTAGCAGGTGGATGGACAGGCTATTTCCACAACTTAGTAAGTGGATTTGGGATTGAAATACCAAAATCACTGTTAACGATTCCAACGCAAGGTGGAATCGTTAACTTACCAGCAGTAATCATTACTTTGATATTAACTTTGTTATTATCAAAAGGCACGAAGGAAAGTAAGCGAGTGAATAACGCAATGGTATTAATAAAAATTTGTATTGTTATTTTATTTATTTCAGTTGGTATATTTTACGTGAAACCAGAAAACTGGATACCATTTGCACCGTACGGTATAAGCGGAGTCTTTTCTGGAGGAGCTGCAGTATTCTTTGCTTTTTTAGGATTTGATGCGTTAGCAACGTCTGCTGAAGAAGTAAAAAATCCACAACGTGATCTACCAATTGGTATTATTGCTTCGTTAGTTATTTGTACAATTATTTATGTTATTGTCTGTCTTGTTATGACAGGCATGGTTTCGTATAAGGAATTAGATGTACCAGAAGCAATGGCTTACGTATTAGAAGTTGTAGGACAAGATAAAGTGGCGGGGATAATCGCAGTTGGAGCTGTAATTGGTATTATGGCTGTAATTTTCGCTTACATTTATGCAGCAACACGTGTATTCTTTGCGATGAGCCGTGACGGTTTATTACCAAAATCTTTTGCGAAAATTAATAAAAAAACAGAAGCGCCAGTATTCTCAACTTGGTTAACAGGGATTGGTAGTGCTTTAATTGCTGGATTTATCGATTTAAAAGAATTGTCTAATTTAGCGAATATTGGAGCGTTATTAACATTCGCCATGGTTGGTGTAACTGTTATCATTCTTCGTAAAACACATCCGAATTTAAAACGTGGTTTCATGGTACCACTGGTACCAATCTTACCGATTATTTCAATAACATGTTGCTTATTCTTAATGGTAAATCTACCTTTAAAAACTTGGGTTTATTTCGGTATTTGGTTATTTATAGGGGTAATAGTATATTTTATGTATTCTAAAAGACATAGTCAATTAAACAAACTATAAATGAGAAATATCAGAGACAAAGGTTATCACTACATGTTTGAGCAAGTAGGATTCTTCTCTTTTGGGATGTACCTTTTCTCCTTATAAAAAATTCGATCAAAAAAATTTGAAAATTTATGTTATACGTAAAAAAACGAATCTATTTTCAAAATAGATTCGTTTTTTTAGGGACATTCCATATTTAAAAGATGTTTGGTTAATATCCGCTTATATTTTCTTATTAAAGAAGATAAATTATCGTTAATTCAATTTTATATAAAGTGGCTTTATTCAAAATTGAATTAGAAAAAATAACGTTTTTTATCTCCTTATAACTTACAAACTTAAACTGAAATAGAAAAAAGGGATGAGTAAACTGATGGTAGTAATCATCTTAGTGATTTCAAGGTATATATGACGAATCAGCTTGTATTTATTTCCTTGATAAGATTTTACATAATATTAATTTTTTGTGAATTATTAATCTGTAAATAATTTGATTTGAAGTATTATTCACACGAAATGAATACCTTTATGTAATTTATTTGATTTATAAGATAGTTAAGAATACCAAATCAAAACATAAAAGCTCATTATTGATTGATATTTTATAAAGTTGTATTAATATGTGTCATCAAATAATATCAAAATATAATTACAAATAGAATAAGGGAGGACTATGTAAAAAAGTAATAAATACAAGTTCATGAACTGTTTTTGTACGTAAGTACATGCTAAAGAAACCAAAACTATTAAATTGATCAAGGAAATGAGAGGGAGATACTATGGGGAATAAATCAAAGTATAAAACCAAAAGAATACTAGTAGCTACTGCAACATTAACTATAATTGCTTCTGGGATGGCTTCTTCATCAGATGTCTTTGCAGAGGAAACGCAGCAGCAAAAAAATTTATCGACATCACTGCAAAGTGAAAAATCAGTTAAATCAGAAAATAGAACATTTACAGTCCCAGGAAAAGGGGATGTTGAGGTACTGAAACAACAGGAAAGAAAAAGTATGGCATTTAGTCCATATGAACCAACTGGTTTATATGCAAAGCCAAATGAACAAATAACGATTAATGTGGAAGGTAATCAAGATATTCAGGTATATATTGGAACGTATTCGTATGATGCTTCTTGGAGAGAAGATTCAAAGATAAAATCATTTACATTAAAACCTGGTATAAACACAATCCAATCTCCAAATGGGGGGATGATTTATTTTTATAATAAACAACAAGGTGGTACCATTCGAACAACAATCACAACAGGTGGAACGACTATGCCTTTCTTTGAACTAGGAAAGCATACGAAACAAGATTTAATAAACATGCTGGACCAGTATCCTAATGCACATGCAGTGGAGTTAAAAGGAGAACGTGTATTAATTACGGCCAGCCCTGCACGTGTTAAGAAATATTTGTTGGGTTCTAATACAGATCCTGTACAACTCTTAAAAAAGATGGATGAAGCTACTCGAATTCAAGACAAAGTAGCTGGATTATCTGAAGAACAAGTAGATAAACATTATGTTCATTACGTAGAAGAAAATCATTCTCCCGATTATTATATGTATGCAACTTCTTATCGAACTGCATATGTAGGAGATGCAATTCAATATGTATTAGATATTAATAAATTTGTAAAAGATGGATGGGGTCCTTGGCATGAGGCAGGACATTTGAGACAACAATCACCCTGGAAGTTTTATAATATGACAGAAGTACAAAATAATATATACAGCCTTTCTGTAGAAAAAGCATTTAACCAACCATCCAACTTAGAGAAAAGTGGAATTTATCCAAAAGCATTTCAATATCTAGAACAAGTGAATAAAAATTATGATGAAATTAGCGATGTTTTTGTAAAGCTTGTTATGCTTTGGCAACTACAGTTAGCGTATGGAGAGGATTTCTATCCTAAATTGCATCAATTGTATAGAGATATGCCTTCAAGTGAACTTCCACAAACTGATGAAAATAAAAAACAATTATTTATGATTTCAGCATCAAAAGTAGCCAAACAAAATTTGATTCCTTTCTTTGAGCAGTGGGGATTACGTCCAAATAATGATACCATTCAAAAAGTAACTGCATTAGGATATCCAATTTTAACAGCAGAGATTTGGAAGGGTACGGATTCTAATCCAATTAAACCAGATATGCCTAATGTAAATAATATTTTAGAAGGAAATCAGTTTACATGGTCGCTGAAAGGGATTGGAGACTTTGAATTTGCAAAAGTAAATTTAAATAAATCAACAGAAGAAATGCAAATAGATCTAAAAGCAGGTGTACCACATAACTACTTTGATAGTACATATGCAAGTATTAAAGTGCAAAACACATCAGGTAAAGTGGTCTATAACAAAGAGATTTTTGGAAACAAACAACAAAATGCTGAATCGCAAAAAGTTTCGGTTAAGGTAGGAGACTATATAGAGCTAACACATCTAGAAGGTGTACATAGAGCTACTATTACAAATGTGGAAAAAAGCATCCAGGAAAGTTTTGGGAACAAAGTGGTGTATGAGATTACAAAAGAGGGATTGAAGAAAGTAGATAAAATTGTTAATCCGGAACCAGATACAGAAGCTCCCACACAGCCACAAGGATTATATGCAAGCAACCTTACTTCTAACAGTGTAGAGCTAAAATGGAATCCGTCTACAGATAATGTAGGTGTAAAAGAATATCAGGTATTACGTGATGGACAATTGATTCAAACCGTACAAGGAACGACGTTTACTGATCAAAACTTAACAGTTAATAAGGAATATAAATATGCAGTGAAGGCTGTAGATGCAGCTGGAAATACATCAATTCAAAGTGAAATTCTTTTGGTAAAAACAAAAGATCAAAATGTATCTTATGAGAAATGGGATCCAAAGAAGGCATATACAAAGGGCGATAAAGTTGAACATCAAGGGACAGTGTATGAAGCGGTTCAAAGTCATCAAGGAAATGGGGACCCGAATTGGATATTTGCGTTATCTTTATGGAAACCAATTACAATCAAATAACATGTAAGAATCAGATGAGAAGATAGAACAACATAAAATTGGGGCAGTATTTTAAAGATTTACTGGATGTTGCTTGAATTTTGATAGATTTCTCTACTAAGTTATTATTCAATATTGAACTACTCACCACTTAACGCCCTTACGGACTTTTTGAAGTGGGAGATTCCTGCGAACACCGGTGTATCCACCGGTTATCTTAGCAGGCTCTACCCGTAGTCCCTACGGTGAGAACATAAGTATCTTGTACGTTAACGCTCCACACTCCCTACTTTAGCTTGGTTTTCGCAACTTCGGTAAGCATGGGGCGATAGAACGTTGAAGATTTTACGGTTGCAACGTTTTTCTGCAACCAACCCCATATCTTCAGTTTTCAAAGAGCAATCTGTACAAGTAAATGATAACAAACATGTTGGCTTATGCCAACCGACATTCATCTCCCACCTAAAATTGGTGTTTCACACCTTCACATTTTTGAGGAAGGAGTCTTCTGTCGGGAAACAATAAAAATTAGAAAAGGATGTAGATTAGTGATTAGTCAGAAAACGAAGAAAAGATTTAATAAAGTTATTATAATGACCGCAGCATGTAGCATGTTTTCTATGTTTGGAACGTCTATTTTGCACACTAAAGCTGCAACACATTCAGCTGCTCCAGCAGTTTATGTGAGTCCCCAAAATATACCTGCCTCAGATATTATTAGTATAGACTGGTCACCAGTTCAGACACCACCTTATACGTACTGGGCTGTACACAACTGGAATGCAGGTGGTGAAGCTGGAGGATATGCTGGTTTTCAACAACAAAGTGGGTTTGATGAAAATGGAAAACGTACTTTACATTTTGCCTTATGGGATCCAATTTCCTCTAAAGAAGCAATAAAGGCCGAATACTTATCTCCGAATTCGCAAGCTGGACCCTTTGGAGGAGAAGGAACAGGAATGAAGGTTCAAACAACTTATGGTTGGAAAGACTACAATTGGTACACAATGACAATGCGTTCATGGCAAGAAAATGGTCATACTAAATTTGGACAATGGATGAAAGATGTAACAAAGAATAAATGGCATCAAATTGCAATTATGGACTTTCCGGTTGCTAATGTTGCATTTAATCATGGGTTAGGAATGTTTCAAGAAGACTGGGCTGATAGTGGACAGAATGTTCGAGAAGCGCGCCTGAAAAATGGTTATAGCCGAAAATTAGTTGATAAACAATGGAGTTCTTGGAATAATCAAAGTATTTCTGGAACGCATGATAATACTTATCAATATGATGGAGGAGCTACTTCAGAATATGTATGGGTCAAAGCAGGAGGTAATACGCAGTCTACTATTGGGTCAGGAAAAATATTCACGCTAAATCAACCTACTCAACCTGAAATAGGAAAACTAGATTATGATATCCAATCTATATATTATGAAAATGAAAAATTAAATGTATCTTGGAAACTAAAAGAAAATAGTACACCGCAATTTAAGGGGAAAATTGAAATTTATAACAATGAAAATATGACGGGCCAACCTATTAGCGTAATTGATGATATTAAATCTTATCAAAATGGAATCAGTCAATCTATATCATTACCAACAAGTGCTTATGCAAAAATTGTATTAAAGGATATATTTGATCAAACTGTTGAGAAAAAGGTACAAATCAAAAATGAATCTCCAAACATTTTTGAAGGTAATGAATTTGCATGGTCGTTGAAAGGGATTGGAGATTTTGAATTTGCGAAAGTAAATTTAAATAAATCAACAGAAGAAATGCAAATAGATCTAAAAGCAGGTGTACCACATAACTACTTTGATAGTACATATGCAAGTATTAAAGTGCAAAACACATCAGGTAAAGTGGTCTACAACAAAGAGATTTATGGAAACAAACAGCAAAATGCTGAATCGCAAAAAGTTCCAGTCAAAGTAGGCGATTATATAGAGTTAACACATTTAGAAGGTGTACATAGAGCTACTCTGACAAATGTAGATAATAGTAAGCTAGAGAGCTTTGGAAAAAAAGCTATATACGAAGTTACAAAGGAAGGCCTGAAGAAAGTAGAAAAAATGCCAGAAGCAACAATTTTAGAAGGAAACAAGTTTGCGTGGTCATTAAAAGGATATAGTGATAGAGAAATTGCAAAAGTAGATTATGATAAAACGGTAGAAGAGATGAAGGTAAAACTAGAATCAGGTGTACCACATTCCTATTTTGCTAGTACGTATGCGAGTATTAAGGTTCAAAATTCTTCTGGCAACGTTCTGTACAATAAGGAAATCGTGGGAAATAAACAACAAAATGCTGAAAGCCAAACTGTGCCCGTCAAGGTAGGGGATTACATTGAATTTACCCATATAGAAGGAGAAGCAACAAAGGAAAAAACGCGAGCAACTTTAACTAACCTTGAAAATAACAAAAATGAAACCATTGGAAAGACAGCGAGATATCAAGTGACAAAAGAAGGCTTGAAGAAAGTAGAGAAAATGCCAGAAACAACGGTTTTAGATGGAAATCAATTCGCTTGGTCATTAAAGGGATATAATGATCGAGAAATCGCGAAAATAGAATATAACAAAGCAACAGAA
Source organism: Bacillus sp. AR2-1 (assembly GCF_008368755.1). Lineage (NCBI taxonomy): Bacteria > Bacillati > Bacillota > Bacilli > Caryophanales > Bacillaceae > Bacillus > Bacillus sp. AR2-1. Next base: position 70,134 of record NZ_QORY01000022.1, read on the forward strand.
AAAATGCAAATTAAATTAGAAGCGGGTATCCCCCATTCTTATTTTACTAATACGTATGCAAGCATTAAAGTCCAGAATTCATCCGGTAATATTTTGTACAATAAAGAAATTATAGGAAATAGACAACAATCTGCTGAGAGCCAAACCGTTCCAGTCAAAGTAGGGGATTATATTGAGTTTACTCATATAGAGGGAGAAGCACAAAAGGAAAAGACACGTGCCACACTTACTAATCTTGAGAATAGTAAACAGGAATATATAGGAAAGAAAAGAATATATCAGGTTACCTCTATGGGATTATTAATAAAGTCATAGATTTCACTGCAAAACTTAAATTATTAATTTATATTTTATATAAAAATATTAACTATTATACGCATTAAAAAATGCTCAAGAGAAAATAGATTGGCGGGTATAGTATGAACATATTCAAAGGGTTTCTAATTTCATCAATTGCAATGACAACATTTGTAGGAACAGATCTAATACTACAAAATGATAGAATTCATAATAAAGTTTACGCTGAATCTTATAATGTCACATACAAAGAAACAGATTCTAATAAAAGAGATTCACAGGAAAAACAATTAATTGTAAAGTTTAAAAATGAAATTGATTTACCTTATGAAGATGGTATTGAGAAACGAATAAAAAGTGGGAATTATGATAACAATTTAAAGAAGTTATTTTCCGAAAATACGGAACTTACTTTGAATCGCTTGTTCTCATCTGTAAATCCGATAGAGATTGAAAAGTTATCATTATACTCTAAATCATTTGATAATCAATCAGCTAACAATTTATTAAATTATTATATTGTACAAGCTCCTAATAACATAGAAATAGAATTATTACTGAAAAAATTTGAAATATCACCTCTTGTAGAGGAGGCTTATATACAAGAAAAACAAATTTTAACACCCCCTGAAATACAGTTACCAGATTTATCTGTTAATCCGTACGATGATCCTAGATTTAAAAATCAAGGGTATCTTGAAGCGGCACCAAAGGGAATTAATGCCTCGCATGCTTGGAGCATTAAAGGTGGTGACGGGAAAGGTACAACCTTTGTCGATATGGAATATGGGTGGTTATTGACCCATGAGGATCTAGTCAATAAAAATATAAAACTTATGTCTGGACAAAATATAAGTCAGCATAGAGCTCATGGTACTTCTGTATTAGGAATTGTTTCATCCGAAGATAATCAAATTGGAAATATTGGAATTGCACCAAAAGCAAATGTAAAAGTAATATCCCAAATCAGAGATAATGGAATTTATAATACAGCGGATGCTATTTTAAGTGCTGTACTTAATTTACAAGCAGGGGATATTCTTTTATTAGAGGCACAAGCTTCGTATGATGGATATGGGGATAAATATTTACCTGTAGAAGTACATCCAGATATTTTTGATGCGATTCGTATTGGTACAGATAAAGGGATTATTATTATAGAAGCTGGCGCAAATGGTTCAAACGACTTAGATAATTTTAAAGATCGTAATGGAAAAAAGATCTTAAATCGAAATAGTCCAGACTTTAAGGATTCAGGTGCTATTATGGTTGGGGCGGGATCATCAACTGTTCCACATAAACGTTTATGGTTTTCAAATTATGGAAGTCGATTAGATGTATATGGATGGGGAGAAAATGTTGATACAACATCAGCCAATCCAAGTCAAAATACTACAAATTTATATACATCAACATTTAGTGGAACATCAAGTGCTTCACCAATTATTGCTGGAGCAGCAACTTCGATTCAAGGTATTGCTAAAGAACATCGAGGTTCCCCTTATACACCAGCCGAATTAAGAAATATCTTAAGTAATCCAAATACAGGAACAAAATCTCAAGAGCCGTGGAATGATAGAATAGGTGTCTTACCTGATCTAAAATCTATATTAGATAACTTAGGTCTTAATTCAGATATACCGAACTCTTCTAATATTTTAGAAGGGGATAAGTTTGCATGGTCGATGAAAGGTATAGGAGATTTTGAATTTGCAAAAGTTAATTTAAATAAATCAACAGAAGAATTGCAAGTTAATTTAATAGCAGGGACACCACACAATTATTTTGATAGTACGTATGCAAGTATTAAAGTACAGGATACATCAGGGAAAGTAGTATACAATAAAGACATTTATGGAAACAAGCAACAAAATGCTGAATCGCAAAAAGTTTCAGTCAAAGTAGGAGATTATATTGAGTTAACACATCTAGAAGGTGTGCATAGAGCCACTCTCACAAATGTAGATAATAGTAAACAAGAGAGCTTTGGAAAAAAAGCCATATACGAAGTTACAAAAGAAGGTCTGAAGAAACTAGAAAAAATGCCAGAAGCAACAATTCTAGATGGAAATCAATTTGCTTGGTCGCTAAAAGGAATCAGTGATTTCGAGTTTGCTAAAATCAATTTCAATAAGTTGACAGAGGAAATGCAAGTTGATTTAAAATCAGGCATACCACATCATTATTTTAATGAAACATATGCGAGTATTAAAGTACAAAATACATCAGGAAAAGTAGTATACAATAAAGACATTTATGGAAACAAACAACAAAATGCTGAATCGCAAAAGGTACCATTCAAAGTAGGAGATTATATTGAGTTAACACATCTAGAAGGTGTGCATAGAGCTATTTTTACAAATGTAGATAATAGTAAACAAGAGAGTTTTGGAAAAAAAGCCATATACGAAGTTACAAAAGAAGGTCTGAAGAAAGTAGAGAAAATGCCGGAAACAACAGTTTTAGATGGAAATCAATTTGCCTGGTCTTTAAAGGGATATAATGATCGAGAAATCGCAAAAGTAGAGTATAACAAAGCAACAGAAAAAATGCAGATTAAATTAGGAGCGGGTATACCTCATTCCTATTTTACTAGTACATATGCAAGCATTAAAGTTCAAAACTCATCGGGTAATATTTTGTACAATAAAGAAATTGTAGGAAATAGACAACAAGCTGCTGAAAGCCAAACCGTTCCAGTCAAAGTAGGGGATTATATTGAGGTTACTCATATAGAGGGAGAAGCACAAAAGGAAAAGACACGCGCCACACTTACTAATCTTGAGAATAGTAAACAGGAATTTGTGGGTAAGAAAAAAACATATCAAGTTACTCCTACGGGATTATTAATAAAATAGATTAAAAGGATGTCTAAAAAAATAGAATTTTTTTGGACATCTTTTTTATTATTAAAAAAGCGTTAATTATTGATAGTGATGTATGATGAATTCTATAGGCTTATTAAATATTATATATATCTATACATACTCAAAAAATCAATTTATGGCTAATGTTTCAAGGATTGACACATCTATTTTTGTTTAATCATGTTATACTTTTCACAAGTGAAATGCTACAATATCAAATCCTAGTTTTATGACATCCTTCTGTTGCCATAGTCTATAAAAGGTTAATTCCATTGGGGGTGACTTTTTATAGTTATAGCAGAAAATAATAAACGTCTATATTTTTTTATAGGATAAATGTTGTAATTTCACGTACCGTATTTTTAGATGCATATATAATTACAACAAACAGTACTCTATATCTAGCTTTTATGGTATGTAACTGTTATTGATATTCTCGTGATATTTTAAAGTGTTGTTAGAAGTATGAATAGAATTAATACGCAAAAATTAAAGAACTAAGGCATATAATTGTTTCACAATTATATGCCTTAGTTCTTCAAAATTATTTCAAAAGGAGGTTAAAGGTAATGAAAAGAATTATAACACTGAGCACTTGCAAACTGCAAGATACTATTATTGATATTCTCGTGATATTTTAAAGTGTTGTTAGAAGTATGAATAGAATTAATACGCAAAAATTAAAGAACTAAGGCATATAATTGTGAAGTGTTTCACAATTATATGCCTTAGTTCTTCAAAATTATTTCAAAAGGAGGTTAAAGGTAATGAAAAGAATTATAACACTGAGCACTTGCAAACTGCAAGATACTATAAAACATGGTGGATGTGGTGCATGTCAGACATCTTGTCAGTCCGCTTGTAAAACCTCATGTGGAGTTGCAAATCAAAAGTGTGAAAATACAATAAATAGATAGGAAACAAGAAGTATAGTATGCAGTTATATTTTATATAGGTGGCAATCTTTATGAAAAAGGAGTTTGATTATCCAGAATGATTCATCAATATAAATTAAATGGATACAATATCGTATTAGATACTTATAGCGGATCGGTACATGTTGTTGACGATCTTGCTTATGAAATAATTATGCTATATGAGAATACTCCTATGGAAGAAATCCTGTCAATGATGCAGGAAAAGTATAAATATAATTTCCACGTTTCCGAGAAGGAAATTCGAGAAACAATTGCGGATATTGAAGAACTAAAAAGAGATGGGAAGCTTTTTACCGAAGATGATTATAAGGACCTTTCAATTGATTTGATAAATCGTCCCACTTATGTGAAGGCTCTTTGCCTTAATGTCGCGCATACATGTAATCTGTCGTGTGAATACTGCTTTGCTAGCCAAGGAAAATACAATGGAAATAGAGCCATCATGAGTTATGAGGTTGGAAAAAGAGCCATTGATTTTCTATTAGAAAACTCAGGTAATCATCGAAATCTTGATGTTGATTTTTTTGGTGGGGAGCCACTCATGGCGTGGAAGACTGTCAAACAGATTGTCGCCTATGCAAGAAATAAAGAAAAAGAGTACAAAAAAACTTTTCGTTTTACCTTTACTACAAATGGTATACTGCTTAATGATGAAATTACTGACTTCTTGAATCAAGAAATGCACAATGTTGTATTAAGCCTTGATGGAAGAAAAAAAGTTCATGATTATCTTCGTAAAACTGTCAATGGGAAGGGTAGCTATAATCATATCGTTCCAAAGTTTCAGGAGTTTGTTGAGAAGCGTGGAAATAAAGAATACTATGTACGTGGAACCTATACCCATAATAATGTTGATTTTACCAATGATATTTATCACATCGCTGACTTAGGTTTTAATAAAATCTCAATGGAACCTGTTATCTGTAATCCACGAGAACCATATGCGCTCAGTGAAGAAGACCTGCTGGAAATTTACAATCAATATGAAATTCTCTCGAAAGAAATGCTAAACCGTGAGGAAAAAGGCAACGGTTTTACTTTCTATCATTACATGCTTGACCTTTCAGAAGGTCCATGCGTTCAAAAGAGAATTTCTGGTTGCGGTTCAGGGACTGAATACCTGGCTATTACTCCATGGGGGGAGATATTTCCTTGTCATCAGTTTGTTGGAGAAGAAGAATATAGTATGGGGAATATCTGGGATGGCATTACAAAAGCAGAGATACAGTCTCAATTTAGGGAGAGTAATTGCTATTCAAAACCGGAATGTCAGGAATGTTGGGCACAGCTTTACTGTAGTGGCGGTTGTCCGGCTAATACAATACATGCAACGGGTTCCCTTAAGGGAACACATGAGTTCAGCTGTAAAATCTTCCGTAAGAGGATAGAATGTTCTATGATGGTTAAAGTAGCTCAATCCATTAGAGCTATGAAGAAGGAAGAACAAGCCATAGTTCAGTAAATACAAAAGTGCACAAGGCTGTTATAGCATAAATTTATAAAGGTAGTTACAAACAAAAATTCTTTTATCTAATTTAGAATAAATGAGTTTAAAGGCAAGAAATATAAATTTTTAGTCTCAGTAAAACAAAGTATCAACGTTTGAATTGTTTAAAAGAAGATAGCCATTCGTAATGGCTATCTTCTTTTATAAAAAATATATAATTTATTCAATTATTTTTTCGATAACAGGCATAACAGCGATTGGTGGAATAGAGTGAGTCCATCCTACGGAAAATATATTTAGTTTTTCACCTACGCTGTAGTTATCTTTGCTAGTAATAGGAACACGTAAAATTTTATTCTGAGAGGCTAATTCCCACCAATCATTTTGATAAGAGAGTGCCTCCTCCTTTGTGTTAGTGTCAGCTACAACTAAATAATTATCATCTGCTGAAATAACATATCCAGTGAAAGGTATCTGTATTCGTACTTGTTCTTCCTTAATAGGAGTAGGGTTATTTATAGAATCTGCCGAAGTAGGAGTTAATCCAAAAGCTAATCCACATCCTAGTGTCAGAGTGGTTACCACTGTTACTAATTTTTGTTCTTTTGAAAACATAATATAATCCCCCTTATATTTTATCCGTACACCATCACCTTTCTATTTTTATATATAGAAAGCCTTTTAAAGTTCCTGAATTTAACAATTATGTCACAATTAATCCATTGTTTTTTCAACTGGGTATTATTTAAAGATAATATATGTTATAATTCACCAAATTAACTATTAATTGTACCTTTATCTTTTAGTGAATATCTATTTTTGAAAAAAATGATAGCGTTATCTTTTTGTGGAATTTTCCTATTTGCATGATTACCTAATTTTTATGTACAATAAAGGAAAGAGAGTTTCTTAGACAGGAAGAGGAAATCATGACCAAGTCATTAGTAAATTTACGAATTGATTTTGCTTTTAAGCAATTATTTGGGACAAGTGGTAGTGAGGATATTCTTATCACATTTTTAAATGCCATGCTAAAGGATTCATTAGAATCACCTATTATGTCACTACAATTAGAGGATCCACATTTACATCGAGAACACGAGGATGATAAATTATCAATTTTAGATGTCTCAGCCACATTAGACACAGGTACTAAAGTAAACGTAGAAATTCAGCTGAATAATAATCACGACATGATTAAACGAAGTTTGTATTACTGGGGTAAATTATATACTTCACAGTTACAAAAAGGGATGCCTTACAGCTCTCTTCGTAAAACAATTACTATTAATTTGTTAAACTTCGTACTTTTTCCCGAATATGAGGAATTTCATACAACGGGAAAGCTATGGAATGTACAACAGCAAAAGCAGTTTAGTGATGATATAGAGATTCATGTTATAGAGCTTCCTAAATTAATGGAACAATGGCGGGAAGAGAAGGTTAATCCGTGGGAAGATTCATTTGTTCGTTGGCTGTTATTACTTCCGGCAAATGAAGATGAACACTTAACTCAAACATTGGAGGACATTGCGATGAATCAAGATCCGATTTTACAAAAAGCAATGAATAAGTGGGAGCGAATGAGTCAAGATTCGACATTCCGACAAGCCTATGAAGCGAGGGAAAAAACCCTAATGGATGAAGCTGCAAAGTTTGCTCACGCAGAGGAGCAAGGAATCAAAAAAGGTATTGAAAAGGGTATTGAAGAAGGAAAAAAAGCCGAACGTATACAATTGGTATGTGGTATGTATAAAAACGGAATGTCTGTAGAGGATATTGCGAAATTTACGAAGTTACCTATAGAAGAAATAAGAGAAATTATCCAATTATAAATAAAAAGAACACTTACAGTATTTGTAGGTGTTCTTTTTTAATGACTAATAATGCCCGGAGTGTAATTATTAGTTTGATGTATCGTCAGGAAAATAAGAATTTACAACATTAAATATTTTTTAAAGAATTATACATGGATTCTACCTTAAATACATGCTTTATATTCCATCATAATATTGTTAATAATTGTTTTGACGGGCAAAATTTCTTTGATTTCATTTACTCGTGCGCCTGCGAAAACAAGGCCGTTCTCACAATCACCATTCATAGAGGTTATCAAAGAATCTAGCGTGCAGAAACGATAAGAACAGTTTTTTAAGCAGTTTATACACTTTTGTATTTTTATCTTTTTATTATCAGCTATTAATTTAGTGAAGTTATTCTTAACCGCACGACCTTGGAGACCGACAGTTGTTTTGACTAATATAGTATCTTCTAATCGAGCTTTTATATATTTTTCTTTAAAGGATAGTGGTGCGTCACACTCATTACTTGCGACGAATCTTGTACCCATCTGTACACCAGATGCACCCATTTTTAAGGCATGAGCAATATCTTTTCCAGTCATAATCCCTCCAGCAGCAATTACGGGAATTTTGACCGCTGCAACTACTTCCGGTAATATATCGAATAAAGGTCGCTCGGTACCCAGATGTCCTCCTGCTTCATGCCCCTCTACTACAACAGCGGCCGCACCCAATCGTTCAGATAATTTAGCGAGTTTGGCTGAGGAAACTATTGAAATAACTGGTATGCCGGCATTTTTTCCCCAAGTATACATATCTCGTGAAATGCCAGCACCAGATATGATGAAATCAACTTTTTCCTCAATGGCTGCTTTCATTTTTTCAGCAAAATCATTCATTGCAAAGAGGACATTTACTCCAATATAACCAGTATTCCGGATCTTTTCTTTCGCCTTCCTAATATGCATTCTCATTTCATCTATGGAAATACCAGTCCCTGATATAATCCCAATTCCTCCAGCATTTGCAACTGCAGATGCAAGTTTACTTAATGAAATGCCTACGCCCATTCCTCCCTGCATAATTGGGACCTTTGGTATCATATGCCCGATTTTTAATTGTGGAAAGTTCAAGTAAATACCCCATTTCATTAATGTTATTAGAGTAGATCTGTTAAACCCCCTCAGTTTAACACAGTGTTTGGAACAAACACAGGAAATTAATACCTACTACTAGTAGTTTGTGATGTTTTTTTCTGATTTTCACAAAATGTTCGAATAGTGCGCTATAAAATTTAGAATAATATCAAATATATATTTAGGCTTTTGGATAAAAAAACAACTAAATTTGGATTTTCTAATAAAAAATGTCTTTAAAGAATAGATTTGTCAAAAATGAAGTGGGATGAATCATTAATTATTTTGAGTGGGGATATGAACAGAGCTTAATAGAAATTTATATCCTTTTTAATAAATGCAATTTACGAATTATAAGTGTTAAATAATCAATAGTTATAAGGGGAAAAATCTATGCTTTTAGTAATCTACACGATTGGATTAAAGACAATAGGATGCATAGCACCTTCTAGAGGTTTTAAATATCAATATTCCAAAAATCTTGATAATCAATATGCCTATCAGATTTTTGTAGTATTCTAATGATCTTAGTTGCAGATGTTAAAGTGGGAATACGATCCTTTTTATTTGCTAAATCACTTATCAGAGATTTACTTAATCCAGTTTTTTGTACTAGCCATTGTTGTTTAATTCCTCTGTGATCTAAATACACACCAAATGGAGTTCTTTTTTTTCCTAGGCCAAACATAAAGAATCCCTCCTAATTAAGAATAGCGTATAAATAGCTTGTACAATATTCCATAAATTTAAACTTTTGTCCATAAATATGGAATTATATTCTAGAAAAAAGCATAGAATAATATAAGTAAAATGAAAAAATATGGAATAATTTTGAGGAATCTAGCATTCATAGTAATAGCTACAAGTTGCTGATACACTATTCTAATGGCAACTTGTTGCAAAGGGTATTACTAAAATAAAAAAATCTGAAACTCCTTACGTCAGAAGGATCTTCAGATTTTTTTTTTAGATCTTTAATTTATAGATACGTATTTTATAGATTATGATGCACAATATGGCGAATGAGTAGAATGGACCATCCATTTATATAGTTTGTTCGACCTTGGCACTAAGCATATAGGGGTCACCATACTAAAAAAAGAAAATTGTACGTTTAGACCCATTTGTGAGGCATACAATTTTTGCTACATTGTCGTGCTGGAATTCAACGAATATATATCGGATTTTAAAAAAGTAATCAAAGATTGCTCAAGGCCGGCAAATATTTATGAGAATTCCCCTTGTAATGGTGGTAAGAAATACTAATTTTGTTGTACGAACAAAGAAATTGCGTTGGATATATAAAAACGAGATACTCCCATTTTTTCGATTGGGGGTATCTCGTTTTTCCTGGATTGATGGCGATGTTGTCATGCCCCTATTTGTATGTCCAAATTTAAGAGATTACTTGCAATTATCCTGAAGTTTTTGCACCAGAATCTCATATAAACTCTACATATCTCTAGAAAATCTACATATAAACTTCAGATTGATACTTTACTATGGCATCAGGGAGGTTAGGGAATATGAATTTTATTAAACGATCATTTTTAAGCTTACAATCAAGAAAGGGAAAGTCACTTATATTACTTACTATTTTTCTAGTTGTTATTAATTTGGTATTCGCTGGTTTTACGATTCAAAGTGCATCCAGTAAAGCAACCGATTTAGCCAGAAAACAATTAGGAGCTGATATCAACTTAAAAATTGATATAAATAAGTATTTGGAAGAACAAAACATTAATCAAAATGCTAATGAAGCAAGAAAGGTACCTGATATTGAAGAAAAAGAAGCTAATAAATTAAAGACCTCTAAGTATTTAGATCACTATAATTATCTAAAAAGTACTATTGCTGAGCTGAAAGAGCTTCATAATGTCGAACCATCTGAAGGAGCTCAATCATTTGGTCTAAATAATAATTTAAATTTCACTTTACAGGGTGTTAGAGACTTTTCTTCATTAGAAGCTGCTCAAGACAAAAAATTAAAACTTGTTGAAGGAGAGGGAATTACGCCAAAAACAGTAGGAAAAAACGTTGCTATGATTGAAAAAAAACTAGCTGAAAAAAATAATTTAAAAGTGGGTGATAAACTACAGATAGGTGAAGTAATGGATGAGGAACTTACCACGAAAGAGCTAGAAATTATAGGTATATATGAGTCTAAAGAAGAGGCTCCATCTTTTGGAGGACAATCTTTTGCTTTATTAGAGCCTGCTAATCAAATATATGTACCGTATTCTGTTATGAATTCAATGGAAAATGCAATCTATTCATTAAAGGACCCTAAGGATATTGATGCATTTAAAGAGGAAGCAAAAAAATTTGGATTACCAGCGTACTATGAATTAGATGCACAAGATAACGTTTATAAACAAATGATTGGTCCAATCGAAAATATTGCATCTTTTTCGAAAACAATTGTAATTATGGTGTCTATTGCAGGTGCAACGATTTTAGGATTAATAATTATGCTCTCTATTAAGGAACGTAGAAAAGAAATGGGAATTTTGTTATCTATAGGCGAGAAAAAGTGGAAGTTAATGGGTCAATTACTAGTTGAGGTATTATGTATTGCTGTATTAGCTTTTGGTTTATCTTTAGCAACAGGAGAGAAAATTTCTCAAAAAGTTGGTGATAATCTGCTATCTAGTGAAATAGCAAAGAATGAAGATAAACCGGAAGATCCTATAGCTAAATTCAGAGGTAACCCTGCTGCAGACGTTGATCCGGTTGATAATATCGATGTAAGTATTTCAACTGAAGATTTAGAAAAAGTAGGGGGAATTGGATTAGGAATCGCTATGCTAGCAACGATTCTTCCGGCATTATCAATTCTTCGTTTAAATCCAAAACAGATTTTATTAAAAGACGAATAAGGAGAATTTATATGGAGACAATTTTACAGTTTAAAAATATCAATTATCATTATGAAAGTAATAATAAGAGAACTACAATCTTACAAAATGTAAATTTTTCTTTTCAAACTGGAAGTTTTTATACTATCTTAGGGCCATCCGGTTCAGGCAAAACAACAACTCTTAGTTTAGCCAGTGGATTAGACGTTCCAAAAAGTGGATATGTCTTATATAAAGGAACGGATATACGTAAAATTATATAAAGTGTTAATAATTACTAAAATTTCACTAAATTAATAGTTAACTGTACAATAAAACTATATATATACTACACAAAGGGGTTAGGTAAAATGAACAAAAAGAAAGTTATGGATATCTACGATATATTAGTGGATATTACACTAGATAATGCAAATTATAGGGCATTTCAACCTAATGACTTTTCGAAAAGGAACAAAAAAAGAATGGAGCCTATAGAGAGTGAGCATTCATTACTTAGTGGTCATGTAATACTTAGGGACAAAAACATATATATATTCTTAGATACTTGTGTTTGGATTAATAATGCCGATAAAGGTAGTTTTGATCTTTTCGCTAAATTAGCTGATCTTAATCTGCAAAAAGATGCTATTTTATTAATTCCAGAACAGTTAAGAAAAGAATGGGATAAAAATAAAAAAGAAAAACTCATAATTAATAAAAGAAAAGAATTTAACGACATGTTTAAAAAGACAAAAAGATTCAGAGATATTATGATTACAGACAATGAGAAGAAAATGCAACTAGATACATTAATTACAGAAGCTGAGTCGGTTATAACGGAGCAAATTGAATACGTAAACGAGGGAACTATTTCACTAATTGATCAAATTTTAGATTTGGGCGAACCAATACATACCAATGATGAAATAAAATTAGCAGCCACTGATATGGCTTTACAAAACATGGCTCCATTTCATAAAAACAAAAACAGTATGGGGGATGCCCTCTTATTTCAAAGTTTAATTGATAAATTAAAAGAAGAAAAAGATGCAATTTTATATTTTGTGACAGATAATAAAGCAGACTTTAGCGAAGATAAAGATAGAGCACCTTTTAAAATGCACCCTGACTTACTTAACATGGCTCAAAAACATGGTATAGAAATCAGGTATTCTTTAGAACTACCAAAGACAATGGATGAAATAATTGAAGTTGTAACTGATAAAGAATATTTGAATGAATGTAAAAAAAAAATATGAAGATGAATGTGAAAAATATCATCAAAATCGTCATGCTGATTCTAAAAATGTATGTGATAACTGTCGTGAAACCTTATAAGAAATAACGAACGACAATCAATACTAAATTTCGATAATCAAAATTTTTCTACTTAATTTTTATAGCCATTCAATTAAACTATAAAAAAGCTCTCGCCTCTTTTATATGAAGGGGTTTGAGCTTCTTTTTTTTTTAGGAATACCCTTTGCAACAAGATGCAATTATATTTCAGCCTATTCGCATCTTGTAGCTATTATTATGTATGCTATATTCCACAAAATAATTACAAAAAACCTTTTATTCTCCTTATCTATTTTTATTCTATGCACCATAGGGAAGACGTATGCATCATTCAAGGTGTATGTGTATAAATTTAATTGAAAGTGCCCAAAATAAAAGTTAAATAGGATATGAGAAAGGAAGGCACTTTCATGAAAGGCAATAAAAAAAAACGTACGAAATTAGGAAAATGGTTAGACCGTAATGGCATAGAGCAACAAGAGTTAGAACAAGAAACTGGTGTTAGTCGGAATACTATTTCAAGGTTATGTAATAACAAATCACATATACCAAGCTTCCCTGTCATCCAAAAGATCTTCCGGGCTATTAAAAAGGTGGATAGAAGCGCTAAAATAACAGATTTTTGGGATATGTAAAAAGCACAAGGAGAAATAGATCCCTTGTGCTTTTTATTTCATAATACCTCTTTTAACAAGAATGTTCGAACATATACATTGTATTTCATTCCATAGCTTTCTAATTTCTTCTCACGATAATTAGATATTGTGAAAAATAGAATGTTAGATATGATATCTCTTTGTTTTTTATAAATCTGTGCAATTAAATTATAATATTGTATTTTTTCCTCATTCGTCTTCATGTGTTGCATCCTATCAATTTCAACAAAATGTGGGACTTGATCTACTAAATAATAAGCATCTGGTACAATTATTTTTTCTTCATTTTGGTATCTGAATTTTATTACTTGTTCTGTTTTCCAATCGGGAAATCCAAGCCACATCCAAGCCTCATTCCTTAAAAGTATATGTTCAAGTTGATGTTTCTTTTTTCGTTCATTCGGTTCTAATCCTAGTAAGGCACAACCTTTTTTGTTGAGATAATAAACATACTCCCGGTTATGCGAGGTAACATGGCAATATTGTCGGAGATCCTTCAAAATCCGATTTGCATTTCGAATACTCCCCAGAGCATGAATTGCTTGCAATTGCCTCCTAGAAGCAAATTCAAGCTTATTTAAACTCGATAAAATCTCGATTTGTCTGGCTTTCTGTTTGAGTTTCTGGTGCCTCATGTTGTTTAACCACCTCATATTCGCTTAAAAGCTCTCTCATCAATTCATCAGATAAATAAGGCACTTGTAATTTATATATCCGGTCTGTTTTGAATAACGCTCTTCCAGGTAAGGTAGGCAAACTCTCCAATCCAGGCTCATCTAACACAACTTGTGATGCTACTGTTGTAGGTAAGCGAAAACCTAGCTTTGCATCACTCATTTGTTTCACAACAGAAGGTACAGAAGTTACAGTTGGATATTGGGTTGCCAATATTAATCGTACACCTATTTCCCCTGTACACGGCTTCTCCCACCATAGAACGATAAAATTATCGAAGAGAATTATGAGCTTTACTTGACGAAACAAATGATAGGAAATTCATGATGATTTGCACATATTCATTATTGAAATTAGTAATAATAAAATGTATTATTGAAAAGCACAATTTATAATTCAAGTAATCAAGACTATGCGCCTATAATAATTTGAACATTCAGAAATTGCAATATCGTCAAAAAATGAGGTTAGATTCATAGAAACAGTACATATTAAATGGTCTTAAATTATTAAAATTTGTTTTTTCATTTAAGTCCCAAACATAATCACCTGTCAACGTAATATGCTCCCAGCCAAGTGGAGGTATATGTTGTAAATATTCTTCTGGAATGTCCACACCTTTTGCACGTAATGCATCTACTAATTAACGGTTTCCTCTTAGAATGAAGGTTATCCATTCTATGTGGCAATGTTTGCATGAAAACAATAAAAATTAATAATTTCCTACACAAAAAAACAGAAACAGAAAAACACTATCCAGCATTACGTTCCATTACAAAAACCAAACAACCCTTTTCAGACCATGGTTCATGTTCTGTATTAGATCCATAACAGAGATAAGAACCTGCTCCATACTCAACATCATTGCTGATAAGGGCTCCATCTAATACGAATAATTCCTCGGTATCCTTATGCGTATGTTGAGGGAATTTTGCCCCCGGTGCAAATCGCACGACATAACGCAGTTCACCATTCTCATCTCGTAATGGAATTTGTTCTATACCATCCATAACAAATTTCCACTCACTGTTTGTGATATCAACGGAAAATAAATCTTTCATGTTATCATCTCCTTCTATACAAATAGTAATTTACGATGATATATTGGTCAATATGAACAAAAATGAACTATTCTTCAGGAGGAATGAATCATGGAAATTCGTTTGTTACAGACATTTCAAGCTGTTGTCCAATGTGGTAGTCAGATAAAAGCAGCAAATCTGCTGCAATATGCACAATCTACCATCACCCTACACATCAATCAATTAGAAGAAAAACTCGGCATCGAACTGTTTGAGCGTAAAGGAAAACAAATGGTGCTAACCGAAGCCGGAAGACTTGTGAAAGAACAGGCAGATATTTTATTAAATCAAGTGGATGTAATCACCGAAACCGCAAAAGAATTTTCAATCGGTCAGAAAGGACTTATTCGGATTGGAGCCATTGATTCCATTGGCAAAACAAATTTGATTTCCGTACTAACAAAATTTATGAAAGAACATCCACAAATTTGTCTTTCCATTGAAAGTGGCGTAACCGAACAATTTAGTCAACAGATTATCGCTAACAAACTTGATATTGCCTTATGTCCCCCTCCATCACCAGAATTAAATCTTGAGTTTTATCCGCTATATGAAGAAAAGCTTTGTTTGATACTACCAATCGACCATCCATTATCTACACAAGAAAAAATTCACATGTGTGATTTGGGAGATGAAAATTTTATTTTAACTGGACAATTGTGTGATTATCGGCGAAAAATAGAGCATGTTTTTCTTCATCATGGCTTTCATCTACACTCTAATTACGATGCAGCAAACATGGAGATGGTTTTAAATCTTGTAATACAAGGGTTTGGTATTGCTATGCTACCTAGCAATTTCGTTGCCAATCCACATCAATACGCTATTCGTGACATCGATGATATTTCATTCGCTTTACCTATTGGATTAATCCGCAAAAAAAATATAGCCCTCAGCCCTGCTACAGAAAAATTGGTAGCTAACATATTTTTATCCTACTAAACAAGCACAAAAAAACTGCTAATGTTTGTCAAGTAGGGGTTTGTGTAGTAACGGAACAGAAACGGCAAAAGGAATCCAAACCCCTTAAATTTTTACCAATATAAGTCTAATTCATCACAATAAGGGGTATCGCCACTTGGATGGAAGCATATTACGTTGAAAGATGATTATGTGTGGAATTTAAACCTAAAAACAAATATTAATAATTTGCGACCATTACGGAAAAAATTATATAAAAAAGTAGTAAAGTAAGTAATAACCGGTTCCTTAACGTACAAGGTACCGGTTAATTTGCCTCCAAATTGTGTCTAGACGTACAATTTTCTTTTTTTGATATGGTGCCCCCATGCCCATCAATTTAAGAGTGTAACCAAACTGAACTTTTGTTCAGCCGGGTTAAAACATTCTTAAAATAGCAGTATATCCTTAAAAATGCGCATACCAAATAAACCCTAACGGGTTTCACTTTTTTAATTATGCAATTTTCTTTTGTTTTCTCAATCCATTATACTCATAGACAACACCCATAATATCAAAGACAGTCTTTTTCTCATATCTGTGAGATTTTCGTCCATTCTTCTGTAGAAGATGGAACAGGCGGATTAAAATCTTTGTTATTTCGCGGGTGTTTTGCTGTATAGCTTGATAAAGAATGTATAGATGGTCTTGAATCATTCCAATGGCTTTATATTCGCTTAATTCTCTTTTCTTCTTTTGTAAAATTAATTGTCGCATCTTAAACATAGTAGAAGAACATAGAAAAATAGCGATGAGTTTTCCATAAATGTGGCATTCTAATCGCTCTCGTTTGATATTGTGCCAATCATGAATTTGAAATAAGGATTTCCAAGTTTTAAAGATAATTTCAATCTGCCAGCGGAGGGAATAAAAATCATGTATTTGTTCCATCGGAACCCATTCCAAAGGTATATTGGTAACATAAATGTTCATACCAGTTAATCGTTTGCTTTTCTCTGAGTACGTAATACCCTTTTTACTTTCGGTATACACTTGTTTTTTCTTACGTTCTCGAAGTTGTTTTTCAGTTAATCGATATATAATAACGCGTGTAAATAGTTTTTTATCCTTTCCAATATAAGCATCTGTTATTTCATAGACCTGTCCTGGTTTTAAGGTATTCATAATGTGTTCTAAATCAACTTTGATGTACTGAGACTGTTTTTTTACTGTCCCATTTCGAAAGTATTCAGGAAACTCATTTTTGATATACACCATATTATTTAATTTCAGCCGCGATATATAATATACCCCATGTTGGTCCATTTGATCTAAATCGTCCAGTGAATAATAACCCAAATCTCGAATACAGAGGTCGCCAGGCCGTAATGTCGCTAAACATTCTGTTCCAAATGTTTTATCATTATTCTTCCCTGGTTCAACTTGAAAATTTAAAAACTGCCCACTATGTAAATCATATTCCAATTGAATCTTTATACCTGCTGTTTGTGCACAACCACCCGAACCGGGATACACACTAGCTAAGTGTTTTGGTACTTGAAAAATCGTTGCAGCTAAAATGCGAATTCGTTGAAAATGGGTTAGTGAAGAACTAGGAATCACTGAAGTTTCATAAACTTTATTTTTTAATAATGCAGAGAAAACATGTTTTAAAAAACAAACAGCTTTTTTATTGAACCGTTTATTTAGTCCTTCTGGACTAATAAGAGTCCCTGTAGCTGCATGTAGCTGACTACACAGTCTAACTAAAGAATCACTCGCTATCCGTTGACTCATCCAAACACAGATAGTGGCTAAGTCATGTCCTGAAAATTTACGCTTTCGTTGAACAAAATCTAGCTCTCTAGCAAGCTCTTCTAAAAATGAAGGAGTAAAATATTGATATAATTCCTCAGCAAATAATTGGAGTTCATCTTGAATCGAAAGATTCATAAAAAATGCCATCCTTTCTGCATATTTCTACAAAAAGAATAGCGATTTTTTCGCTATATGGATACAAATTTATCTTAACTTGATGGTGATGTGGTGCTACCACAATAATGATCACTATGAAACTTAGAGGTAATTGGATATATTTGTAGAATGTTTACAGAAAAAGTCATTCCTAAACATTTGACAGGCGCAATTAGATGTGACTTTTTTTACTCGTATTTCTCGTCTGTCATAAAAGCAAGAGATTTGCCATATATTACTCCCCAATATTCCCTTTAAATGACGAGATAAAAATTACAATCAATATTAGAAAGGAGGATTTATATTTTTTACTATTAGGGTGTTTTTGCCTATCCCCCGAAAAGTGGGATTAAGACAAAATACCCCAAATTAGATTTAAATTAAACTTTAAAATATACATTTCAAATCTTCTACAATTGTATCGACATATTTCAAATATAGATAAGTTGTATTTTTGAAAAGAAAAATTCTATATTTTTAGCTATCCCACAAGGTACAATTTTTTACATTACATTTAAATTTCTTATGAATTAATCTTATTCCCCTTTCTCAGGGGATGGGCAAAGATACCCTATACAAGCGATCACACATGTTACGATAAAAAAGAAATATACAAGGAGGTTTATACATGAATCAAAATTCCAATAACAATGAAAATGAAATCATGGATACTGGTTCTAAGCCAAAGTCCCCCTTGCGCAGGAACCAGGTTCTGAATTCCAAGGGATGAATTATAAAGATAGAGAACAGAGTCTCTCTGTTCGTCAACAGAAAGCAGTTACAAACGCTGCACTCCAAACTACATCAGAAGTTACCCAAACCCTTATAAATGCCGGGAATCCCACCAACACTTTTGGATTATCACCATGGAAAATAGCAGGTGGGATTCTTTCAGCTATCTCTAAAATACTATGGAGGACTATTTCAAATCAAAAACAATGGGAAGAGATGATCGATGCAGTAGAAATTCTTATTAAAAAAGAGCTAAATGAACAAATGTATGATGAAGCAATAACTCAATTAGAGGGATTACAAGCTGTGGTGGATAGATATATAAAAGCGCTAGATGATTTACACGCAAACCCTACGAATCAGGCTTTGCAAAAAGAAGTACTTATGAGGTGGAACGCCGCTGATACCGCTTTTATAGCTGCCATGCCACAATTTAGTCCTGGCACTACAGGAGGGGACTCTCAAATTCTATTACTCGCTGTTTATGCGCAAGCAGCGAACCTTCACTTGCTGTTATTGCGAGATGCTGTGCAGTTTGGAGAACAATGGGGGATGGACCCTGCTACAATTGAAACCAATCATGATGAACTCCTAGATAGGCTGAATGATTATACCGATTATTGCGTGAATACGTACAATAAAGGGCTGGAGAAGGCTAAAACATTAAACGCCACTCCCTGTGACTATCCATGGATTCATTATAATCAGGGGTGGCGAGAAGAAGAAAAACCAAATTGTAGCCCACAACAAATAAATGATTATGATCCACAATTGAATGAATGTCATGAGCAAGGAAATCCATATATGGGAGCTGTTCGTTGGTCGAAAGGTGAATACCAGAATTTAGAGAATTGGAATTTATATAATGCGTGTCGAAGAGACATGACAATTATGATCTTGGATGTTGTTTCTTTATGGCCAACATATGATCCAGGCTTGTATCCGACTTCATTCGGGATAAAATCAGAACTAACACGAGAACTATATACAGATATACGTGGGACAACATACCGAAGTGATGATTCCCAAAATACAAGAGATTCTATAGAAGAGCGTATGATTCCAACACCTCACTTATTTACATGGCTAAATAAACTTAGTTTTCAATTGAGGCAAATTAATGGAAATGGAAGTAGTAGTGATTGGACTTCTGGCGAAATTGCGACTGGCTTGCAATCCACTGTACAAAAAACGCTTGCGACACCTGAAGTTTTGCCACTAGCTGGTACGACTGGAACGCATACTACAACCTTAAATCCCTTGGATTATGCTGAAGGGATTACTCATATAAATACACAGCAGTGGTTTGAACCAAGATGGTTCGAGTTTTATAGTGGTGGTTATAATACAGAGTTGATATTTCGGAATAAATTCGGAACGATAGAGGAAAAAAATCCTTTTTGGGCTGCGGGACCGCTAAATTATATTTATAGGCCAGGAGGAAGAACGAGTCAGATTCCAGAACATCGATTATCATGGATAAAGTATGAGCCTGTAAGAGAAAATGCCCCTTTTGTTTATCCGCAATATAAACAGTTAGGCGCTGTTGCCCTAGGATGGACACACAATAGTGTAGATCCAAACAATAGTATAGCTTCGGATAAAATCACTCAAATTCCAGCGGTCAAGGCTAATGGAATTAGAGATAATGCCTCAGTTGTAAAAGGTCCTGGAAGTACAGGCGGGGATTTAGTCCAAATGTCTGGTTTTTCTGTTTGGACGCTCCCTCTAACTACAAGACTTTTAGGAAAAAATTATCGTGTTCGAATTCGTTATGCAAGTAGTGGAGATTGTCAATTAATCATGAGAAAATGGAACACCACTGGCGGTGCGACACAAACGGCAAGGCATACTGTAACGGCTACCCATTCAGGGGGATTAAACTATAAAGCCTTTAAGTATTTGGATATTTTCACCATCACTACTACAGATAATAGATTTGATTTGACAATGGATCTCGAAAGTGGTGGCAATCTTTCCATCTACAAAATCGAGTTCTTTCCGTTAACACCAGAACCAGAGCCACCAAAACCAGAGCTACCAGTACCAGAAGGTCCCTATCAAATCGTTACGGCTTTAAATAATAGTAGTGTTGTAGACCTAGCACAGAAATCACAGGGAGTCGTTGGAAACATTGTTCAAATATACGGAAATGGTTACGGGACTAATCAAAAGTGGAATCTCGTATATAATGCAAGTAAAGATGCATATCAAATTAAAAATCGATCAAATGAAAATATCGTGTTAACTTGGATTTCGAGAGATTCTTCTGCAGAGGGTGTACCAAACAATTCATATTACAGCCAGTATTGGGTAATTAAAGATGCAGGAAATGGGTATTTTTATCTGGAAAATTACGAAAATTCTAATTTAGTATTAGATG
Source organism: Bacillus sp. AR2-1 (assembly GCF_008368755.1). Classification (NCBI taxonomy): domain Bacteria; kingdom Bacillati; phylum Bacillota; class Bacilli; order Caryophanales; family Bacillaceae; genus Bacillus; species Bacillus sp. AR2-1. The sequence goes on from NZ_QORY01000022.1 coordinate 91,162, forward strand.
TACCTAATACTACAAATGGAACGAAGGTTTTAGTAAAACCTTTTAACGGTAGCACGAATCAAAAGTTCAAATTCAGTCCAGCAACTTAAATGATGCAGTCATTCTTGATTAAAATATGTACCTAACATGCATCTGTAAACAAGGCTCATCAAAAGGAAGGATAGGCGCAACTGGTAGCGTGTATATCTGATCCCATCCATACAAGGGTATCTTTGCCCATCCCCTCGAAATGGGGGAATAACAAGTGAGATATTAAAAAAATTCTTATAAATAAAGGGTTTTAACTTCTTTTATAAATAAACATGTTAAAACATATACGTATCAAAAATTGAACTATCTAAAAAAAAGAGTCTAAATCCAGACTCTTTTTTTGTACTTGGGGGTACTAAAATCTCTTAAGTTGATGGGCATGTATGGTGCCCCCTATTAGAGAAAAATGGATTAAATTATAAAATTCATAAATACTATTTATATTCGAATTATGAAGGGGCTGTTCAGTATTATTATATAAGAACAACTGACAATACAATTATTGATTTGTGTATCTCTGATTTTCCAGAAATCTTCGCTATCCATAAAGGGTTTAGTGATAAAGAAATTAAAAAAATTTACAAATGGAACTTATAAGTCTAAATAAATAACAAAGTAATGGAGGAATGAAGAATGAAGATTGCTGTATCTGAGTGGAAAGCGTTGAAAAAAGAGACAAAGTTAAAGCTATTGCGTTATGCGATGTTAGAAAGCAAGTATAAGTATGCAAAATAAAAGCTCTTCATTTGCAAGAAGCAAACAAAGAGCAAAGTCATGAGTGACCATCTGGGAAAGAAATTGGTACATTTCTTTCCCTCTTATTTTAACATATAAAAAGTTGTAGAGAAAAGGGGTATGTAGAATGGAAGAAGGTCGTATTTCCTTTCAGCAAAAGGTTAAAGAATTACTTGTTATGATCGTTGGCTTTTGGATTTTTATGTTACTCATGTATGGCGAAATCCTGTTACAATAGTCAAGAATAACTTGCGTACAAATTAATAATGAAATGGGGAAAGAGAATAGATGAAAGCAACTGGAGTGACTAGAAAAGTAGATGAATTAGGACGTGTAGTACTTCCAAAGGAACTTAGAAATACGCTTGGTATTAAAGAAAAATCGCCATTAGAGATTTTTGTAGAAGGTGAAGATATTATTTTACAGAAGTATCAGCCTGGTGGTGTTTGTGCATTAACAGGAGAAGTGTCAAATCGTAACATGGCATTAGCAAATGGTAAGATCACATTAAGTCCAGAAGGTGCAGAACTATTAATAAAAGAAATTAAACAGTATCTTGTAAAATAAGTGCTCCTTTCAAGGGGCTTTTTTTATAAGAGAAAATTTAAAATTTCACGTACCGTATTGTTTAATAAAAAACAAAATACGTATTCAATAGTCTACATCTAATTCCATGCTTAATTAATTCGCTTAATGGATACTATATCGTTTGTTTTGGATAGATTTCTTGCGAAATATGTACCTAGCGCAGTATTTCGATTTAAATGTGATACGATAGTGATATATTCGTTTTGCTAGTAAAAGGGGATGGGTGTCGATGAAAAACCACATA